>NZ_WQGF01000012.1:0-140355 GCF_013034545.1 Ruegeria sp. HKCCA5763
GTTTTTCGGCCCGTGAATCACGCAACCAAACGGAAATCAATGGGTCCTGAGCCTAGTATGGGTTAACTCATTTGGATGCCACGGTGTCTTTGCCCCCTAGAGTTGGGCCACTACTTTTGCCGAGAAGGGGGAACAAGAAATGGCTCGGAGCGGCTCTTCGTTCCGATCTGACGAGCGGCTGTTATTTGGACCAAGCCTTGACCACAACATCCAACAATAAAATCGGTTAGTACAAGACACCAGGTCCGGTTGTAGATTATCCTTTGGAAAGCTACTTTTATCAGGCTTAAGGAAAACAAAAAATGGCGAACAAGCTGGCCACAATGTGGTTCGACGGCCCTTTGAGGTTAGTTGACCGGGTATGTATATCGTCAATGCTCGCCACAGATATGCCTGTCACCTTATACACCTATGGGGACATTCCGAATGCACCGCCTGGCGTCGAAATCAGGGACGGCAACGAAGTACTTGATAGGGCTTTAGTCCAGCGGCTGGTGCCTGTGGCGAAAAAAGATCAAGCTACCTGGCTGCCAACTGTTCAATTCAGTGATTTTTTCAGGGTCTTTCTGCAACGGGCTGGCGGAGGTTTGTGGCTTGATAGTGATGTGTTGATGTTTCGCCCCTTTGAATATCCTTCAGATGACGTCTATTTCGTGCGAGAGGTATCCGGCGGAATCGGCGCATCTGTTTTCTACCTTCCCCCCGGAAACCCGATTATTGGAGAATATGAGCGTCTACTTGAGCAGGATAATCTGGTGCCAGACTGGCTTGAATTTAAACGCCGCATTTTGCGTCCAATGTGGTATCGCCTGACCGGAACGTCCTATTCCGCTTCGGACCTTGGGATTACGATCTACGGCAACGAGGCCTTCCGGCAGCTTGCAAAAAGATACGACCTTTATGGTCGTGCACAACCACCAGCGACTTTCTATCATTGGTCTGACGCGAAGAATTTTGACGTTTTTCGCGACGTTCCCTGGCAATTCTTTTACGATGATCCTTGCCACATCGGTTTGCATATCCATAAAAAGTCCAATGAACATATCGAGGGTCCAGAGCCTGGCAGCCTTTGGCACAGAGCTCTTAAAGACTTCTCGTGAAATGATCCGCAGTTTTCCCAGCCTCGCCACAAGAGGAACACTTCGAATTTAGATCCTTCTGGCGATGTTTGCGGCGGACTTGTTGCGAAGAAAAACAATTTGGGCTCGGATTGGACATCTAACAAAACTCGTCTGGTGCCAGTTGCCCGAAACACAGGATCTGTGGGTCTGGAACCTATCGTGTCAATGTTTCAACGTTTATGGCGCGCGCTGGACCGTTGCACTTGAATGCTCCAATTAGACTTGGACCACTACTACGTATGAGAAACTGAGTTCTGTACACGGCACACAACAGACGTAAACCAGAAAAATAGTGTAGAAACATCAGCAAGTTTATGTGCTTGTCGGCTGGAGAATGAAATGTTCAACCCAGTAGGTCTACTGGAATGGGAGTCCCTAAAACGTCTTGGTCAATACCTAAACAGAACGCGCAGTCGGTATTGAAACGTCTGTAATTTGTAGAAGAATAGTTGCCGGTTTCAAAAAAGGTGACTTAAAATCTTTGGCCAACATAGAAATATAGAAACTGGTCTCCGTCGTCGTTGACCGCCGCATCTATCGAAAAATCCAGTTTGTGTTTTTTTGTTACTCGGTAGCGCAAACCAACACCGCCAGCGTAGCGGAAGCCACTATCGACAGAAATACTGTTCTTTTGCACTTCGCCACCACCAGCAAATGCGACGTATCCAAATCGCTTAGAAAGTCTTCCTCGATATTCAGCTTGCGCGGTCAGCATCGAGTTTCCATAAACATCAAACAATGGAAAACCCCTTATTTCAGAACCTAGAAGGCAACTGTCGAAGAAAGGAGTGCGGTCGCTTTTTTCGCAAGCCGTTGCTCTGAAGGCGATAGCTGATTCATTGCTAACGGGCCAAAACTTGTCGTAGCTTAGCTTCAGTCCGTAATAGGACAGATCCCCGTTTTGAACATCGTTTGAGTAGGTCAGTGCCAGATCCACTTTGTTCCCGCTAACCGGGTAAAACGTATCGTCACGAGTATCCCATTTCGCGACAAGGCCTACTGTTGCTAGCGCAGTGTCTGAGAGTTCGGCAACTTCAGGGGGCAACACGAAGCCGTCTACACCTGAAACAACGGTGTTCAGATACTGCAACGATGCACCTGCTGAAAAAGTATCCGTAAAGCTGTAGCGATACGCGCCTTGGAACGCGAGGCCCTGCTGCGAGACGTTTATCGAGTCATTAATCAGGAACAAATCGTATTTTAGATCTCCATATGCGAGTATGAACTCAACGTTGTGGCGATTGTTGTCGAGAGACAAACCACCACCTAGCCCGATTGCGTAGCTTTCCTTGTTCGTCCCTGCGAGGGCTGCACCTAAAGACGAGGTTTTTGATCCTTCGTCGCTTTGAAAAAGGTATCCAACACCCAAAACTAGCCCAGCACCGAAAGTCGGGTCGTTAATCGGGATGGGAACACCAACAAAAGAACCATTTTTGAATCCCAGTTCACTGTTGTCCTGGTTCGCATTGTCATCAGTGCCTTCCGCGCTCGCTCCAAACGCAGTGCAGAACATCGCAACTGCGCAAAAACCGGCCAAAGAAGTGCGAGGTTTACTCATTGAATAGGTTTCGTGAAAAGTTTGGCACTTAGTAGATACTCAGTCTTGAAAGCTAATCTGGACGTTTTACTTTCACCACAATAAGAGTAGCAAGCAGCTGACAGCCTTGTCCAGCTTATCGGTTGGGAACGCTCAATGCAGGTCCTGTGACTCGCTAATAATCATCTAAGCCGGATTTTCTCGCATACAAATCAGGCTGATCATGACAGCGTACTGAGCTGAATTGAGAGCAAGGTAGACATTCTGCCGAACGGCGGGAGCAGCTTTTCAGAAGTTCAGTCAACGAAAAAATGGAACATCTGAATAGTGAAAGCCCATTGGTGAACGGAAGGATTGGCATCAAACCAAACCGGAACCAGTGAGAAAATACTTGATTGCGTCAGCGATGAAAGCCAAGCCCAAGACGCCGAACAGCAGTGGGATGAACCATGATGCGGTGCTGCCTATGAACGTGATGAACGCTTCCAGTTTGGCTACAATGGACTGCCCCACGACAGCATATGCAAATGGAATCAGCATATATGGTAGCGCATACAAAAGGTTGTAGATCAGCAAACCTAGAGCCTTAGATTCAACATTGAAGCTGAACAACTCATTGATTAAGCCGAAATACGGTACAGAAAACGGCATACTCAAAACGCAAATTGTTACTCCCATCATGAAAGATGGAAACAAACCTTCTTTCTGCTCGCTGACTTCAGATCTTGTAGATTGCTTTTCAATTTGTGCACTTGTGCTCATCCTCACAGCGAAGCCGAGCAAAACCAGCCCCAGAACAAAGCCGATGACGAAGTTGATGCGCGTTGGGTCCACGAAACCTTTGACGACGAAGTCCACCACCGGAGCGAAAAGTTCCGCAAGTCCGGTGGCGATTAAACTGCCCATCACAAAGTAGACAAATCCGTAAACGATTAAAATGCCCATCAGAAAGTAGGCAAGTGTATGGCCTAAGATGAGTGCGTAGCTTTTTGCAATCGGACGGCTCCTTGTAAGAGCATATGCAATTGCGACGAGTAGGACGGGGTTTGCTACATCAACCAATAAAATAGGTATTCCTACCGCCCAAATACTACTCATTCCCGGCACCACTCACTCACATCAATAGGTTTCTTAGACATCCATTCATGTCCTTAACTTAGACTTCAGAGGAGCCGAGTGTAAAAGATGCCCCACTGCCCTGTGGCCATTTACCGGTTTCTACACGCGTATATACGTTTGACAAACCTGAGATTGTGCGACGGAACCGCGAACCAAAGAGGCGTCCGCGACTAGCAAGAACCTTTAACCTCTTTTTGCTGCGGGTCATGCCACTCAGTGATTGATCGTCCTCTAATGATTATGGCGCACGCTTTCACGTGCGCCGCAACAACGAGGTAGTCGCCGCTATTGTGCAAGATAACCAATTATCGCGTCATAGGCATTGATATTGTATTCGTCATAGTAGTTTGTAGAAGCCTCCGGCTGCGAGCTTTGTTTGACAATTGCCACGCCACGCTCAACGTCGATGTAAATCCACTGCCCATTTACCCCGATGGCATTGAACGACTCTTTGCCTGGCGTATGACGCACCCACCATTGTGCGCGGTAACTCCAATCCCCTCCGCCCATGACGCCCTTAGCATCTGGACCATTTGAGAACTTGTCTCTGTCGGCACCGTCCGAGAGCTTTTGGATAACTTCCTTCGGAACAACCTGTTCGGCTCCAACCATTCCGTCATTTAGCATCATTATTGCAAATCGTGCGAGGTTTCGTGGCGTCGCGTTTAAGCCGCCACCTGCAAAAAGCGTCCCATTCTTGTCCAGAAGTACATATGTTTCGCCTTCTGCACCAATTTTCGACCAAAGATCCGTAAGTTCATCCTGAAATGAGCGACCGGTCGCACGATTTGTCACCCAATTCACGACATCTGTTTTTGGCGTCTGATAGTGAAACACATCACCCTGTTCGTGAGCTTCGTCCTTTGGCAGCGTTGCAAGGTAAGAGTAAATACTGTCAGCGGGTATTTCGTCGGCAGGAGCTTCCCTTAACCCAAGGACCTTAGAATATTGTGTAATTCCTGAGTTCGGGTCAGCATAGTCTTCTGAAAAATCCAAAGACGCTGTCATGTCTTCGACCTGCTCAAACGTCGCATCTCCAAATGCACCGGAACTTTGCAACTCGGGGACGTATTTGGTTACTGGGTCTTCTTCGCTTAGAGAACCATTTGCAACAGCCATGAGACCAAACATTCCAGCGAACGACTTCGTGACGGACATCATTTGATGAGGCCGGTTCGGGCTCATACCGTTCAAGTACCGCTCATATACGATGCGGTCGCCATGGATAACGACAAAAGCATCGGTATAGGTTTCTTTTAGGTATGTATCGAAATCTACTTCGGACCCATCTTCCCGTTTGTAGGTCAGGCGTTCAATTCCACTGTCAATGTTCACCTTTACAGGTAGGGGCGATAGTGACGCGGGAATATTGGCGGTTGGAAACAACTCGCGCATATGCTGGTAGGACCAACGGTTGTAAGGAACGCCAAACAGCCCGTTTGTTCGGTTCACGCGCTTGTCTTCTGGCGGTGGAAAGCCTTTCATCAGACCAAGTTCGTCGGCAGTAGCGTAGGGATTACCTTCCGCATCAGCCGTAACTGCCGAAGCCAAAACGGCAACGCAGAACACTGCTGCGACCTTACCAATTCTGGCGATTGGTAGCTTCGTGTTGGTGGCCATGTAGTTCTCCCTTGTTTCCTGCGTGACTAATCATTTGATTGTATTCATCAAGTTCTGCACCGAATATGAACCCGTGACCAAACAAGTCGTAGCTTTTTGAGTACGCAAATTGCGCAAAACGACAGCACGTCAACCAACGAAATTGTAAACCCTACTGTCCAAACACTACTCAACCCCAGTACTGCACAGTTAAATCACTTGAGTTCTCAGACATCCATTTCCGCCCACTGCTTAAATTCCGGAGGGGCCAAGAGCGAACTTCACTTTTCACTCTTGGGACATTCCATCAGTTTGAACGATGCTCGATGCTGATTAAGAGTGTGTTTCCGACCATCGCATCGAAAGTGAGGTCGTGTAGCTAACCCAAATGCGGGGGTTCAGTATCGTGGTAACGTCATAGTTCGAAATCGTATCGGCCAAGACTTTTTGCTCCTCAACGTGCTTGTTTCGTTCAGAAGAAAAAAGAGATGCCAAACTTGAACTGTCTGTTTGGCCCACCTGTGGGAGACTGGGTAACGTCGTAGTAACCAGCGCTCAGGTCCAATGCGGTACCCTTTTCGTCGTTGGTTATGATAGTTTTGCCGACAGTTAGGCCCAGTGGCACTAACCAGGCCTCGTCATTGTTAGAAGCATTCCAATTATATGATATCACATTATTATATCCGAAATACCAACCTCCACCAAGGCCGTAGATCAGGATCGGCTGTAGTATAGTCGTGTTGAAGTCGCTCTCCCCCCACATATGAGCAAGAACACCACCCCAGGACAAATCTCCTGCCTGACCAAATATCACGAAGGCCGGACCCGCCCCCCAACCCGCGCCCTGAAGCGCGTCGTCGGTGTGGGTTGGTAGAGATACTTGTAGCCCATAGCCGAGAGAAATATTGCCCGAAGGTGTCGGTGCGTAAAACGCTTGAACCGTTGAATCACCTATACCCCATTCGAGATCGGAGTTTTGGGTAGGTTCACCTATGCCGGGCGGTAGAACTGCACCCGGTGCAACACCTTGAATTGGGATAATGCCCCTTAGCACCAGGTTGGCGCCGTCAAGTGGAACCGCGTAGACTGGTTGAATCTGGAAGTTATAACTGTCTTCCTCATCTGTGCCCGTTCTGAATGCCACCGTGTTGTCGGTCATGATCGCGCGAATGTCAGCGAGGGGGTTGGCGGCTTTTCGGGCCGCTTCGCATGCTGCATCGCAGCCGGCGTCTTGAGCTTGAACCATCACAGGCAGAAAGCTGTATGTCAGCGCACCAATAACGAGATGTGACAATTTCTTTTTCATCTTCAATTTTCCGTCCCTAGAATACTGATTTACCAAAAGTCTTCTGTCTCAAGGCTGCAATGCGATCCGCCAGCGCACAAGTCCTCTATCAAAATTAACATTCATTTTTGTTTAACTATGCCGTGTCGCCTTCAAGATATCGAACGGATTGGATACGCAAATTGTGCAAATCTCGCTCAATTTGCTCTTCCAGTTGTGACCGTGGTTTTGGGGCACGTGAGGAGGTGGAGAACCAGTTGAAAACCCAGAACAGAATAGCCGTCCAATATCTTACCGTTTTCTCAGTGTGTCGCTCGGCAACTCGCCATATTGTCGTTTATAATACTCAGAGAAGCGCCCAAAGTCGCGAAACCCATGTTTGCTTGCCACTTGCTTGATCAAAGTGCTCTGACTGCTGCTCATCGCCAATTCGAACCGTGCGTTCTGAAGCCTTCGAAAGCGCATAAATTTTGTTG
Source organism: Ruegeria sp. HKCCA5763 (assembly GCF_013034545.1). Lineage (NCBI taxonomy): Bacteria > Pseudomonadati > Pseudomonadota > Alphaproteobacteria > Rhodobacterales > Roseobacteraceae > Ruegeria > Ruegeria sp. HKCCA5763. The sequence continues at coordinate 7,138 of NZ_WQGF01000012.1, forward strand.
GAGAAACTCCAAGCTCTTGTTGGAAAGACAGGTATAACAGTCTAGGGCTAACGCAAATCGCATCCGCAAGCTGTCGAGAACTCAAGAACTGCTGTGAACTACTTATCGCTTCCAAGGCTCGTGCAACAGTCTTCCAAGTGGCGGCACTTTTCAGGTTCGCGAAATCCTTTGACTTCTCGCTGTTTTTGCAAAGCATGTCACCTAGCGAAAACATGATGTGATCTTGGAGATCATCGGGTGAAAATTGATCCCAAAGACGCGGTTGGTCAAAAAGGCTGAACAGCAACTTCCTTAAACGCCGTCCAGTCGTCCCAAGCTTTGCAATTCCGTTTGTCGTATTCTGCGCCGAGTCAATTCGACAAAGTTCTTGGACCCCGTAGCGGTCTAGCAGGTTGGTCTCGAAGGTCACAAAAATCGAACTAAGGCAAGCTGGTGTCAGGCTTGAATGGTCGCGACCGGAGGACGTAATCAAAGCATCATCCGCTTCTACAGGTAGGCCACACCAAATCTCATTTTCGCTATTCGGGCGATAGAACGCAAAGCTTGTTGTTTCGCCGTCATGGGTCCAGTTTACGTGGCAAGGATGAGATTCTTCATTTAGCATGATTTGAAGGTCCGCTGCGCGAACGATCTGCAACTTGGAGTTTGTTATACCGGGTTTGAGTTGGACGGCTTCAATGTTCCAACCACCCATTGCTGCGTCAGTTTCCTGAAGAAAAGAAAACTCCTGATCTACCATCCATTTAGTTGCTCTCATGCGCCAGGCACCTCAATAATCGAACATGGACACGACCCCGCCTCTTCCATAGCCGACGTTGCAGGTCAGAGTGTCTACATTTGCAAGACCGGTTCCGTCACGGGGTAATCTGCCCTCTGCATTCGTACTGTTGCGAAGAAAAAAGTCGACGCGTATCCTCCTAACTAACTTCGCCGCAGCGTTTCAGCCGGGTTCTCACAAAAGAAGTCCCGGTACTCAGCTGCGAACCTGCCTGTATGGCGAAAGCCATTGTCGAGAGCGATCTGCAACACACTACTCTCGACTTGAGAACGCGCAAGCAAGTCTCGACGCGCGGCGGCCAATCGCAACACGCGCGAATAGCGCGCAGGTCCAATACCCGGCCAAATTCGAAATGCGCGATACAAGCTGCGGCGGTTCAAACCGATGACCCGCGCCACCTCGTCCACGTTATCGAACTCCTCCGGCCCAAGTCCGGAGATATGACGACGGGCATGGGCCACGATCTTAAAAACATCCGAAGCGTCATCGTCTGGTGAGCGTTTGCTATCCTTGAAAAGCTGCGCGCCAAAAGCTTGCTCTAACGCGTTCAGGAACGCGAAGGCGATGTGCGGCTGTCTCAACATTGTGCTTTGGACGAGTTTGTCGCTCAGGGCTTTCAATGCGTTGAAGCCGTCAGCAGAGGCTTTCATGAAACGGGCAGGCGACATAGACCAGCCGCGCTGTTCGGCGGTTTCTTTTGAGACCATAACCACGAACCCGGAAAAATTCTCAGGCATTACATATTCGTAGTCAAAGCGATCTCCAGGACGCCAGACAATTGTATCCCCGCGCTCCAATGGGTGGCCCAAAAACCGGGGACTGCCTTCGCCTTCTGTGACAATTCCGAACGATAAAAAGGGTACATTGTGTATGTCGCGCACCTGAACCGAGGCTGCGCATTGGATGTATTCCACTATGACTTGTCCGAGATCGACTGTGCTGTAGCGGTGCAACAACGGCCCTGCGGAAAGCTGAAGCATGTCAACGCTCCAGTCTTCGCCGAACTGCAACTCCTCAATCTGATAGGAGATATGTGTCTTCAGTTTCATTCCTCCTGATCTGATGCCTGCACCAAAAAGGTCAATCATTCGCAGTTTAAATTGCTCGTGGCACAAAGTGGATCGACAGGGTGCAAACAGTGGACTTAGACTTTTGAGAGAACTGCAGCACAAGGCTATACGCAAATGACTTTTTTTTCCAAGACGTTGATCCTTTCCAGCACAATGTTCTTGGCTGTGTCGAACATGGTCCAAGCGCAGAGCGCTGATACGATTTTTCTGAGCGAGAACATTGTCACGTCCAACGTCGAAATGCCGCTTGCGAAATCGGTCGCGGTAGAAGGTGATACCATCATTTGCGTGCGCACAGACGATAGTTGCCGAGAGCTTGCAGGCCCAGATGCCCAAATCGTGGACGCGGGCACAAACACCATCATGGCTGGTATCATCGACACGCATTTGCACACGCGCATCTTCGGACAAACGCATTTCGTCATGCTCAACCTGTTCAAATACAACGATGCAACACGCGAAGAGGTGGTCGAAGTCATCCGGGAATATGCATCGACACTTGCGCCGGATGAATGGGTTATCGGGGGCGGTTGGTCAGATGCGCATTTCCAGAACCCAACTAAGGAGGAACTGGACGAAATCGTGGGGGGGCGTCCTGCATTGATCTCGGACAATACTCAACATAACGGCTGGTATTCGACGAAAGCCCTGGAATACCTTGGGATCACTGCCGATTGGGAGCCACCGAAAGGCGGCTACATGCCGCTTAACGAAGCAGGTGATGAACCCTCTGGTCTTTTGCAGGAGAAAGCGCATCTTTCGACTGGTTTCGTCGAGCAGCATAAACTCTATTCCTTCGAGAAACAGGAAGCAGCGATCCGTGGCGCCGCCCGCGTTCTCAACGCGGTTGGGGTTACAGGAGCGACGGAGGCTGCTGCCGGGTCCAAGGAGGGTGCGGATGACGTCTACGTCCGTCTGGCGCAAAAAGGTGAATTAACACTCAGGCACGAGTTGGCAATGGTGTTCTGGGGCACCGGCACGCCTGAGGGTGATACCGCAATGATCGAACAATTGGAGATGCGGCGGGCCGCCGTCGAGGATGCAGGCGTTGACTCCAGCATTCTCCATGCGAACACTGTCAAATTCGCCATCGATGGAACGCCGGGGCGCTTCGCCTACATGGAAGGCCCGTATTTGGACGGCACAAGGCCAGATATGAACTTCCATCCAGACAATCTTGCAGAGATTTTTGACGCTCTGACAGAGCGCAATTTTACCCTGATGCTCCATGTTGAAGGGAATGCAGGGATCCGCCGCTCGCTCGACGCGCTGGAATTTGCACATGAAACTGGCGAACCCGTGCGCGACGACATCCCCCAAATTTTCACCCATGTCGACCATTTGTCGATCGACAACGCGCGGCGCATGTCCCGGCTTGGAGTTTCCGGACAGCTTCAACTTCACTGGGCTGATCCGACCGAGGAATACTTCCTCAATGTCACCAGCCAGAACCTGCCGAAAGAGGTTTTGGAGCGCATGTACCAGTTCAAGCTCGTGACCGAGTTCATGGAGTACGGATTTGGGCCTGACGCACCAACCTCGCCGGTGTTTTCACCGTGGGAAGGTATGGAGATCGGCATGACAAGGCAGGCGATGGGAACACCCGGCGGTCTTGTAATGCCCGGAGAGCCATTGACCTTTGATGAGGTTATCCATGGCTCAACACTGGGCAGTGCGCGCCTTCAGGATCGCGGCGATGTGTTAGGTAGTCTTGAGGAAGGCAAGCTTGCGGATATCATTGTGCTTGACCGCGACATCCGGAAGCAGGCCCTAGAGAATATCTTCGATTTTCATAAGATCGAAGTGCTGCAGACCTATATGGGCGGTGAGTTGGTCTACGACATTGATCGTGACGGCGAACCGGACAAAGAGCTGACAGAGCCGGTCTGGGAAGAAGGTGACGACGAAAAACTACGCCGTGGCGTGGCGGTCACCAGCGTAAGGGTGTCTGAGGGATGATGAAAGTCGCGTATGCGCTGGCGATGGTCGCGCTGTTCGGCCTTATAACTTCTCCAGTATCGGCGCAAAGCGTCGAGAAGGCACGGCAGCGCGCGATTGCAGGCCAACAAAACTTTGGAGTTCCGTTAGATCCGCTTGCTGCGCCGCCTATTTTAACGAGAGCACCGATCGGTGCTCCGCCGCATAGCATGTCGGCGGGGGGTCGTGTTATCGGTTGGCGAGATCTGCAACCGCCGCATGTTTTGAGCGAAACCCCCTTTGCTGACCTGCCTCCTTTTTTGCTCGATGCAATGCGTACCCACGTCGAATGGCGTACTTCATCGCCGCGCGAGCGCGAAAACTCGGCATTCATAAAACGCCACGAAGCTGCCCTGAAACTCCTCTCTATGCATAATGTCGATGTTGAAGGCCTGATGAAAATGCGCCGTAAGATTATTAGGCAGAATGGCCGTGCGGGACGCGGCCCTAATCCGGAAATTCTCGGACAGTTTATCCGCCTCCCGGGTTATGTCGTCCCGCTTGCTTTTGATGAGACAAAAGTGACCGAATTTCTGTTCGTGCCTGTCGCAGGGGCCTGCGTTCACACACCAACCCCACCTGCAAACCAGATTGTACACGTGAACTACCCGCAGGGCCTCGCTTTTAGCTCGATTTTCGACGCTTTCTGGATTGAGGGAGAGCTGGTAGCTGAAGATAGCAAAAGCAACGTTGTGTTTTACGACGGTGCTTCGAACATCGAGGCGCATTATAGTCTCACTGCCAAAGCCGTGGAGCTCTACACCGCGTGGTGAATGCGATCGTAAGGCCCTATATATGCTCGAACTTTTCCGAAATGCCCAACCAATTGCGGCTGCCGGTGAGTAAGACCTTCCGCCCTGAGACCAGTTACCTCTATGGACTTGTTGCAAAATTTGATCCGGTTTCATAACCGCTAGTTATAACGGTCACAGCGGTCATTTGCGGAAAACAGTCTGTTTATAGTGTAGCAAAAGACCGCTCCGATGGGCTTCTCTAGAAAAGGAGTTTCGTTGACGTTCGGCAAAGGTCAAATCCTCTCCCCGCAACCAAAATCCAAACAGCCCGGTCGATCTACAAAAAATCCACCGGATCAATTGCTTAACGATCAAACACCGTCAGCCTCGTAACCCGAAGCTCAGAGGTGCAAACCCTAATCACGTAAACAGCGTCAGAATATCTAACAACAGACCATTCTAAACGCGTCAAACCCATAACACAAACGTAACGCGGTCAAATTAAGTTCCATCAGGCTCTGTCAAACGCCGGTTGAACCCCTGGTTCGGCAAAGAATATCCGCAAAAACGGAATATCCTCGGAAAAAGCCAAATCAGGTTCTCAGGGCGCTTGCTTGACGCATCTTCTCCTGCTCGCTCGGGGTCGGCGTGTGATTGAAGCAATAAGCCGTCCGACAAGCTTCCTCTCCGCCCAGTTCTTCAATCCTCGCTTTTTGATCGGCAAAACATAGTGCGTTGACAGCATCGGGATCGCAAATTTCTCGTAACCGGCGTTCACCTTCGGCAAGAGCAGCCAGTGCAAAGGCGCCATCTGATTGCAGGGCGACAAGATCCCGGAGTTCGTTCGGGTCGGTTGCAAGATCGAAAAGCTGCGGATCATGGCCGACATAATGGACATACTTCCATTGCTGCCACCGCACCATGAACGTTCCGGTGGTTGACCCGCCATCATGGTACTCGCTTAAAATGGTGCGGTCTGGATCGTCAGGCTCACGGGCCAGTTGGCGCAGGGAAACACCGGGCAAAGCGCGGCTGATTTCGTCTTGGGATACTGCTGTGGCGTCGAGCGCAGTGGCCGCCAGATCGATCAACGAGGTTCCGGTGGCCACCTTGCGCCCCTTTGGCACGCCAGGCCATGCAAGGATCATTGGGACCCCTGCGGATTGTTCGTACATCACTTGTTTGGTCCAGAAACCCTGATCACCCATCATGTCCCCGTGGTCCGAGACATAGATGACAACTGTGTCTTCGGCCTGACCGCTTGCCTCTAACGCCTTCAAAATGCGACCGACGCAATCGTCCATGAAACTGGTCAGGCCATAATAAGCAGCCTTGGCTTCGCGCATCCTTTGTTCGTCAAAGTACTTTTCGTAGTCGAAAAAGCCCGCCAAATTCCGTAACTCTCTGTGTTCTGGGCGAAAACGGTTCTCGTATCCGACGGGTAGGTCAATCCGCGCAGGATCATAAATGGTGTAAAACTCTTCCGGGCATGTCAGCGGATAGTGCGGGCTGACCAGCGAGATAAATGCGGCCCAAGGTTGATCCGGGTCCGCCGTGTTCTGCAACCACGCTTCGGCAGCTTTGGTTATCTCGCGGTCATAGTCGGTATAAGTGCTGTTCCCAATGCCGACATCTGCGGCCAACTCTGCCGCCGCATCGTAGGGTTGCGGGGTTTCGCGGAGGAGGCCAATCGTCCATCCGACGCCGCCCACAACATGCATGGGAAGGAGTTCTTCCGAGAAACCGTTGTCATCTTCGGCCGAACGAAAGTGCAGCTTGCCGATGGAAACGGTCTTCACCCCTTGATCCCGCAAATGACGCATCCAGCTTCGGATGCGGCCATCATAGGGCGATGCACTGTCCCAATACCGGGTCTTGTGAACATGATCACCGGTTGCGATCGCCGCGCGGGTTGGAACACACATGGGCGAGGGCGTGTAAGCATTGGTAAAATGCGTGCCACGCGCGGCCAAAGCGTCAAGATTGGGCGTTTTGACGATAGGGTGTCCCGCACATCCCATCGCGTCCTTTCGATGCTCGTCCGAGATGATGATCAGCATGTTCGAACGATCACGGCGCTGCGTTCTTTCTTCTTGCCGAATATGGCTGCTCATGGGGATGCCCTTTCATGCAAGGTGTCGCACAGGACGGTCGTTCCAATTGTATGTTGGGTCAAGCTTGGTCCGCATTGGCGCCAAATTTAGTCGCCCGGTTTGGGGCGTTGCACTTCCTCAAAATGCCTCCTGGTTTTCACGAGACCGCTGCAGATCGGGCCGCATTCCAGCAACCGGTAAGGATCAGCTTTCGTGTGACGGCTCCTCGATAAACTCGGCCAGCAAGCGGTTGAACGCGTCTGACCGTTCGATATTGACCAAATGACCTGTCGCCGGAAAACGATGCCATCTGACCTTGGTAAGGGTGTCCTTCAAGAATGCATTTGTTTCACCGACCAGATAATAATCGTCATCCCCGGTCACGAGCATGACAGGCGTTTTGAAAGCCTGCAGCCGAGCGCTGTCGTCAAAAAGGGAACGCCGGTTCCAATGCAGGGTAGATAACACATGCACAGCCCCTTCGGCAGACTGACCGCGCAGGTTTGCAGAATATGTCGCCCAACCATCGGGGTCGTTTTTCTGAAAGCCTTGATAGGCGGCATCATTTTCCAGCACCGCGACGGCTCCGTCTCCTCCCCGGTCTTTACGCAGCTGAATTTCGTGCCCGACCCAGGTTCTTCGATAGTTTTCCTGTTCGCCCGGATCGCGGGGTCCAGAGCTGTTACCAACCAGCGTCACGCTCAGGACGCGTTGGGGGTGGTTCAGGGAAAAGTCCAGGCTGGTGAAACTGCCCATCGAGGTTCCGACAAGATGCGCGGCGTCCAGACCCAGATGATCGAACAACGCCAAAAGATCACCGGTTGATTGCGCCTGCCCATATTGCGCGCGGTCTGAGGGGATCGCAGAGGGATGAAACCCACGCGCCGAGTAGGTGATGCAGCAAAAGGACTCCGACAGGTCCGAGACCTGCCGATACCAACTGCGGTAATCGCCGCCGAATTCGTGCACAAATACAATCGGTGCACCTGTTCCGGTTGCCTCGTAGTACAGCGCTATCCCATCAGGTGTTTGAAACTCGGGCATTCGAATGGTCCTGTCTTGGTCGGAGAGTTTTGAGTTCAGCGTGTCAAAACTGCGATGGCTGCATCGTCATATCCCAGTTCTGACAGAACTTCGTTCGTATGTTGTCCAAGGCGGGGTGCCGGGCTTTCCTGAAGGCCGCGATCTGCAATGGGGTTGCGCGCAAAACGCATATCCTTCCCTTCAGAGCTTACGGTGGAAAAGGCGGCGTATTCTTCTGCGATAGGATCGTCTGCAATCGTTTGGATGTTCTCGACCATCGAGCACGGAATGCTGTTGTCGATCAAAATCTGTATCCAATGAGATGCCGGATGCTGTTTCAGATGCGCGCCCAACACCTGATCCAGAGCGTCGCGATTGGCCAGCCGCACCTCATCGCCCTGAAAGCGCGGGTCGTCCAGCAGGTCAAGGTATCCTATGGCCTCGCAAAAACGGGGCCAGTCCTTGTCACTTCCCAGGCCAATGACGATATCCCGGTCCGCTGTCGGATAGGGTTCAAAAGGTGTCATCGACGGGTGGCGTGAGCCGATGGGTTTTGGAACGATCCCGGCATTGAGATAACGCGCAAAGGCATTTTCCAAGCAAACCCACTGACAGGCCAGCATGGAAACGTCCAAGTGACTGGTACTTTGGCTCCCTTGTGCGTCGCGCGCATACAGACGTTGCAGAATGCCGATGGTGGTGAACAGCGCAGCCGAGATGTCCCCAATCGAAAAGCCGACGCGGGTGGGGTCTCCGTCCAACTCTCCGTTAATACTCATCATGCCGCTCATTGCTTGGACCACGATGTCATAGGCCGGGCGGTGCGAAAGGCTTCCGGTTTGCCCAAAGCCGCTGATCGAGGCCGAGATCAGGCGCGGGTTGATCCGTTTCAGATCGGCGTCGCTGCATCCCAACCGGTCGCGCACACCGGGCCGCATGTTCTCGACAAACACATCTGCTGTGGCCAGCAGCTTGTGCAGGGCTTCTTTGCCCTGTTCAGTCTTCAGGTCCAGAACGACCGAGCGCTTGTTGCGGTTCAGGGACGCAAAATAGAGGCTGATGTCATTCTCGAACGGCGGAGTTGTGCGGGCAAGGTCACCAGTCGGGTTTTCCACCTTGATAACGTCGGCGCCCAGACTGGCCATTAGCCAGGTGCAGAACGGCCCGGACAAAACGGATGTCATGTCGACAATTCGGATACCTTTCATCTGGAACTCCTTCCGAGCATGGATTTCAGGGTTTTCAGATGCCCGTCGGCAGAGGCTATGGCCGGTGCACACAACGTTTGGCAGGTGTCTGTTAAAACTTCTTGCGTCACCATTCGGTCGACCAGACCCCACATGGCTGCATCCTCTGCGCTGACGGCATCGCCCCCCAACAGGATTGCTGCGCTCCGACCCGGGCCAATCAAGGCGTGCATCCTGTTTACATCGTATTGACCGGGTAAAACGTTGTTCTTGAGCACCGGGTAGGAAAACCGTGCTTCGGGCACACAAACCCGGATGTCGCAGGAAAGGGCCAGTGTCATCCCCCCGCCGATGCAAGGCCCATTAATGGCAGCCAGAGTCAGTACCGGGATGGCTCTGAGCGCTTCGGCCATTTCGTCCCAGGGGTCTGGGCCGTTCACGTCGATGGAAAGTGTGTTTAGATCCGCGCCAGCGCAGAAAACACGCCCGCATGCGCCGGTAATGATCACAGCCCGCAGCGCTGTGTCACTGCCGGCTTCAAGGAAAACGTCACGCAGAGAGACCAGCATCTGAGGTGTCAGCGAGTTGGCCTTTGCTGGCCTGTTGATCGTGACAGTCAGACAGGCACCTTCGCGTTGGGCCATGATCAGGTCATTGTCACTCATGACCGGAACTCCGGCACGCTTCGATCCAGCATACGCATCAGCGCTGGCCACTGGACGCCCCCATGTGGTCCGTTTTGCGGCGCCCCCCAGTCGTGCAAGGCATCCATTGCATCGTCTGTGATCGTGATCGGCTTGTCCGTTGAACTCAGAATATCGACCTGAATTTTGCAGGCCATCTCAAGGTAGTAGTGATAAATAAAGGCCTCTGCCGCCGTGCGTCCGACCACCAACAGCCCGTGGTTCTGCAACAGCATGGCAAAATTGCTACCAAGGTCGCGCGCCAACAGGGTACCTTCGTTCTCAACCGCTGTGGAGTCCTGATAGGGATGGCTCGACAACGTACCCAGTACAAATCCCGCGTGTTGGGACAAAGCCAACAACCCTTCGGGCATGGCCGACACGGCAACGCCAGCGCGCGTGTGGCTGTGGATCACGTAATTCACGTCAGGCCGAGCCGACAGAATGCCCGAATGGATGATGTGCCCGGCCAAATTGACGATCTTACCGCTGCCCGGCCCGTCATCCACGGCCTGCCCGTCGAAAGACATACGGGTCAGGTTCGAAGCCGTGATTTCGTCGAACATCAAATCGTGTGAGTTCAACAGGTAATGATCAGGGTCCTCTGGAAGACGCGCTGAAATGTGGGTCGATGTCAGGTCGGTCCAGCCATAGTAATGAGCAAGGCGGTAAAGCGCGGCCAAGTCCTGACGGATTACGTCACTCATCAAGCCTCTCCCAACGCTTCGCGGTACAAATTGTGGAAATGGCGCAGCCCGACCTCACTCATCGCACCAGAGCCGTCACCGATGACATAAGGCCCCGGTTCGAACGCGCGGCTTTGCATGCCTTTCTGGATCTTGGAGACAACAACTTCGTCTTCGGCCCCGGTTGTTTCCTTGTGCTTGTGCATCAGTTCAATCACATCTTCATCCGAAATGCCTCCGCTTGAGAACCACCGATACCGATAGATCGTCTTGTTCCATGCCACAGGCAAAAACTGACGGATCGTAAAGTACCCTCCGGGGTAACAGCACATCGACACATTGGGAAAGATCCAGTAGGCACCGTAATCACCTGCGCGTGGGCCGGCGTTCAGATCATAATCATACTGCTTTTCGTTCTTTGTCTGCGCCTTGCCATCATGCCAGATTGTCTTCCCGTGCGGGACCGTTGTGTATCCGTCCATCTCAAGAACGCCATGGGTCAGCGAGCTCGCATGCACTGTCGGGCAATGGTAGCACTCGTTGTAGTTTTCGACCGAAAGCTTCCAGTTGCTGTCATGTTCGATTTCAGTTTCGCAGACAAATTTCAGCTTTGTTGGGTCGGAATGAAAGCTGAGGATGTTGTCGCGGTATTCCTCAAGCCCGGGCCCCATAGGCTCAGCGTTTTCGTCTAGGTTCACAAAGACAAAGCCACAGAACTCCTCGACCTGAATAGTGCGCAGGTTGATCTGGTCACAGGTCAACCCATCGCTTTCCGCAGAACCCGGCGCGCGGCGCAGTCGGCCGTTAATTTCATAAGTCCACGCATGATAAGGGCAGACCAACACCCTTTTGCCCTTGCCTGACCCTTCGACCAGCGGATGACCGCGGTGGCGGCAGATATTGTAATACGCATTGATGCCACCATCCTGTGCGCGAATGACAAAGACATCCTCATCAACGATGGTGAATGTCTTGAAATCGCCCGGCTCCGCAACTTCGGACACATGACAAACGCATTGCCAGCTTCGGAAGAAGATTTTCTCTTTATCGACCTCGAACCAGTCCGGCTGAGTGTAATATTTGGCCTGCAAAGGCAAATCTCGTGGCATCTGGGGTCTCTTCTGGTGGGTTTGCCAAAGTGGTGCTGCATCGCGGGGATGTTGTTCAGCATTAGCCTGCATTGCACTGGCAGCTTTGCACAGATATAGAATCTTTATATCTAGGATAACTTAAAGTTGGTCTCATGAGGCAAAGCGGCAGTGACGTTCCACCGCTCGGGGCAGTTCGTGTCTTTTGGATTGCCGCGCGGTATGGAAACTTTAAACGCGCCGCAACTGAACTTGGTGTGACGCCCACAGCCGTGAGTTCACAGATCAAATCGCTCGAGGCTCATCTGGGCTGCCCCCTGTTTGAACGCCATGCGCAGTCGGTTGCTTTGAACGAAGCAGGGCAGCAGTTTTCCGAAGCGTGCGAGGCGGTGTTCGCGCGGCTTGACCGGGCCGTGCAGGACGCGCGCCAGACCGCTAATAGATCGTCAATAACGGTTGGCGTCGGCGCGCTGATTGGGTCGCAATGGTTGTCCCGCCGCCTGTTCAGCTTTTGGCAACGTTTCCCGGAAACAGGCCTGCATCTTCAGTATTCCCCGGGTGGTGTGGAGTTTTCGGATGGTCAGACCGATATGATGCTGGCCTGGGGGGACGGAGATTGGCCGGGATTGACGTCAGAGGCGCTGCTGCGTTTCCCAACGTCGCCCGTCATCAGCCCATCTCTGATCGCAGAGGGGGGCCATCCTACCGAACCTGCAAACTTGTTGCGCCTACCTCTGTTGCACTGGAAGGATCAAGTCGACTGGCTGGAGTGGTTCGATGCACACGGGGTGGAAACCGGCGACCACCTTCCCGGTGTGATTATAGACGATTCGAGTGTTCTGCTCCGAGCGGTGTTGTCGGGACAGGGTGTTTCCCTTGGGTTACTGCCGTTGATCGAGGCTGAATTACAATCCGGCCAGTTGATACGGCCGTTTGCCAAAGACTTTGCACCTTCCAGATCCTACCATCTTGTTTACCCATCTGACGCGATAAAACAGCCGCAACTCAGGGCATTTCGGGATTGGATTTTGCAAGAAGCAGGTCGGGACAACCGCTAACAGATGCTGCGATTGAAAGGGGGGCCTCAGGTCAGCTTGCTGGCAAGAATGAATGCGCTGCATTCATCTGCCAAGGCTTTGAACCGAGGCCTTTCCTTCACATACAAATAGACCTGTCGCCTGTCGGGTAGATCGGACAATGTGCGAAAGGCCATGCTTTCAGGGATAATACGAGCAACGGTTTGCGGAAGGATGGTAACCCACTTGCCCGTTCCAACCATTGTTATCAGGGACTGCGTATTGTGAATGGTGACATTCGCCTCTTCAACCGCCTTAACGAACTCAGGCGTCTCGATGAGGTCGCACAAGGCGTTTCGCACAAATGAAGGTGTGACCACATCATTTACACTGGGCGGAACCGCCTTTTTGTTGAACGGATGATCAGCGGCGCAGACAAGACCGAACTGATCTTCGAAAAAGAGGTGCGCTTTAACCCCTTTAACGGGGTGAAAGCCTGACGCTATGCCAATATCAGCTTTGCCCTCGGCAAGCGCATCCAAAACCTGTCGCGTATCAGCGTCCATTAGTTCGACTTTCACGCCTGGGAAACGGTGTGTCATGTGTTCGAGCACGGACGGGAACACCAACGCGGCGACCGAAGGGACGGACGCAATTCGGATCAATCCATTGGCGGCATGAGCAGCAGCTTCGATCGACTGCACCGTTTGGTCAAACTGGCGGACTTGTTTAAGAGACAACTCAAACACTTGCTCGCCCAATGCAGATAGGTGGTTCTTACGCTCGCCAACAAACAGCTTTTTTCCCAAGTGGTCCTCAAGTTGTTTCAATGTCATCGAGACAGCAGATTGTGTGCGCCCCAACCGGTCGGCTGCTTCCGACAAGTTGCCCGTTTGCGCGACCGTGCAAAAACAACGCAGCATTTCGATTTTTAGTGTCAAATTTCAAAATTCCTGAAGTTTGGTCAATTATATTGAATTTGACTGATATTGTGTGAGAAGTCCATTATGCCCCAACTTCTATTTTTTTTGGGGCGAACCGTGACCAACCTGAACCTGATTGCTGGCGAATGGCTTGCCGGCGAAAGCGAGATCGAAAACCGCAATCCTTCAGACCTGAGCGACCTTGTTGGCCATTTCGCACAAGCCAGTGCGGATCAGCTGGACGTGACTCTGGACCAGGCGCGTGTCGCGCAAGCCGAATGGGCGGCCTACGGGCTCGAACGCAAGCAGGCGGTGCTGATGAACATCGGCAACGAGCTGATGGCCCGTGCCGAAGAGCTGGGCACCTTGCTCAGCCGCGAAGAAGGTAAACCCTTTGCAGAAGGGAAGGGCGAGGTCTATCGCGCCGGTCAGTTCTTTACCTATTACGCAGCTGAATGCCTGCGTCAGATCGGTGAGAACGCAGATTCCGTACGTCCTGATATCGAGATTGACGTGCGCCGCGAGGCGGTTGGCGTGGTCGCCGTTATCAGCCCGTGGAACTTCCCGACCGCGACGGCTTCGTGGAAGATTGCCCCGGCGCTCTGCTATGGCAATGCGGTAGTCTGGAAACCCGCCAACATCACGCCTGCCTCTGCCGTGGCCCTGACCGAGATCATCAACCGTCAGGATATTCCCAAGGGCCTGTTCAGTCTTGTCATGGGCTCGGGTCGGTCCATTGGGCAACGGCTGGTGGAAAGCCCGAAGGTCAACGCCATCTCGTTCACCGGATCGGTGCCGGTGGGCAAGGGCATTGCAGCAGCGGCCATCCAGAACCTGACCAAGGTTCAGACGGAGATGGGATCGAAAAATGCGCTGGCCGTGATGGACGACGCCGATCTCGACCTTGCCGTTTCGCTGGCATTGGGCGGCGCGTTTGGAGGAACCGGTCAGAAATGTACCGCCTCATCGCGGCTCGTGGTTCATGCCGCTGTGCATGACGCGTTTGTCGAGAAACTGGTATCGGGTGCTCAGGCGATGAAAGTCGGTCACGCGCTGGAAGAGGGGACTCAGATGGGCCCTGTCGTCAGCGCGCAGCAACTGGCCGAGAACCTGGCCTATGTTGATCTGGGTAGATCCGAAGGCGCTGAACTGGCCTGCGGCGGGCAGCGTTTGGACATGCCGCATGATGGGTATTACATGAGCCCCGGCGTGTTCCTGAACACCACCAACGACATGCGCATCAACCGGGAAGAGATGTTCGCGCCGCTGACCTCGGTCATCAAGGTCGACAGCTATGATGAGGCCTTGGCCACGGTCAACGATACCAATTTCGGTCTGACCTCGGGCATCGTCACGCAAAATCTGGCCCGCGCCACACATTTCCGGCGCAATGCGCGCACCGGGGTTGTGACGGTGAACCTGCCCACAGCGGGCACGGATTATCATGTACCCTTTGGCGGGCGTGGTGACAGCTCTTATGGCCCACGTGAACAGGGCAAGGCGGCGGCCGAATTCTACACGACGGTCAAAACTGCATATATCAGCGCCGGAAAGCCGATCTGATGCGGATCGATGGGCTGCAATACGCCAACTGGTCCGAAAAGATCTTTCGGCAATTGCGCGAAGGGGGCGTGGACGCGATCCACGTCACCATCGCCTATCATGAAAATTTCCGTGAAACCGTTCTGAACTTTGAAAAGTGGAACCGCTGGTTCGAACAATACCCGGACCTGATCATGAAGGGTCAATGGGCCAGCGACATTGACACGGCGCGGGAAACCGGGCGCACAGCAGTTTTCTTTGGGTTTCAGAACCCATCGCCCATCGAAGACGACATCGGCTTGGTCGAAATCGTGCATACATTGGGCGCGCGATTTATGCAGCTGACCTACAACAACCAATCGCTGTTGGCGACAGGCTGCTACGAAGCCGAAGACACCGGGATCACCCGCATGGGGCGTCAGGTGATCAAAGAGATGAACCGGGTCGGGCTTGTCGTTGACATGAGCCATTCAGCCGACCGGTCCACGATCGAGGCGGCCGAGCTGTCCGAGCGTCCGATTGCGATCACTCACGCTAACCCGTTTGATTGGGCCCCGGCCCTGCGCAACAAGCGAGACGAAGTGATCCGTGCGGTGACTGAAAACGGTGGGATGTTGGGGTTTTCGGTCTATCCTCATCATCTGAAGGACAAGTCGGACTGCACCCTTGAAAGCTTCTGCGAGATGATTGCGCGGAAGGCTGAGAAATACGGAGCGGAACATCTCGGGATCGGAACGGATCTGTGCCAGGATCAGCCCGACAGCGTTGTCGAATGGATGCGGGTCGGTCGTTGGTCGAAGCAGATCGATTATGGTGAGGGGTCGGCAAGTAACCCCGGATTCCCCCCGATGCCGTCTTGGTTTCAGGACAATCGGGATTTTGGAAACATCGAATCCGGGTTGCGTGCGACCGGTCTGAACGATGAAGAAGTGGCCGGTATCATGGGTGAAAACTGGTACAGGTTCTTTGCCGAGAATTTCGGTGCTCAGGGGTAGTTGAATGGACGCTCAGACGCAGACACAGATCGAAAGACGAGACCCGGCCACAGTTATGCGGCTGTCGCGGTTGGGTTCTTTGCATCAGTGTCGACTGAGTTTCATGCGGCAATTGACCCGCCGGATGGCACGGGAAAACTGGTCGTTCACACGGCCTCTCTTCGACATTGACGCCAATGGTGTTGGTCGGGCGGTCTATACCGCTCAAGGGCCGGATCGGACATATTCGCTGGTGGCCTTTGCTCATGACTTGCCGCCGGAGCAACGCTCGGATCGTGTGATTGCCGAAGCGTGGGATGCCACCTTTGCTTTGTTCGACGGCATCCCGACCGAGGCCGACATCGACCGCCTTTCCCAAAACGTACCCCTGCAAGAGGCCGGGCGGGTGAGCGAGAGCGAGCTGTCCTTGTCTCGTGCCAATCGCTCGGTCCGCCTTTGGGACCATGTTGTGAAATCCTTGGCCGCAGGCCAGCAGCCGGATGTAGAGCAGATCTATCAGGTTGGGTACCTGATGCGGACAACTGCTGTATATGGCTCGGGCAAATTTGGCGCGGCGGATCGGGAAAAAGTTGCCGACCGGCCCGAGACGCAGGCCCCGTTTCAGGTCGAGATGCTATCGGTCTTTCTGACCCGGGCGTTTGTGCGGGATCTGGTGCAACACATGGCGAACGTCCAAGGCGGCGATCAGGCTGCAACTTTGGACCCAGAAATTTCCCGCTGGCTGGGGATTGGTAACTCTACCGGGCTTGGCATGGCGCCGTTTATCGTCAACCACCCTGTTCTGTTCAACAACTGGATCATGGTACGGGAAGAAGCGATTGCGCGGGTTCGGTCTGTGGACGTGGCCAGCGAAGCCGAGATCGCACGGTTCCGCGATGTTTTCGAACGCAGCCGACTGTCGGTTTCGTGGTGGCGGTCTGAACATCCGATACAGGTCAAAAAGCTCGAGGCATTGAAGGCTGACCTGTTGTTGATCTCCGAGTATCTGCGCCAAGATAATTTGACCGCAGATCGACCGTGGAATCGACTGGTGGACTGGTCAGAAACCGCGTTGAGCGAGGAAGGTCAGGAGTTGCTGGCGTCGCTGATCCTGGAGCCTTATAGCGATTTGGTGGACGGGCTGGCCTCGTGCATGGCAGACACCCGTTCGCAGGCGTTTGTAATTGATGGAACCATGTCCATCGGGACAGTTCGTGATCTGATCCGGGAAACATATGCCTGGGCTTTGGATCTGGATTGGGACGTCCGCGAGAATTGCGCGCGGGCGTGGTATGTTTCTGAAGAAAAGCTGGAACCCCGCATGGGGGAACGGTTTGATGAACCGATTTCTGACTATGAACAACCTCTGGCTCCGGCGCGGGATGCAGCGGCTGTCTATGACGCGCTGGGCGGGTGGGAAGACACCAAGCCCGTGGCCGAATTTCTGTTGCGTCACCCGGAACATCGCCACACCATCCGGCGCGTACAAATGACCCCATCCGCACCCTATGGTGAAATCCGGGATAACACGATTGGGTCAAAGGTGCTGCCTATCGACATGCTGCGGGCAAAGCTGTCTTTCTTTGGAGCAACCCATTTTGACCCCCGTTCGGATCGATGGGTGCGAATCTGCATGTATTCCGGTGCGCCGTACCCGGAGGAGCTGACTTCTGAAAACGCGGATCTTTGGGTCTACCCGCAGGAACCAACATGAATTTTTCGCTCAACGAGATGGAAGCAACCG
Source organism: Ruegeria sp. HKCCA5763 (assembly GCF_013034545.1). Taxonomy (NCBI): domain Bacteria; kingdom Pseudomonadati; phylum Pseudomonadota; class Alphaproteobacteria; order Rhodobacterales; family Roseobacteraceae; genus Ruegeria; species Ruegeria sp. HKCCA5763. Next base: position 24,656 of record NZ_WQGF01000012.1, read on the forward strand.
CAAAACGGGCCACCCGTGGCGCGGGCTATTCCTGGGGCCAGGCCGAGGAGGCGTCGAAGGCGGCCCGCTGGCTGTGCGCGCAGGGGCTGGATGGGGCCGGGATTTTGTCCTCGTTGTTGGAGCAGGGGCTGGCTTCGGACCCGGCGACGCATCGCCCTGGGCAGATTGATCGTCTCTGGCAGGGCGAAGAGGCGTTGTGCCCCTTGTCTGCGGGGCCTTTGTTGTCTGATGCGGCCCACTTGCTGAAAACGAGTCCAATCGAGATGCGGAACGTCGCAGTGCCCGCCTTGATGCTGCCGTTTGCGCGCCACGCCGCGCGTAAATTGAACGAAGCGCTGACGATTGAGATCGACACGGTTCAGAATGTCGTGGGCGAGGATTGGCTCATGGCCCCGGACAGTTTGCCAAAAACGGCCCACACGGTCGTGGTTTCCCGAGGCGGTGCACCGACCGCAACACGTGAACAAGAGACACGCGCCTATCCTGACCCGCAGGATTGGGACATGCTGAACCGCTATGCCCACCGCACCTATGCCCCCGCAACCGAGGAATCCCGCCTGCTGGGTGCAGGGTCCGGGCTTTCTGACAATGATTGAAGAGACGCCAAAGTGACCGATACACAAACCCTGACCCTTGCTGAGATCGAAGACCTGTCTTTCCGTGCGCTCGTTGCGGCTGGCACATCCGAAGAAAATGCCCGCCCGCTGGCGCAGGCCACAGCGGCAACCGAAGCCGATGGCGTTGCAAGTCACGGGCTCGCCTATATCCCGATCTATTGCGAGCATGTGCAATGCGGCAAGGTCGATGGTTTAGCGGTTCCCGTTCTATCACGCCCCAAACCCGGTGTTGTGGCGGTTGACGCCGCAACCGGCTTTGCGCATTCGGCCATTGACACAGGGTTCGAGACCCTGATCCCGGCGGCCCGAGAACAGGGCGTCGCGGTGCTGGCCATAAAAAACAGCTATAACTGTGGCGTTTTGGGCTACCACACTTATCGTTTGGCCCAGGCCGGGCTGGTGGGACTGGGGTTCACCAACGCCCCCGCTTCGATCGCGCCTTCCGGTGGGTCGAAGCCTGTGGTTGGAACCAATCCGTTTTCCATTGCCGCGCCCGGCCCCGATGGCGAACCCGCCCTGCTGATCGATCAGAGCGCCAGTACCATAGCCAAAAGCGAAGTGATGAAACATGCGCGCGAAGGCAAACCAATCCCGGTTGGGTGGGCGTTGGATGCGGATGGCAACCCAACAACCGATCCTGAAGTTGGTCTGAAGGGCTCTATGGCACCGTCAGGTGGATATAAAGGCGTCGGCGTCGCGCTCATGGTAGAGCTCATGGCCGCAGCGCTGACGGGGGCCAGTTTGGGCATCAACGCGTCCCCGTTTTCCGGAACTGTGGGCGGCCCTCCGAAGACAGGTCAATTCTTCATCGCGATTGATCCCACGATAACGGCGTCGGGTGTGTTTGAGACCGGTGTTGCCGAACTGGTCGGGGCGATCCGTGCGCAGGAGGCTGCGCATCTGCCCGGAGACGGCCGCCGTACCAAGCGCCTGTCATCTCGGCAGTCGGGGGTCGCGGTCAGTCGCGCGACGCTCGACAAGATCGCGGGTTTTCTGTGATGCGCGTTTGAACAGGTTTCAGACTGCCACAGATGAAATAATGGGTCGATTTCGTACCAGAGGTGGACCCGCAAGGCTGAGCGCCCGGGGCGAAGCAGTCACGTAACAGGACCACTCGTTGAACGCATTACCCCGGGCTGCAAGGAGCCCGACCATGGTCGGGCTGTAGCAATAGAGTCAAAGGCACTCGGCCAAGGATTTCGCAAGGTTGCGAATGACGTTAGGATAAAGATCCGCGCCTGGCTGAAGATCGGATCCAAGGGGGTCCATCACGCTGGTTTTGGCCTCGACGCCACCCATAACGCTTTCAACGATCCCCGGATCGAACTGGGGTTCTGCCAAAACGCAGTCGATACTTTCATCGCGGATACGTCCTTGAACTTCCGCAATGCGTGCTGGGCTGGGGTCGGACGCATCGCTGAGTGAGATTGCGCCAGAGGCGGGGAAGTCGAAGGCGTCTTCAAAATACTGATAGGCGTCGTGGAACACGATGAAGCTGCCGCCCCGTACAGGGTCCAGCGTTTCGGCCACTTCAGCAGACAGTGCAGCCATTTCCTCGCGCGCGGCGGCGGCGTTGGCAAAATAGGTGCCAGCATTTTCAGGGTCCGCCGCAGACAGCTGCGCCGCGATCACATTCAGCCAGGTTTCTGCGTTTGCCGGTGAAAGCCAGGCATGTGGATCATGGTCACCATGGTCGTGCCCTTCGTGGCCATGGTCGTCGTGATCATCATGGTCATCCTTGGCGTGATCTTCGTGGTCGTGCTCGTCATGCCCATCGTGGTCCGCATGTTCTTCGTGATCATGGTCGTCATCTTTGGCATGATCGTCATGATCGTGCTCGTCATGTCCGTCATGATCCTCATGATCGTGCCCATCTTCTTTGGCGTGATCGTCATGGTCGTGATCGTCGTGATCCTTGTCTTCGGCGTGGTCGTCGTGGTCATCTTCGTCGCCGTGATCATGCGCTTCGAACAAAGCGTTTTCGCGGAATTCAAGAAGAACGGTACCGTCGGCCTCCAGCATGGATGTAACGGTTGCGCCTTCAGCCAGCGTATCGATCGCATTCTCCATCCATGGCGTCAGATCTTCGCCCATCCAGAACACCAGATCGGCCTCTTGCAGCGCTGCGGCCTCGGAAGGGCGGAGGTTGTATTCATGCGGCGAAGCACCTGGTGCAACGATCAGGTCCGGGGTTCCGACACCGTCCATGACGCGGGCGACCAGCGAATGGATTGGTGCAATATCAACCGCAACGTATGGCGCGTCCGCAAGGGCTGTTCCACCCATCAATGCAGCCGTGATCGACAATGGAAGAAGCTTTCTGGACATCAGACCCTCTGTGTGATTTTATAACGTTGCGAGTGGCAATACATGATATGAAATAACATGACAAGTGATGCGCGCCCTGCGCCGGTCAAGGACTCGGCTCCGGTAGGGTTTCTGGAACATGACCATCAAACCTGCGTCGAAACAGCCTTGGCCTCGGTCGAAGCTCGATGCAGCACCGAAGGGCTGCGTCTTACACCAGTGCGCCGCAAGGTGCTTGAGATGCTGCTGCAAGAACACCGTGCGCTTGGGGCTTACGCAATTCTGGATCGGTTGCGCGCCGAAGGATTTGGTTCGCAGCCGCCCGTTGCCTATCGCGCGTTGGATTTTCTGGTGCAGAACGGATTTGTCCACAAGATCGAGCGGTTGAATGCGTTTGTGGCGTGCTCGCATCCGGGGCAGTCGCATTCTCCGGCGTTCATGATCTGTAGAAAGTGTGATGCAGTGGCCGAAGCGCAATCAGCCCCCGCCAAGGGTGTTCTGGGTGCTGCAGCGCGCGCAGCGGGTTTCGAGATCGAACGAACGGTTGTAGAAGCCGAAGGTCTCTGCCCTGACTGCACCGAAAAGGCGTAAAGATGGCCCTTATCACTGTTGAGAACCTCAGCGTGCGCTATGGCGCGCATACCGTGCTGAGTCGTGTGGACATGGCCGTCGAACCGGGTGAAATCGTCACCATCGTTGGTCCCAACGGATCGGGAAAAACCAGCTTGCTGCGTGCCATTATCGGTGCGACGCGTCCGTCTTCTGGGCAAGTGTCCCTGAAGCCAGGGTTGAAAATCGGATATGTGCCGCAGAAATTGCATGTCGACCCGACATTGCCCATTTCCGTTGAACGGTTCATGCGCCTGACCGACCGCGTGTCTCGCACGCAATGCGGTTTGGCGCTCGAAACTGCGGGCGTGCCGGATCTTTTGCACCGCCAGATGTCGCAGTTGTCCGGTGGACAGTTCCAAAGGGTGCTGCTGGCGCGGGCGTTGATCAACCGTCCGGACATTCTGTTGCTGGACGAGGCGACCCAGGGTCTGGACCAACGCGGGTCAGCCAGCTTCTATCAGCAGATTGAGGCGGTGCGCCGTGAAACCGGATGTGCCATCCTGATGATCAGCCATGAATTGCACGTGGTCATGAGCGCCTCGGACAGGGTGATATGCCTCAACGGGCATGTCTGTTGCGAAGGCTCTCCGGCGGTTGTTGCGTCGGCGCCGGAATACCGTGCGTTGTTTGGTACAGGCACCGGTGGGGCGTTGGCGCTGTATCGCCATGAGCATGACCACCATCACGATCATGAACATGATCATGACCACCCCCCTAAAGAAGCGGCGGAATAATGCTTGATGATTTTATGACCCGCGCGACGCTCGCCGGTGTTGGTGTGGCATTTGCAGCGGCCCCTCTTGGGTGTTTCGTCGTGTGGCGGCGCATGGCGTATTTCGGAGATGCAACCGCACATGCCGCAATTCTGGGTGTGGCGCTGTCTCTGACCTTTCAAATGTCAATCTTCACTGGTGCGCTGGCCGTGGCACTGATGATGGCGCTGACCGTGACCCTTTTGGCTGGTCGTGGCTATGCGATGGATACGCTTTTGGGAGTCCTGGCGCATTCTGCCCTGGCGTTTGGCTTGGTCGCCGTTTCATTCCTGTCCGGTGTACGCATTGATCTTATGGCTTACCTGTTCGGGGATATTCTGGCCGTATCGCGCTCGGACCTCATCGTGATCTGGGGCGGTGCGGCGTTGGTTGTCGCGCTAATCACCTGGCGCTGGTCGCAGCTGTTGACGGCCACTCTGAACGAAGAACTGGCTTATGCCAGTGGCTTTGATCCTAAGCGAGAGCAGTTGATCCTGACACTGTCCCTAGCTGTCACCGTGGCGGTGGCGATCAAGGTTGTGGGCGTTCTGCTGATTGCGGCCATGCTGATCATTCCGGCCGCAGCGTCCCGCAACTTGGCGCGTTCACCCGAGTCCATGGCCCTGATTGCCGCCGGGATCGGCGCGTTTTCAGCCGTTGCTGGGCTGAGAGCAGCTTACGTTTTCGACACCCCGGCGGGGCCATCGATTGTCTGTGTGGCGGCAGTTTTGTTTGCCTGCCTCAGCATCCTTGGATGGAAATCCCAAGGCAGGGTGTAAAGACGCTCGGCCTTAGGCGTTTGTGAACATGTCCTTGTACTGATCACGCAGGATGTTTTTCTGAACTTTGCCCATGGTGTTGCGGGGCAGTTCGTCCATCAGGATCAGTTCGCGGGGATGCTTAAACCGGGCCAGGCTTTTGCACACTGAGGTCTGTATCTGATCCAAATCGGGGCTCGCACCGGGCTCGGCCACGATCACGCCCAGGACGGTTTCGCCGAAGTCCGGGTGCGGCACACCGATCACCGCGCTTTCCAGCACACCGGGTTGGTCGTCCAAAACCAGTTCGATCTCTTTGGGGTAAATGTTGTACCCGCCCGAGATGATCAGGTCTTTGTTGCGGCCAACGATGTGAACGTATCCGTCCTCATCAACACGGCCCAGATCACCGGTGATAAAGAATCCATCTGAGCGCAGTTCCGCAGCGGTCTTCTCGGGCATCTGCCAATAGCCCTTGAAGACGTTGGGGCCGCGTACCTCTAGGACACCGATTTCTCCTTGCGGAAGGGTGTTGCCATCGGTGTCGCAGACCTTGAGCTCGACCCCGGGCAACGGGAAGCCAACGGTTCCTGCGCGCCGTTCGCCGTCATAGGGGTTTGACGTGTTCATATTGGTTTCGGTCATGCCATAGCGTTCCAGGATACGGTGGCCGGTACGATCCTCGAACTGCACATGGGTGTCTGCCAGCAAAGGCGCCGAGCCGGACACGAACAACCGCATATGGGCCGACAGGTCCTTGGTGAAACGCGTGTCTCCCAGCAGGCGGGTGTAGAAAGTTGGAACGCCCATCATCGACGTGGCGCGCGGCATCCAGTCGATGATCTGGTCCAGATCGAATTTGGGCAGCCAGATCATGCTGCCACCTACCGCCAACATGACGTTGGTCGCCACAAACAGCCCATGTGTGTGAAAGATCGGTAAGGCGTGCAGCAGCACGTCGTCAGAAGTAAAGCGCCACTCGTCAACCAATGTCTGTGCGTTGGATAGCAAGTTGTTCTGGGACAGCATCGCGCCTTTGGATCGACCGGTGGTGCCAGAGGTATAGAGGAAGGCGGCCAAATCCTCTTCGTCCCGGTCAACGGTTTCGAAATGCGCGGGCAGCCCTGCTGTCTGATCTAAAAGAGAACCCGAGCCATCGGCGTTCAGGGTTTCGATCTGTGCGTCAAGTCGGGCTGCAATAGGCGAAAGGTTGTCTAGGGCGCCGCTGTCACAAACAACTAGCGACGCACCGCTGTTTTCGATGAAATAGGTCAGCTCGTCCGCAGTATAGGCGGTGTTGAGCGGCAGAAACACAAGGCCCGCTTGCGCGCAGGCCGCAAAAAGCGCCAGCGCCTCGGGTGATTTTTCAATCTGTGCGGCGACACGATCACCGGGTTTCAGGCCCAGCTTAACGGTCACATGGGCGATCTGAGCCGCGGTGTGCAAAAACGCTTGATAGCTGAGGGTTTTACCATCAGGCAAATACAAAAAAGTTGTGTCTTTTCCTGCGTGAACGCCGAACAAACCATCGTAAAGTGGGTTGGCCATCAGGGGTACCTTTCTTGCATGCCGCGTCGCGTGTCAGATGCCATGCGGAATAGCCTAAGTGCCAATGCTTGTCATCATCACTCAGTGTGGCCAAAGCACAGGGTAGAGCGAGGCAATAAGCAGCGCGGCCATCGTCCAGTTGAAAGCAACCAGCCTGCGCGGATTTGTCAGCAGGCGTGCCATCTGCTGACCAAGGACCGTCCAGGTGCTGACCGAGGGCAGATTGACCGCGCCAAAGACAAGGGCCACCAGCAGGATCGCGTGCAACGTCTGATTGGGGGCGTATGCAGTCGTGGCCGTCAGGGCCATGGCCCAGGCCTTGGGGTTCACCCATTGAAAGGCGGCAGCTTGCAGAAATGTCATCGGGATGCCCGACGCCTCTGATCCCTTGGCTGGCGCGGCATGGGCAATCTTCCACGCCAGATACAGAAGATAGACGACTGAAACGATCTTCAACGCGGTGTGGCTGATAGGGTATCTGTCGAACACCTGCACCAACCCTGCACCAACCAGCAGCACCATGACCGTGAACCCCAGGCCAATGCCCAGCATATGCGGGATCGAGCGTCGAAAACCGAAGTTCGCGCCAGATGCCATCAGCATCAGATTGTTGGGTCCCGGCGTGATCGAGGTCACAAAGGCAAAGACGATCAGGGCCATAAGGATGTCATAGGTCATAGCGCGTAGTATTGATCGTGCTCATGAAAATGAAATTGCTTATTTGTGCGTGTTTCCGGTAATTACACAACTTATGATGAAGAATGATCAAATTAACCGCCAGATATTGCGTGAACTAACGCGCGACGGGCGCATCAGCAACCTGGAACTGGCGGAACGGATCGGCCTGTCTCCCTCGGCTTGCTTGCGTCGTGTTCAAGAGCTTGAAAAGGCTGGGGTGATCACCGGCTATCGCGCCGTTCTGGACCCTGCCGCCATGGGTGTGGGCTTTGTTGCTTACATCGGTGTTGGCTTGGGTGAACACACAAAAGCCGCGCAGGAGGGGTTTGAACGCGCCTTGCAACAAGCCCCCGAGGTTGTCGAATGCCACAACATCACTGGCACTATCGAATACCTACTTCGGGTCGAATGCGCCGACCTGCCGTCCTACAAGACTTTTCATACCGAGGTGTTGGGAACGCTGCCCCATGTTACGTCGATCACGTCGTATGTGGTTATGGGATCACCCAAGGATTTGAGGGCATAACCCTTGAAATTGTGAAGTTTCACTCTCTTGCAGGGTAAAAATTCACAGCCTAGTGTCATGGTAATGACGTTGCCAGGGGATAGGCCCAGCCAAAACGGCGCGCAAACAGGGAGATTACGATGAAACTCGTTCGAACAGTGGCGACCGCAGTAGCCATGTCGCTTGTTGCCGGGGCTGCTTTGACTGCCCCGCTGAAACTGCAACCTGCCAGCCCGCAACCTGCTCCGAAAGCGGGGCTGAATGTGAAATACTATGGTACTGGCAACCAACACAAAAAGATCCGCGATCTGAGCCAGGCCAAAAGCTTGCTGTCTCAGGCGAAGCCGGGAAAACCGTTGCGTGGGTTGGATTACCGGGACACCAGCAAGGGCGAGGACGTCATGACCTTCGACCAAGCCTACAATGTTGCCGCCGAGGTGACGGGGTATATGCGGTTCGACTCGCCTGGGGTTTACGAGTTGGAAACTTGGTCAAATGACGGGATCGAGGCTTGGGTTGGCGGCCAACAGATTGGCCGTGTTACAAGCATTCAGGGCTGTGAAGCCAATCAACGCACCGAAGTAGAAGTACCCAAAGCGGGCTGGTATCCATTAAAGATCGTCTATTTCCAAAAACTGGGAACATCGTGCCTGATGATGAAGTCAGGAAAGAAGGGTGAACGCTTCACATGGACACCGAACGAGGTTTTTGGTCGTTGAAATAACACAAAAAGGGCGCTCGATTGAGCGCCCTTTTTTGACTTAACTGCCTGCCGCAATCAGTTCGGCCTGCGCCACAATGACTTCCGCCTGCTTGATTGAGGCGATGTCGACCAAGCGCCCCTTATAGACAGTCGCGCCTTCGCCATTTGCCTTGGCCTGTTCCATCGCGGCAAGAATTTCGCGGGCCTCGGAAACGGCTTCGTCAGATGGGGTGAAGACCTGATTGGCCAATGCGATCTGCTTGGGATGGATCGCCCATTTCCCAACCATACCCAAAGTCGCTGAACGTTTAGCCTGCGCGATATAGCCTTCGTCATCGCTGAAATCGCCGAAAGGCCCATCCACCGGCAACACGCCATGGGTGCGGCAGGCGGCCACGATGGCAGCTTGCGCCCAGTGCCATGGATCAGACCAGTGTTTCTCGCCTTCACGCAGCATGTAGTAGTTTTCTTGCGTGCCGCCGATGCCGGTGGTCTGCATTCCCATCGAGGCTGCGAAATCGGCGGCCCCAAGGCTCATGGCCTGCAGGCGGGGGGATGAGGCTGCAATTTCTTCAACATGCGCGATACCAGCAGAAGACTCGATGATAACCTCGAAGCTGATTTGTTTGGTACGGCCCTTGGCACGCTCGATCGCTGTGACCAGCGCATCGACCGCATAGACATCCGCCGCACATCCGACTTTGGGGATCATGATCTGATCCAGACGGTCGCCTGCCTGCTCCAACACGTCGACAACGTCACGGTACCAGTAGGGCGTGTCCAGCCCGTTGATCCGGACGGACATGTATTTGGTACCCCAGTCGACTGTGTTCAGCGCCTCAATGACGTTGGCGCGTGCCGCATCCTTGTCCGAAGGCGCAACCGAGTCCTCTAGATCCAGGTTGATCACATCCGCAGCCGACGCTGCCATCTTAGGGAACAGTTTGGTGTTCGACCCGGGGCCAAACAGCTGACAACGGTTGGGGCGTGCCGGTGCGGCAGGTTGGATGCGAAAGCTCATCGAGACCTCGTGCGAGTAATGAAATTGCGATTTTCCTGCTCAATGAGGTATTAAATTGCGCGGCGTGGCGCAAGGGCGATTATGCATCTGCGGCAATGCGGCTGCAGAATGGAGGTATTGGATAACTGCGAAAAGGTGATTAAAGTTTAATCATTTTGAAAACTTCGAATATTTTTGCGCATCAAAGTAAACTTGTGCAAGAATATCGCGCCTTAGTCGTATCAAGCGGATCAAAACGCGAAACGCTCGTTTTGCCGTTTCTCTAGCTTAAGCCGGAATCAAAGGAGTGACCGCAATGATCGAGACACCGTACCTGCTGTTTTTGGGCGATGCGCCCGACCAATTGGCGGCCAAAGTGGCTGTGGGCATCAAGGACTGGCGTCCAGAAAACGCCGTCGGCCAGTATCGCATGGACGGCTGCAAGGCTGATCTGGGCCTGACAGATATGACCTTGACCGAGGCGAAAGAAGCCGGCGCCAAGACGCTGGTTATTGGCGTGGCCAACCGTGGCGGCGTTATCAGCCAAGAATGGAAGAAGGTTCTGGTTATGGCGCTTGAGGAAGGATTTGACCTTGCCTCTGGCCTGCACAATCTGTTGCGCGACGAACCCGATCTGGTGGCCGTAGCCGAAGCAACTGGTCAAAAGCTGCACGACGTGCGTGTGCCCGAAATCGAATACCCGATTGCCAACGGGATCAAGCGTAAGGGTAAGCGTTGCCTGGCTGTGGGTACCGACTGTTCTGTCGGCAAGATGTACACAGCCATGGCGATCGATGCTGAAATGCGCAAGCGCGGTATGAAGTCGACATTCCGGGCGACCGGTCAGACTGGCATCCTGATCACCGGCGATGGTGTGCCGCTTGACGCGGTCATTGCGGACTTCATGGCGGGCTCAATCGAGTGGCTGACGCCCGACAATGATGAGGACCACTGGGACCTGATCGAAGGGCAGGGCTCTTTGTTCCACGTGTCCTATTCCGGTGTGACAATGGCGTTGATCCATGGTGGCCAGCCAGACGCCCTGATCCTGAGTCACGAACCGACCCGCGAACACATGCGCGGTCTGCCCACCTATCAGCAACCGTCACTGGAAACCCTGCGCGACACCGCGCTGGCACTGGCCAAAGTGGCGAACCCTGATTGTCAGGTTGTCGGCGTTTCGGTTAACACCCAGCATATGTCCGAAGAAGACGCGGTTGCCTATCTGGCCAAGATCGAAGCCGACATGGGCTTGCCTGCAACCGACCCGTTCCGCTTCGGGTCCGGCAAGCTGGTGGACGCGCTGGCAGCGATGTGAGCTGAACAACATGCCGGAGGTGGGGTCATCCGCCTCCGGTAAGAGCATTAGAAAAGAAATGAAGGAGCGGTTGCGTGCAGATAGAGGTCTCTCGCGATGTGTTTCGACTGGCGCAGGTGTTTACCATTTCGCGCGGGTCGCGGACCGAAGCAAAAGTTCTGACGGTTCGCATATCAGATGGAACCTATCAGGGTTGGGGCGAATGTGTCCCCTATGCGCGCTACGACGAAACGCTCGAGTCTGTTGAGGCCGAGATTGCAGGGTTGCCTGCGGAATTTACCCGACAGTCGCTGATGGACTTGCTGCCCGCTGGCGCTGCGCGAAATGCCGTGGATTGCGCCTTGTGGGATTTGGAGTGCAAACGCGCCGGTAAACGGGTTTGGGAACTGGCAGGTCTGCCGGTTCCGGGGCCTGAGATTACCGCCTACACGTTGTCGCTGGATACGCCCGAAGCGATGCGGGCACAGGCTGCCGATAACGCGCATCGCCCGTTGCTGAAGATCAAACTGGGTACACCTGACGACATGCCCCGGCTTGAAGCCGTGCGTGCAGGGACGCCTAAATCCAAGATCATCGTAGATGCGAACGAAGGCTGGTCGGCTGAGGTTTATGCCGACCTCGCCCCGCATCTGGTGCGTCTGGGAGTGGCACTGGTTGAACAGCCCCTGCCGGCCGGAGACGACGATGCGCTGATCGGAATGGATCGTCCGGTACCGGTCTGTGCAGACGAATCCTGCCATGACCGCAACAGCCTGCCTAAGCTGAAGGGCAAATATGATGTCATCAACATCAAGCTCGACAAAACCGGCGGTCTGACCGAGGCGCTGGAATTGCGCAAAGCCGCGATTGCCCAAGGCTATGACATCATGGTGGGTTGCATGGTCGGAAGCTCGCTTGCCATGGCTCCTGCGACACTGCTGGCGCAGGGTGCGATGGTGACAGACCTTGACGGCCCGCTTCTGTTGGCCGAAGACCGCGACACCCCGCTGATTTTTGACGACGCCGGAGTGCACCCTTCGGTGTCCGCGCTCTGGGGCTGAGGAGACAAACATGACCCGAACCGTTTACGTAAATGGCGAATACCTGCCCGAGACCGAAGCCAAGGTGTCGATCTTTGACCGTGGCTTTCTGTTTGCAGACGCGGTTTACGAAGTCACCAGCATTTTGGACGGCAAGCTGATCGATTTCGAAGGCCACGCGGTTCGCCTGAAGCGCTCGCTGGACGAGTTGGAGATGGCCGAGCCTTGCACCAAAGACGAATTGCTTGAGATACACCGCAAGCTGGTGGAATTAAATGGCATCGAAGAAGGCCTGGTGTATCTGCAGGTGTCGCGCGGCAGCGATGGCGACCGTGATTTTGTGTTCCCATCGGCAGATACCAATCCCAGCCTTGTTCTGTTTACACAGAACAAGCCGGGTTTGGCTGACAGCCCGGCGTCGAAGAAAGGCGCCAAAATCATCTCGATCGACGACATTCGCTGGGGCCGTCGCGATATCAAAACCGTTCAGCTGCTCTATCCGTCGATGGGCAAGATGATGGCCAAGAAAGCGGGTTGTGATGATGCCTGGTTGATCGAAGACGGATACGTGACGGAAGGCACCAGCAACAACGCCTATTTCGTCAAGAGCGGCAAGATTGTCACCCGCCCGCTGTCGAACGACATCCTGCATGGGATAACACGTAAGGCTGTGCTGCGCATGGCGGCCGAAGCGCAAATGGAAATCGAAGAGCGTCTGTTCACCATTGATGAGGCCAAAGAAGCGGATGAGGCGTTCACAACCTCGGCCAGCGCCTTTGTCATGCCGGTGGTCGAGATTGACGGAGTCGTGCTAGGCGACGGCACACCGGGGCCGATTGCCAAACGTCTGCGCGAAATTTATCTGGATGAAAGTCGCAAGGCGGCGATCTAAAGAAAAGGCCCGCCGATTTGGCGGGCCTTGTTCATTTTGGACTTAGCCTTTTTTGGTTACATTCTCTTCAAACGCGACCTTGAAGGCTGCCTGTTTTTCGGGGCTGGCATCGGTCTGATAGTTGGCTTTCCATTCATCCATGGTCATGCCGTAAAACACTTCGCGGGCTTCATCCTTGCCCATCTCGATGCCTTTTTCATTGGCGGCTTCCTGATACCAGCGCGACAGGCAATTGCGGCAGAATCCGGCCAGATTCATCATGTCGATATTCTGAACGTCGGTGCGGTCTTCCATCAGGTGTTTTTGCAACCGACGAAACGCGGCGGCCTGAAGTTCGATTTCGGTTTGCTTGTCCATAAGGCTGCTCCGGGTGGTTTGGTGTGCTGTGCTTGACCTAACAATCCAGCAGACTTGTTACAATAAGCGGGCTGCCCCACCTACATCAGTTTCAAAGCCAACCATGGCACAATGCAAAAGATAAGGGTCAGGATCTTATAGTTGGCAAGATACCTGAAATACGCACGTTTCACGTCTGGGTGCTCCATCTGAAACAGCTTGCCGTGAATGCCCGCAATCCAATCCTGCAGCATCAGGACCATGACAGTGGTGAACAGAAGAACCGCGATATTGAGGGCGGCCATCCAGCCGAAGAACGTTGTCAGAAACTCATGTGTCACGACGATCCCCTTTCGTTCATTATATGGGGATCAGACTGTGCGCTCACAATAGCGTGAAGTGCGGATCGCAGGTGCACGACCTGCGTCTTCAAAGGTCGCTGGACTCCAGCGCGTCCTGCAAGACAACCGCCAACCGTTCGGCCCATTCTCGCTGCCCCTCGTGGTCGCCGATCAGGTCATTTCGCAGCTCGATCAAAGCGTTGGGGCGGCCAAAAGCGGTGCAGTGCTTGTCAATCGCATCTCCGGGCAGCACACCGGTATAGGGTTCATTGACGCCGACACACAGATCATCTTCGGCCTGAAGCCGCTCGATCAGGGGGCGTGAAAAACGTTCGTCTGGGGTGTGCAAGACGCCGATGTGCCAGGGACGTGGCTCACGCCCGCGCAGTTGGCGGGTGAAGGAGTGCATCGAGACAATCACCGCGTGGGGCAGGGCGGCCATCTGCGCCAGCGCATCATGATAAGGGCGATAGCACATGTTCAGGCGTCTTTCGCGCTCGGATGCATCCGCGTGGCGGTTGCCGGGGATGATCGAACCGTCATAGAGCTTCATCAACAGGGTCGGGTCGTCCTCGCCACGGTTGGGGTCAATGACAAGGCGCGAGAAATTGGCGGCAACCACTGGTGCATCCAAAATCTCACCCAGATGTTTGGACACTTCGTATGCTCCAACATCATAAGCAATGTGACGTTCCATATCTTCACGTGGCAAACCAAGGTCGCCGCCGTTTATTTCGGGGGGGACGGTATTGGTTGCGTGATCACATGTAATCAACCAGCGCGACGGGCGATCCGCGCCGTGAACAAAAAATGGGGTGTACGTCATGAGCCTGTCATCTAGTTTGTCGCAGGTGTAGGGCAGTTGCTTTGAAAAGGGAATTGGGCAATAAGCACTCAGCCAATGTTTGCGGTAACATTTTGCTGCACCCTAATCTGCAAGTAAGACGACGTAAGGAGATCAAGACCAATGCGACGCCTGAGAAATGTAAAAATCGTGGCGACGCTGGGACCGGCGTCTAGTGACTACGATACTATTCGCGCCTTGCATGAGGCCGGGGCCGATGTGTTTCGACTGAACATGAGTCACGGCAGCCATGATGAGATCCGCGAGCGGCACAAGATTATTCGGCAGGTCGAAAAGGATCTGGACAGCCCGATTGCCATTCTGGCTGACCTTCAGGGGCCAAAGCTGCGCGTTGGCGTCTTTGCAAACGAGGCGGAAGAGTTGGAGGAAGGCGCGGCCTTCCGCCTTGATCTTGATCCCGCCGCCGGAGACATAAACAGAGTATGCCTGCCGCACCCCGAGATTTTTGCGGCGCTTGAGCCGGGTGCGCGCCTGTTGGTGAATGATGGCAAGATCCGCCTGACGGTTCAGGACTGCGGTCAGGATTTCGCCAACTGCACGGTCGAAGTTGGCGGCACCATCTCAAACCGAAAGGGCGTGAATGTCCCGGATGTTGTGCTGCCGCTGGCAGCGTTGTCGGCCAAGGACCGGGACGATCTGGAGTTTGTCTGTCAGCTGGGTGTCGACTGGCTGGCGCTGAGCTTCGTACAGCGTGCCAAGGATGTGTTCGAGGCCCGGTCTCTGGCTGACGGTCGTGCTGCGATCCTGTCAAAGATTGAAAAGCCCGCTGCGGTTGAGGCGTTTGACGATATTCTCGATGCGTCAGATGGGATCATGGTGGCGCGGGGTGATCTCGGCGTGGAGCTGCCGGTCTCTGCTGTGCCGCCGATCCAGAAACGGCTGGTCCGCAGGTGCCGTGGCGCGGCCAAACCGGTGATCGTGGCGACCCAGATGTTGGAAAGCATGATCGAAAGCCCGATGCCAACCCGCGCCGAGGTATCGGATGTGGCGACGGCGATCTATGAAGGCACGGACGCCATCATGCTTAGCGCGGAATCGGCGGCGGGGGCCTATCCGGTCGAAGCCGTGCAAACCATGAACAAGGTCGCTATCGAGGTCGAGGCAGACCCGACTTACACCCAGATTATCGCGGCATCCCGGACGGCCAAGGGCAGCACCGTGGCCGATGGTATCGTCGCTGCCGCGCGCGAGATTGCGGAAAAGACCGACATCAAGGCCATCTGCTGTTTCACCCAAAGCGGCACAACAGCCTCGCTGACGGCGCGTGAACGTCCGGGCGTGCCGATCATCGCCATGACCTCGCAACGGGGAACCGCCCGGCGGTTGTGTCTGAGCTGGGGCTGCAACTGTGTGATGACACCTGAACTGCAACGGTTTAAGGGCGCTGTGGTGAACGCAGCCCGCGCTGCGCGGGCCGGTGGATTTGCATCCGAGGCGGATCAGATTGTGGTCACGGCGGGTGTGCCGTTTAATGTTCCCGGCACCACCAACATTCTACGAGTCGCCCCCTGTGACGAACGCCTGATTTACAGCACCGATCCCGAGTAGTTCGGGCCCAAGTCGACATCAGAACTAAGGAAACGGCTGCTGTTTAAGCTGCCGTTTTCCTGTTGTGCGACGGGTGAAAAACTTGATTTATAAGCGAAATTTGACCGGTATGGGCGAATTTGGCACAATGGTCTTCATTCGTGGGTAGAATTTCCTGATAAATGACCTAGGGGCAGTCTCAGCCAAAGTTCCAAGTTCCGGCTGCCCTGCCGGGGGCACGGGCCCCGGACCAAACAACAAAAAAGGAGGAACAAGATGACAACAAAGATTGTCATAGGACTCGACGGGACAGAGACCGGTGAGCGCGCGATTGCCTTTGCCACGGACCTGGCAAAGCTGATCGGATCATGTGAATTGCTGGTCGCATATGTGATTGAATGGTCCCCTTATACATTCCAGACACCGGAAGAAAACGCACAGCGCCACAAGCGGCGTGAGGAAGAGGTCGAGTTGGCGACGTCACGTATTGTGACGCCCGCCGTTGACGCCCTCAAGGCAGCTGGTTTCGCGGCGCAGGGCGTTGTGCGCCATGGCGATGTGGCGGAAACGTTGAACGCCATCACCGTTGAAAACGAAGCCTCTCAGATTGTTGTGGGCCGGGCTTCAGCGGACGGCATCAAGAAACGTATCTTCGGCAGTTCAACACAGAACCTTGTGATGCATGCCGATGTTCCGGTTACAGTTGTAAATTGAGGTGGGCAGAAGAATGAAAACGCTACAACACCTGTACCTTGCGGCGCTTGCCGCCTTCATGGCCACTGCAGCTTCGGCGCAAGAGGCGCCGGGCCTGGATGATAAGATCAATCAAGCCTTTGCAGATGCAACCGGGCCCTTTGTCAGCTTTATTTTTGCACCCTTCCCGGGAACCGGTTTTCCGTGGATCGTCGGCTGGCTGGTGATCGCGGCCACTGTCTTTACGCTTTATTTTGCGTTTGTGCAGTTCCGCTTCTTTGGACACTCGATCAGCCTTGTCAAAGGCGACTATTCCGATCCAAATGACGCCGGTGAGGTTAGCCACTTTCAAGCTCTGGCCACGGCGCTGTCCGGAACGGTTGGCCTTGGTAATATTGCCGGTGTGGCGGTTGCCATCGGAATCGGCGGGCCGGGAGCGACGTTCTGGATGATTGTCGCGGGCCTGTTGGGCATGGCGTCGAAATTCACCGAATGTACGCTGGGCGTGAAATACCGCAACGAATACGAGGACGGCACCGTCTCGGGCGGTCCGATGTACTATATGTCCAAGGGCTTTGCTGAACTTGGGTTGCCCGGTGGTAAAATCCTCGCGGTTCTGTTCTCGATCTTCTGTATTCTTGGCGCGCTGGGCGGGGGCAATATGTTCCAGGCCAATCAGGCACATCAACAGATTGCAGGAATCGTGGGGGATTACCCCGGTTGGATCACTGGTCTGGTCTTTGCGGCCATCGTCTTTGCAGTAATCGTAGGTGGTCTGAAGTCGATCGCGCGTGTGACTGAGAAGGTCGTACCGTTCATGGGCGTGATGTATGTGCTGGCAGCGCTGGTCATCATCATCATGCACGCTGATCAGATCGGATGGGCCTTTGGCCAGATCTTTGCGGGCGCTTTCACCGGCCTTGGCGTTGCGGGCGGTATGGTCGGTGCGCTGATCCAGGGCTTCCGCCGTGCTGCGTTTTCGAACGAAGCGGGTGTGGGCTCGGCTGCCATCGCCCACTCGGCTGTTCGGACCAAGGAACCGATCACCGAAGGGTTCGTTTCACTGCTGGAGCCATTCATCGACACCGTTGTGATCTGTACCATGACGGCGCTGGTGATCATCATCACGCAGCAGCTCATCGTTGACCCGGCGACGGGCAACTACATGCTGAACGAGGCGGGTAACGCCATTGCCACCGTTGATGGCAACTCCGGCGTCAGCCTGACCTCCGCCGCCTTCGGTAGCGCGTTCAGCTGGTTCCCCTTCATCCTGGCGATTGCCGTGGTTCTGTTTGCCTTCTCGACCATGATCAGCTGGTCCTACTACGGCCTCAAAGCCTGGACTTACCTGTTCGGCGAAGGTCACACCAAAGAGCTGGTGTTCAAGATCATCTTCTGCATCTTCGTTGTCATCGGTGCGGCGGCCAATCTGGGCCCGGTCATCGACTTCTCGGATGCGGCGATCTTTGCGATGGCTGTGGTGAACGTCTTTGCGCTTTACTTCCTGATGAAAGTCGTGCGTCAGGAACTGGCGTCTTATGCTGAGCGGTTGAAAAGCGGAGAAATCCGCAAGTTCGAGCATTGATCCAATCCACCGGGGCGGCCAATGTCGCCCCGGTGCCAGACCAGCCGCGCACAAAGCGCAGATTCTGGTCGAATCCCCCTTGCCAGTATGACGGAACTTGCGTAAATGGCGCGTCTGATCGCGTGACCGGCCGAGATGGCATGCCGAGTCGCGTTTGAAACCGAACCCGAAAAAGGAGACGGAAATGCCTAAGATGAAGACCAAATCGAGCGCTAAAAAGCGCTTCAAGGTGACTGCGACCGGTAAGGTCATGGCAGGCCAGGCCGGTAAGCGGCACGGCATGATCAAGCGGACCAAGAAATTCATCCGCGACGCCCGTGGCACCACCACACTGTCCGCCCCCGACGCCAAGATCGTCAAGGGCTACATGCCCTACGACCGCTAAGAGGAGATTAAGAGATGTCCCGCGTTAAAGGTGGAACCGTAACTCACGCCCGTCACAAGAAGGTCATCAAGGCTGCCAAAGGTTACTATGGCCGCCGCAAGAGCACCTTCAAGGTTGCCCGTCAGGCCGTCGACAAGGCCAACCAGTACGCAACCCGCGACCGTAAGAACCGCAAGCGCAACTTCCGCGCGCTGTGGATCCAGCGTATCAACGCTGCTGTCCGTTCGCATGACGAAGCACTGACATATTCCCGCTTCATCAACGGCCTGAACCTGGCCGGTATCGAAGTGGACCGCAAAGTTCTGGCCGACCTGGCCGTGCACGAACCGGAAGCGTTCGGCGCGATCGTCGCCAAAGCTCAGGCCGCTCTGACCGCCTGATCCTCTGAAAAGAGACAGTGAAAGAAAAGCCGTCCCGGTTGGGGCGGCTTTTTTGCATCATGGGTCGAAAAGCTCCAAGCGCGCATTCGGTACGGTATGTTTCAATTTTCATTGGCGCCGACGCAAACCAGAGCCGAAACAGGCTTGGCAGGTCATGTTTTTCCACTAACGATTGCTTAGTCATTTCGTGGGAGGCGACTATGGGAGTAGACCAAAGGGTAAGAACTTGGGCGAACGCTTACAATCGGGACGGTTATGTAGGTGGTGTTCCGATCCTGACTGAAGTCGAAGCGCAAGAACACCGGGCCGGACTGGAATGGGCCGAGAGCCAACTGGGTGCGTCCATGCATTACAAGTCCAAAGCACACACAATCTTAACTTCGCCCTACAAGCTTGCTACGCACCCTCTGATGCTTGATCTCATCGAAGCGCTGATCGGGCCCGACATTCTTTTGTACAATGTTACCTATATCATCAAAGAACCTGGCTCGACCTCGCATGTCAGTTGGCATCAGGATCTGACTTATTGGGGCCTGAGTCATGACGACCAGGTATCCGCTTGGCTCGCCTTGTCGCCAGCGGACGAGGAAAGCGGTTGCATGCGAATGCTCCCGGGAAGTCATGCGAACGGTGTGATGAGCCATGAAACAACGGAAGACGACGATAACGTTCTTTTGCAGGGGCAGACTGTTCTTGGAGTTGATGAGAGCCAAGCCAAGCTTTGTCCGCTGCGTCCGGGCGAGGCGAGTTTTCACCATGGTTGGACGCTACATGCCTCGATGCCGAACAAAAGCAAGGATCGCCGAATTGGGCTGAATATCCAGTATCTTGCGGCGCATGTACGTCAGACCAAACATGATCTCGATACGGCAATGCTGGTACGCGGCGAAGACAATTTCGGCCATTTTGGCATCGACACTCCCGCTGAAAGCGATCTTGATCCTGTGGCGGTGCAGAGGCAAATCGAGCTGGAACAGCGTCATGTTGAAATAGCAGGAACAGCCTGAGGCATTGACGAACCGCTTTGGGCAAAATGCAAAGCAGAGAGTGGCCCAAACGCTGGCCGCTCTGACTGCCTGATCCTCTTTCGAGAGATTGCGAGTTCAAGGCCGTCCCGATTGGAGGGGCCTTTTTTGAACGTAGAGAATGTCGGCTTTGAGCCCTAACCTGCTAGTGCTGCGACTTACTTAAAGGTCTGCTTCCGTGAAACTTATCAGAATGGCGCGTTGATAGATTTATGTCCGCTGAGAATTGTCGTGGCGTATCGACAGCAAAAAATCTCTTTGACGACCAGCAGATTGATGACAGTTCAAGGGAACCCCGCGCGCATGTAGGCGATGATCTTCCAGATGTCTTCTTCACTCAGCACTTCCTTGAAGGCTGGCATGTCTGTTCCGAAGCGTTCGCCGCCCTCGGAAATTGTCCAAAGAAGATACTCGTCCCCCGACATAGGCATCTGAACGAACCATCGAAGGAGGGCGGGAGAGGGCACGAGCGAACGTCCGGCTTCACCGTCGCCCAAGCCCTCTGCTCCATGACAGCTTGCGCAGTTTTCCGTGTATAGCGTCCTGCCCTCCGAAACATTGCTGGGCGTTGCACGAATGGTGCTCCGAGCCCCGCGATAGGCTGCGGGCACACCCTCGTTCATGTATGTCCAGTGTCGCTGCATGCGTTGCTGCTGGCCCGGTCCCATGTTGCCATGTCCCCAGCCATCCATGCGTTCAGACCACATGTGGCCCGGTCCCATTGGCCCATGACCCCACCAGTCTCCTCGATGCTGTTGGGCAATGGCCACTCCGGCGATAGTGATAGACAAAACGCCTAAGGCAAGAATGCGTAATCGACTCCGTGTCATCTTCTCCTCCTTCGTACTGTTTCCGCTCGATGACTGTCGCCTCAGGCCGCTTCGTAACTCGTGAATACCTCGGTAGCGCCGTCCCGACGGAACAAAAACACATCGTAAGCCTCACGACGATCTTCCGGCCCCATCCCAGGCGAACCGAAAGGCATCCCAGGAACAGCAAGTCCAATGGCGCTAGGTCGCTCCTCCAACAGACGACGAATGTCGGCAACCGGTACGTGCCCCTCGATCATGTAGCCATCGATCTCGCCTGTATGGCAGGAGATCATTTTTTCGGGAATGCCGTTGTCCAATTTGTGGCGGACGAGCAGTGTTCCAAAGCTGCGCTCCTCGGTAACGCGAAAGCCTTCCTGCCGAAGGATATCGATCCAAGCACTGCAACAGCCGCAATTCGGATCCTTGAGAACATGGATGGAAGGTGTGTTTTGCGCAAACGTGGCAAATGGTGCTGTGCTGGCGAAGCCTGCGGCGTAAGTCAGTATTTGGCGGCGTTTCAGGTGCATAGTGAGAGTCCTCTTTACTTGCGACTCAATTGAGCAAATTTCGCATCATTCGTGATAGGTTGTCTTCATCCCCGGTAAGCATGCTGATGTTCTCCAACTTCCCGGCGCTCGGCGAGCGCTTGGCGCACGATCTGGAAAGCAGAAGAAAGAAACAGCGTTGCCATGATCGCTGCGACAATCAGATCTGGCCAACCGCTTGCCGTTCCCCAGACGCCCAAGGCCGCAAACATAACGGCCACATTGCCGATGGCATCGTTCCGCGAACAGAGCCAGACAGAGCGGACATTGGCATCGCCGTCTTTGTAGCTGACAAGCAACAACACACTGGCAAGGTTTGTAGCCAGTGCAAGAGCTCCGATTATGCCCATGATCTCAGCTTCAGGGACGCCGACATAGAAGACGCGGTATACGGTCGATCCGAATACCCAAAGGCCCATCAAAAGCAAGCTCACCCCTTTGGCCAAAGCTGCATTGGTGCGGGCGCGAACTGAGGCACCGATCACAGCGAGCGAGATACCATAGGTCAGTGCGTCGCCGAGGAAGTCGAGAGCATCAGCCTGAAGCGCCTGTGACTTTGCGTAGTGACCAGCGGTCATCTCGACTACGAACATCGTCGCGTTCAACGCAATGACGATCCATAGCCGCCTTTTGTAATCATCTGACACGCCATCGAACTTGGCGTCATGCCCACAACATCCTGACATTGGAAAGCCTTTTTGAATCTGTCTTGATCATAGTGTAGTGCCTCTAGTGACTAGAGGTTCAAGAGGTATTTTCATGTTTTCCATCGGAGAGCTTTCAAAGCGCACGAAAGTCAAAGTTCCGACCATCCGCTACTACGAAGAAATGGGGCTGCTGGCAGAGCCGGAACGTACAGCTGGCAACCAGAGGCGTTACACAAATGAGGGTCTGGAACGCCTGAGCTTCATCCGTCATGCGCGTGATCTTGGCTTCTCCATAGAAGCGATTTCTTCGCTGATCGAGTTGCAAAATCATCCGGACCGGTCATGCGAAGCCGCCACCAAGATTGCCGAAGGTCAGTTGTCCGAAGTGCGAGCGAAGATCAAAAGGCTAAAGGCGCTGGAGAATGAACTGAAGCGTATTGCTCAAGGATGCGACGGTCGTGGCGTAGTAGAAGACTGTTATGTCTTGGCTTCGCTTGCAGACCACGACCTGTGTGATCAAGATCACTGATCCCAAAAGCGGACATCAATTAAGTGATCATAATCGGCAGCTTCGTCCGCACTTCGACCATTCACAAAAAAACCGACACTCGATGTGCCGGTTTTTCTTTTTTTAATATTTGGTCAGCTTACCCGAAAACACGCCCCAACGCGCCGTCAACGGCGTCAGTGATCTGGTCGATGTCATCCGCCGTTGCGATCAGTGCGGGCGAGAAGCACAGCGTGTTGTTACGGCTGGGGATCGAGCGGTTGGTGGCACCGATGATCACGCCTTGCGCCATACAATCGGCGACAACGGCCTGAACCCGCTTTTCATCCATCGGGTCTTTGGTCGTACGGTCGGTGACCAGTTCGGCCCCCAGGAACAGGCCCTTGCCGCGCACGTCGCCGATAACCTTGTGCTTTTCCATCAGCGCTTGCAGGTTGTCGAACATGCGGTTGCCCATGTCGGTGCAGTTGCCCAACAGGTTCTCGTCTTCGATGATGCGCATATTCTCAATCGCCGCTGCCGGACCGGCGGTGCAACCGCCAAAGGTCGAGATATCGCGGAAATAGCCCATCGGGTCCGACGCGTCGTCTTTGAACATGTCAAAGACTTCCTCGGTCGTGACCATCACAGCAATAGCGGCATAGCCCGATGCAACGCCCTTGGCCATGGTTACGAAGTCAGGCTTGATGCCATACTGCTGGTACCCGAACCATGTCCCAGTCCGGCCTACGCCGCAAACAACTTCGTCGATATGCAGCAGCACGTCGTACTTTTTGCAGATCTCCTGCACGCGCTGCCAATACCCTTCAGGCGCTTCGATCACACCACCACCGGCGGTAACGGGCTCAAGGCACAGGGCGCCAACGGTGTCAGGGCCTTCGCGCAGGATGACTTCTTCGATCTGGTCTGCTGCCCATTCGCCGAAGTTTTCGACGGGTGCACCGTCGAGTTCATGCTTGCGATATTCCATGCAGTGCGGCACGCGTACAAAATCAGGTGCGAAGGGACCGTATTGCGCGGTACGCTCGTCCTGACCACCCGCCGACATGGTCGCCAGCGTCGAGCCGTGATAGTCGCGGTCGCGATACAGGATCTTGGTTTTCTTGCCGCCGTATTTCTTGTGCGCGATCTGGCGCACCATCTTGAACGCCTTCTCGTTCGCTTCGGATCCCGAGTTGGTGTAGTAGACGCGGCTCATGCCGGGCATCTTTTCGATCAGCTTTTCCGCAAAGATGGAGCCGGGGATCGAACCTGCGGTATTGGCGAAATAGCACAGTTTCATCAACTGGTCATAGACTGCCTTACAGATTGATTCGCGGCCATAGCCGACGTTCACAGTCCAGACGCCACCCGAAACAGCATCCAGGTGTTCCTTGCCCTTCTGATCCCAGACGCGCATACCTTTGCCTTCGACAATGATACGCGGGTCATTGGTTTCAAAGGGTTTATGCTGCAGCAGGTGGTGCCAGATATGGGCGCGGTCGGCTTCGACCACGCGGGAAAGATCGTTTTCGTTGAACGTGCCGTCCATGACAAGTCCTTTCACTGAGATGCGCTTCTGGGGTCGATGGTCAAGCGAGACCCCTGCATGTGTTTAAGATGCTCCAAATCACCGCGAAAGGCCCTTTGTAAGTAGGGCCAGATAACACCATCCCGTATTACCAGAATGGGTGCACACCGTATTACTACGGATTTGTCAGGCCACCAAGTTTATGTTCAAGTCGCGCGTACTGCGATTTGGGAGGATGAGCAGATGACAGCCACAAACATCTACGAGCGTCATTTGGATAAATGCCGGGCAAACTACACACCCTTGTCACCGCTGACCTTCTTGGACCGGACGGCGCAGGTTTACCCAGATTATCCTTCGGTGGTGTATGGTGAACGCAGGTATACTTGGGCTGAAACCTATGCCCGGTGTCGACGTTTGGCGGGCGCGTTGAGCGCGCGCGGGATAGGAAAAGGCGATACCGTTTCCATAATCGCAGCGAACATCCCCGAGATGTATGAAGCGCATTTCGGCGTTCCAATGGCCGGAGCTGTTCTGAACGCCATCAACACGCGCCTGGATGCGCCGATTGTTGCCTTCATTTTGAACCACGCCGAGGCTAAGGCGCTGCTGGTCGATCCAGAGTTTTCGGGCGTCGTGAAAGAAGCGTTAAAGCAGGTCGACCATGACATTCTGATCATAGACATCGAAGACCCCGGCTTTGAAGGTGGTGAAAAGCTGGGCAACCTGACCTACGATGCCCTTCTGAACGAAGGCGACCCGGAATTCAGCTGGTCTCTGCCCGAGGATGAATGGGACGCAATCACGCTGAACTACACTTCGGGTACTACAGGCAATCCGAAAGGTGTCGTTTATCATCACCGAGGTGCCACGCTGAATGCGCAGTCGGATCTGCTGGATTGGGATATGCCCAAGCATTCAGTTTATCTGTGGACCCTTCCGATGTTTCATTGCAATGGCTGGTGTTTCCCTTGGGCCATGGCCGCCAATGCAGGCGTGTCGGTCTGTCTGCGTGCCGTACGGGCCGAGCCGATCTATGCGGCTTTCCGCGATGAGAAAGTCACGCATTTCTGCGGGGCGCCCATCGTTTTGAACATGCTCGCCCATGCGCCGGATGAGCTGAAAGACTTTGATCATCAGATCAAGGTGATGACGGCGGGTGCACCGCCGCCTGCAGCTGTGATCGAAGCGATGGAGGCGATGGGCGTCGAGGTCACGCATGTCTATGGCCTGACCGAAACGTATGGGCCTTCGGTCGTGTGTGCCTGGAAAGACGAATGGAATGAAAAAGGCCCCGAAGACCGCGCCGCGCTGAAAGTACGCCAGGGTGTGCGGTACACGGCGCTGTCTGGCCTGATGGTGGCTGATCCCGATACCATGGAACCTGTTCCGGCGGATGGTGAAACCATGGGTGAGATTTTCATGCAGGGTAACGTGGTGATGAAAGGGTATCTAAAGAACCAAGACGCCACGGACGGGGCCTTTAAAGGCGGATGGTTTGCGTCCGGTGACTTGGGCGTCATGCACCCTGACGGCTATGTCGCACTCAAGGATCGATCCAAGGACATCATCATTTCGGGTGGCGAGAATATCTCGTCCGTCGAGGTCGAGGGTATCCTCTACAAACATCCGGCGGTAATGGAGGCGGCTGTGGTCGCGCGACCGGATGAGAAATGGGGCGAAACGCCTTGTGCGTTTGTCGAGCTGAAACCGGATGCCACCGCTACAGAGGCAGACCTAATTGCCTTCTGCCGAGACAACATGGCCCATTTCAAAGCACCAAAGACCGTGGTTTTCGGCACCCTGCCGAAGACATCAACCGGCAAGGTGCAGAAATTCGTCCTGCGGGATCAGGCGCGGGCGTTAGGTTAAAGCCTGTCGAAGATCGACAGGTCCAGATCCAGCATCTCACCCATCCAGAGCGCGCGATCACGGTGATCTTCCAGATGATTACCGGTTTCGGGGTGGGTGAACACGGTCAGGCCCTGCCGGTTCAACATCAGCCATGGCATGACTTGATCAAATGCATCGGCGTCAAAGCCCAACTGGCAACTCCAGCGTGGGTGGGGGCCGACGTTGCGGGCATGCATACGCCCCATCTGAACCGGGAATAGGCGTGCGGCCTCTTCACAGACCTGTTGTGCCGTCGCTTGTGTGTCGGCATCGAAATAGACATGGGCGTGGTAGCCGGTGATCTCAGGCATGGTGACCTCATAGCTTTGGTGTATCCAAGCTAAGGTCAAACAGGAAAAACGACTAGGCGCACAAGCACACAGTGCTTGTGCAGTGTTATTGGGGGGCGTGCGCGTCAGGGTGCGCTGCAACAAAGGCCGGATGACTAGCGCAGGCTGTTTCAACCTCCAGAACACGTGGCATGTCCGACAGGTCCACCTGCCAGCGGCGTGCGTTGTAGAGTTGAGGGATCAGGCAGAGGTCAGCGAGGCCAGGCTGCGAACCGACGCAATAAGGGGCCTGTTCAAACGTGCCCAACATGGTCTCAAAGGCTTGCAAGCCGGGCCGGATGAAGTGCCGCATCCAATCTCCGGGCATGTCGTCGGCGTCAGTGCTGAGCGAGGTCGCATGTCGCGCAACCGAGAGGTTGCAGACCGGATGAATATCGACTGCAATCGCATATGCCAACGCCTGAGCTTTTGCCTTCTGCACCGGGTCGGATGGCAAAAGGCCAAGACCTCGGGTTTGATCCAGATATTCAAGGATGGCCAACGATTGCGTCAATCGCAGCCCGTCAATTTCCAGAACTGGCACAAACCCTTGCGGATTGCGTAACAAATGCTCAGTGCTCTTGTGTTCGCCGCCTACCAGATCGACAACAACCGAGTCATAGTCGATCCCGGCCAAGTTCAGGGCGATCCGCACCCGATAACTGGCCGAAGACCGCCAATAGTCAAAGAGGACAACTTCGCTCACACGGGATCCTGTCAATCGTTGGACAAAGCAGCGGCGCGGATGGCATCAGACAGAACGGTGCCGTCTCCGATGTGATTGGCAAGTACCAACACCAGTCGGGCGTTCAGCGCGTCGCTGTCGGCTTTCTCAAGCCCTTCATGCGCCGCCAAAAGGGTGGCGTAAAAGTCGTCGGCGTTGTCGAAATTGGGGGTTAGGATCAAGTCTGACATTGCGCTTACTCCTTACCGCAAGCTCTGCGGATCGCATGACGGAAACTGTTTTCTTCAAAGCTGTCCCGCCGAGCGGCCACGTGCTGATCCGGGCGGATCAGATACACAGCGCTGGTTGCATCACCCAAGTAACGACGTTTGAGAGCCAGCGTCAGATCGTCTTTGACCGACAACGCCAGCCGAGTGACCTCAATCCCATCCTCTTCCAGAGTGTCTGGGGCATCGGCATCAATGGTCAGCAAGGTAAATTTGCCCGCCAGCTTGGGCAGCAGGAATTCATCGCCCAGCAGGGCATCCGGGCAGGCCGACCCCGGGCGTGTGCAGGCTGGGCCGTTCAGCGCATCGGCCGAGTTCAACGAAGACCCGTCATAGGTGCAGGGTTGGCTCAAGCGCCCGGAATTCACCAGTGGTCGGGCAAATTCATACTTTTCGCTTAGATCCAGAACCGCATCGCGCAGAACCCGCGACATCTCGGATTTTGGCGTGATGAAATCGGTGGACCGGCTGGATTTCTGGATATTTTCGTCTGCCCCGTACACACGTTCCGCGTTGTAGCTGTCCAGCAGGCTTTCAGGCGCTTTGCCGTCGAGCACAAGCTTCAGTTTCCAGCACAGATTGTCGGTATCTTGCAGGCCCGAATTTGCCCCGCGTGCGCCAAAGGGGCTGACCTGATGCGCACTGTCGCCCGCAAACAGAACACGCCCCTTGCGGAAGCTTTCCATGCGGCGACACTGGAAGGTATAAATCGAGACCCATTCCAGCTGAAAATCCACGTCGTCGCCCAGCATCGCCGTTAGGCGGGGGATCACATTCTCGGGGCGCTTTTCGCGTTCTTTGTCGATATCCCACCCCAGTTGCAGATCGATGCGCCAGACGTTGTCAGGCTGTTTATGGAGCAGCGCAGATTGTCCCCGATTGAACGGTGGGTCGAACCAGAACCAGCGTTCCGATGGGAAATCGGCGTCCATGATTACATCAGCGATCAGGAAGTTGTCTTCGAACACGCGCCCTTCGAAATCGATACCCAGCATCCGGCGGGTGGGAGAGGTTGCTCCGTCACAGGCGATCAGCCACTCGGCCTCAATCGTATAGGGACCTTCGGGGGTTTCGACCTCAAGTCGAACGTGATCTTCGTGCGTGCCAATGGCCTCGACCCTGTTGCGGCCACGAATTTCAATTGGTGCGCCTTCTGCCTGCAGCTCGCGTACACGTTCTACAAAGTAGTTTTCAAAGTGGTATTGCTGCAGGTTGATGAAGGCGGGGTTGGCATAGCCTTCATCCGGTTGCAGGTTGAAGTCATAGACCTGACGATCATCAAAGTAGACCTTGCCACGATCCCACATGACGCCTTTGTCGACCAAGTGGCGTCCACATCCCAGGCGGTCGGCAATTTCCAAAGTACGTTGAGAAAAACAGATGGCGCGACTGCCGAAGCTGACCTTGTCATTCTCGTCCAGAACCACAACCTCGACACCTTGTTGGGTCAGATCAATCGCGGCGGCCAATCCAACCGGACCGGCACCAATCACGATGACCTTGTGCCTGACGGGCGTGGGGCTGTCTTGGTCCGGGCTGCGTTCATAGCCGTAAAGCGGCGTTTCAAAGATCTTGTTCATGGGCTCCCCCAAGCAGATGCACCAATGTGCGGCATGTCCTGCCCCCGGCGACAGGCGCCGGAGGCCTTGGCTTATGGTTTCATTTTATCCAGACGCGTAAAACGATCTGGATCAAACCGAGCCGTTTTTCCTTAGCCCTGCAAGGCTTCCCACATCTCAAGGTCGCGCTGGGCGGTCCAGATGCGGGGTGTGTCGATGCCGCGTGCCTCGTCATAGGCGCGGGCGACGTTGAAGGGCAGGCAGTGTTCGTAGATTGCGTAGTCAGCGAATTTCGGATCACACTCGGCGCGTACGGCGTCCCAGGCTTCCTTCAGGCTGCCGCCGCGTGCAGCCACCTTGGCGGCCGGGCGGTAGGTGCTGCTGACGAAATCGCGGGTGTTTTCAATGGCCGCATTGACCATGTCCTTACCAACCAGCGCGTCGCCGCGACCTGGTGCAATTGCATCCACGTCGAACCATTTGATCGCATCCAGCGTGTCACCCCAGTCGCTGAAATGCCCGTCACCACAATAGCAGGCCGAGTGATATTCAACTATGTCGCCTGTGAACATCACGTTCTGATCTGGCACATGAATTACGATGTCCCCGGCAGTGTGGGCTCGGCCCAGATGCATCAGGTCAACGCGACGGTTTCCCAGATAGACGGTCATTGTGTCGCTGAACGTGGTGGTGGGCCAGGTCAGACCGGGGATGCTTTCATGCCCTTCGAACAAACGTGGGAAGCGTTGGAACTCGCTGTCCCAATCCTCTTGCCCGCGTTCCACGACCATGGCGCGCGCCATGTCTGACATCAGGATTTGCTGAGCGCCAAACGCGCTTGCGCCCAGAACGCGTACAGCGTGGTAGTGGGTCAGGGCCACATGCGTGATCGGCTTGTCTGTAACTGATCGAACGCACTCGATCACCTTGTTGGCCAGACGCGGTGTCGCCTGCGCCTCGACAATCATCACGCTGCCATCGCCGATGATGACGCCCGAGTTCGGGTCGCCTTCGGCCGTAAAGGCATAGAGCCCTTCGCCCACCTCGGTGAAGCTGATCTTTTTCTCCGACATGTCCCCCTGGGACGCGAATGCTCTGGCCATGATGGGTTCCTTATAGTGTGTATGGGTTTTCAAGAGCGGACAAGACGGTGCCAACACAATCACCGAAGCCGATTGTGTAACCATCGCCCTTGGCCGCGCCGGTCAAGGTCAGCGTGTCGCCATCTTCGATGAAGCTGCGGGTTTCACCGCCGTCCAGCGTCAGAGGTTCCTTTCCGCCCCAGCTGAGTTCCAGCAACGAACCGCGTTCAGGTTTGGTTGGTCCGGAAATGGTGCCCGAGCCCAGCAAATCACCTGCATTCATCGGACAGCCGGATGTCGTGTGATGGGCCAGTTGCTGCGCGGCGGAATAGTACATCTGGTTGTAGTTGGTCTGTGCAATTGTCGTAGCAGGCTGCCCTGCGGGTGCCATGGTGATCGACAGATCAATATCATAGAGCATCGGGCCACAGTCTTTCAGGTGATCTAGTAGCTCGAACTCACGTGCAGGCGTGTCACAGCGGAATGGCTCCAGCGTTGCCTTGGTGACAATCCAAGGGCTGATCGAGGTTGCGGTGGCCTTGGCCTGAAACGGGCCCAGCGGCTGGTATTCCCAGGCCTGGATGTCACGCGCAGACCAATCGTTCAGCAGGACGTAGCCAAAGATATTGTCGTCCGCCTCTTGCACCGAGATTGGGCCATCCGAAGGGGTGCCGACAATCGCGCCCATCTCAAGCTCGATGTCAAAACGGCGGCTGGGCAGAAAGGCGGGCAGCTCTTGGTCGGGCGCTTTTAGCTGCCCCCATGGGCGGCGGATATCCGTGCCCGATACCACGACCGAAGACGCGCGCCCGTTGTACCCAATGGGAATATGCAGCCAGTTTGGCGGCAACGCGTTTTCCGGCCCCCGGAACATGGTGCCTACGTTGAAGGCATGGTTCCGGCCTGCATAGAAATCGGTGTATTCGCTGACCGCGAAGGGCAGGTGCATCTCGGCGTCGTCTTGTTTGACAAGCAGTGGTTCAACCTTGCTCTGCTCGTCCGAGCCCTCGGCCAGAAGGCTGATCAGACGTTCCCGCAGGGCGGCCCAGACGGCGGGGCCTTCCTCCATCAACGGGTTCCAGAACGGCATGTCGAACAGAGGCTCATCGCTCAGGGTGATCAACCCTTCGGCTTCGGCAGCTGTGACGTCGAGGATCATGTCCCCAATGGCCACGCCGCAGCGCGGATCGTCGCCCTCGGTCGAGAAGACTCCATAAGGCAGGTTGTTCAGTGGGAACGGGTGTGTCGCGTCATTGGCCGACGTCACCCAGGATGTCATTAGAGGCATACGATGTCCCTGTTTTGTTGGTTAAGTTGAGGGGCGAAGGGATTTCAGCCCCAACAAGATAGCAGCCAGGATCATGAAGCTGCCGCCAATGCGGTCAAGCCACAGCTTTGCAGGACCTTGCAAACGGCGGGCCAGCCAACTTGCGCTGCCGCCATATGCGGTCAGGAACATCCCGTCCATGACCAGATAGGTGGCCGAAAGAATGGTGAATTGCGGCCAGAAAGGCAGTGCTCCGTCAATGAACAGTGGGAACAGCGCTGCAAAAAAGACCACGGCTTTGGGATTCGCGGCAGAGGTAATAAACCCCTGCATCCAAAGCGATTTGCGACTTGCCTTGGGCGCGGTTTGCGCTTCAGATACGCGCGCCTTGAGGATCTGTTTGACACCAAGGTAAACCAAATAGGCCACACCAAGCCATTTGATGACGGTCAGCGCGGTTGCGGATGTGGCAATCAGGGCGGCCAGACCCAGCCCTGCTGCCAACATCTGCAGGAAGTTCGCCGTCAGATCTCCGGCAGCGGTGAACAACCCGCGCCGAAGCCCGTTGGTGGCCGAGTTTGACAACATCAGCAACTGGCTGGGTCCCGGTGTGCTCATCAGCAGCAGGACTGTTGCCACATAGGTGAACCAGATATCCAAGCTCATTTCTTACCCGGCGTTCCGTCGAACTTCTTCTCCAGCGATGTCCAGCAGTCGATATAATCATCCTGCAACGGCGCTTCGGTGGCGGCAAATGGCGTCAGATGCTGCGGGAAGCGGGTTTCGAACATGAACGACATCGTCTTGTCCAGCTTGTCCGGCCCCAGGTTGGAGTATGATGCTTTGTCAAAGGCTTCCCTGTCGGGGCCGTGCGGGATCATCATGTTGTGCAGGCTTGTGCCACCGGGCACAAAGCCCTGTGGTTTTGCATCATACTGACCGTAAATGTTGCCCATCAATTCCGACATGATGTTTTTGTGGTACCACGGCGGGCGGAACGTGTCCTCCATCACCATCCAGCGTTCGCGGAACAGAACAAAGTCGATATTGGCCGTGCCAGGCTGGCCAGAGGGTGCCGTCAGAACCGTAAAGATCGACGGGTCGGGATGGTCGAACAGGATCGCGCCAACCGGGCAATAATTGCGCAAGTCATATTTGTAGGGCGCATAGTTGCCGTGCCATGCAACCACATCCAGCGGGCTGTGTCCGATCTTGGTGGTGTGGAACTGGCCGCACCATTTGATCGTCACGGTCGACGGGGTTTCGCGATCTTCAAACGCAGCTACGGGCGCTTTGAAGTCGCGCGGGTTGGCCATGCAGTTTGCGCCAATCGGGCCACGGCCCGGCAGCTCGAACTTTTGCCCGTAGTTTTCGCAGACAAAACCGCGCGCGGGGCCTTCCAGAACCTCGACCCGGTAAAGCAGACCACGCGGAATGATCGCGATCTCTTTGGGTTCCAGATCGATGATGCCCAGCTCGGTCGCAAAACGCAGGCGTCCCTCCTGCGGAACAACCAACAGCTCGGAATCGGCTGAGAAGAAGTAGTCATCCACCATGGATTCGGTGACCAGATAGATGTGACAGGCCATGCCCACTTGCGTGTTCACGTCCCCCGCCGTGGTCATCGTGCGCATCCCGGTCATCCAGTTCAGACCTTCATCAGAATGTGGGACGGGATCCCAGCGATACTGACCCAGACTGATCACATCGGGGTCGATGCACGGTGCCGATTTCCAATAGGGGAGGTCGATTTTTTCGTAACGATGTGAATGCTTCACCGACGGGCGAATGCGATAACACCAAGTGCGTTCGGGCGGGTTCGCAGTGAAGGCGGTGCCGCTCAGCTGCTCTCCGTAAAGGCCATAGTTGCACCGTTGTGGGCTGTTCATCCCTTGTGGCAGCGCGTCGGGCAGGGCCTCGGTCTCAAAGTCGTTTCCAAAGCCGGGCATATAGCCGGCATGTGTGCCGACCGGCGTTGCAGCCTGCGTCAGCATATGTGGATCACTCGGACGATTCATGGTGTTTTCCTCCGTTGCTGCTTGTCGGGTAATAGTTGATTTTGTAACTAACAAGCATGACACACGAAGAATCCAAAAAAAATGATGAGTTTGATCTGCAGAATTTTCTGCCTTTCCTTCTGAACCAGGCGGCCGAGCATGCCTCGTTGGAGTTTCAGAGCGTCTATAAAGGCCGTTACGGGATGCTCAGAACCGAATGGCGGGTGCTGTTTCACCTTGGGCTATTCGGTGAGATGACGGCTAAAGAGATTTGCGAGCGCGCCAGAATGCACAAAACCAAAATCAGCCGCGCGGTCGCCAAGCTGGAACAGAGAAGGTATCTGAAACGCACACGCGACGAAGGAGATCGGCGGGCGGAATGGCTGACTCTAACACCGACGGGGCAAACCGTGTATCGTGATCTGCATGGCGTCGCCGCCGCCTATGATGCAAAACTGTCGGGCCTATTCGATGCGGAAGAAGCTGCTCTGCTGCGTAAAATGCTGCAAAGACTGGCTGGTTTGGACTGACCACTGGCAATTGATGCGTGTCGCCCCCAGATGGGGGTCATGCTTGATACGGATATTTAAATGACTTCTCAGGACTCTTCTTCGATTCCCGCACACGACCTGATCGATTGGCTGGTCGCCAAGGGGCTTGAAGGCGCCGGGCAAGAAGAATTGCTGGAAGGGTTTTGCACCCGGCTTGTCGATATGGGCATACCTTTGATGCGGTTTCACGCGGCGCAATCTACCCTGCATCCGGTTTACGGCGGCACCGGCTATAGCTGGTACAACGGCGCGGGTGGTGAATCCGAGAGGTTCGAGAATACAGATACGCCCAGTGAAGTCTGGCAGCGAAGCCCATTGTATGCCCTGTTGCACGAGGATCTGGATGAAATCCGGGTCAAGCTGGTTGATCATAACGAGCCTAGTCGCTTTCCCTTGCTCAATGATCTGCGGGAAATTGGGGCGACGGATTACTATGCTACGGGCCTGTCTTTTGAAGGGGTTAAGCAAATCCGCCCCAACGGCGCAAAAAAGGTCAGTGATGGCGTTCTGATGTCTTGGACCAGCGACGCACCAACCGGGTTCGACGACAGCGACTTGAGGCAAATTCATACCGTCCTGCCGCATCTGGGGTTGGCGCTTAAATCCGCCAAGAACCAGAACCTGACCAAGGATCTGTTGCGAGTGTATCTGGGCCGAGATGCCGGTCGCCGGGTTCTGTCGGGCGAAATCCGGCGAGGGTCGCTGCAACAAATAGATGCGGTAATCTGGAATTTCGACCTAGAGGGCTTCACCACCCTGTCCGAGGATCTGCCGGGGAACGAGATCATCGATATGCTGAACGACTATCTGGCCGTGGCGGTAGGAGTGGTGCATGACAACGGCGGGAATATCCTGAAATTCATGGGTGACGGCGTGATGGCCATGTTTGATGTCGGCGAGATCGACGAAGATGCCCGTGCCGCGCTGAGCGCTGTGCCGTTGTTGCAATCGCGCATGAATGAGTTGAACTCCAGACGTCAGGCGCAGGGTCTGCCAGTGGCAAACTATACGCTGGCCTTGCATTCGGGTGAAATTCTCTACGGCAATATCGGGTCCGAGACACGGCTGGATTTCACCGTGATCGGTGCTGCCGTCAACCAGGCCTCCCGTATTGCCGGAATGCACCGATCTTTGGGTCAGAGGATCCTGATCTCGGACGACGTCGCCCGCGCCGCGCAACCCTGTGAGCAAGAACTTGTCTCGGTCGGTCGCTACATGCTGCGCGGCGTGAATGAGCCGAAAGAGTTGTTCACGGTGTATTCACCAGTTGGTTCATCCCACGCCGATTGAAACTTCGTTTTAAGCCCGAAGCGGCCATTCTTATCCCTCTCTCTTTTCATTGTTTGAACCGGTAGAAGAAGCTTGGCGTCCGTCTCTTACGCAATGGAGACTGGCGGCTAAAAAGTGTTGAGGGTTCTTCACAGGCTTGGGCAAGATTGATCTTTTTGATTTCAATCGTTTATCCTTGCATCAGATCATTGAGAAACAGGAGGTTCTTTTGGGCAGCTCTATTTCTGATGAGGCGATGGCCAGACTCCCCTTCTGGGTGACACCACCGGGCGAGACGGATGGCTTTCTGATCGTGGTGGGAATTCTGCTCGTTGTTGTGCTGCTTGGTTTCGGCGCACTCTACTTTACCGTGCAGGCCATTCCCGACCGCATGGCAGCAGGTGCTCATAAAGTTCAAATGCAATTGGTTGGTGTGCTGGGGTTGATTTCTCTGTTTACACTTAACAATGCGTTTTGGATCGCGGCAATTCTAATCGCTGCCGTACCTTTGCACGAAATACTCCCGCTCAAGAGTGACGTGGATCTCTCGGAGAGCCAGGATGCTTGAGCTGGTCTTTTCTGCCCTGATCACGATCGTCCCGGATTACCTATACAGGCGTTACAAGCAGGGTAAGCGATGGGGCCATGAAATCACGCTGTTCAATGTCTGGTATGAATTGCGTTGGGGTTTGACGGCCTGTGCAATCCTGGCAATCACTTTGATCACCGTGATTTTCTATTTTCATCCGTCCACGCGGAACGTCTCCGCAGCATTTCGCACGGTAACTATTCTTTCTGATCGCGGGGGCCGGGTTTCGGAGGTCTATGTCGCGAACAATGATACGATAAAAGCGGGTGAGGCAATCTTCCGGTTGGACACGACGCGGCAGGAAGCTGCGGCAGAAACTGCACAGCGACGCATAGAAGAAATCGAGGCAGCGCAGGGACTGACAGCAACCGAGATCGCGGGTGCTGAGGCACGGGTTGGTTCGGCGGAAGCGAATCTTGCTCAGGCGACCAGCGATTTGGATCGCCGCCTTGAACTCGCGGAGCGCAACGACACAGTTGTAAGTGAGCAGGAATTGGAGCGTTTGCAAACCGCTGTGTCCAGTGCCGAAAGTCAGCGCGCAGCTGCAGTTGCAGCCCTTGACGGCGCTAAACTGCGCCAATCTACTCTGCTTCCTGCGCAGCTTGAAAGTGCGCGTGCTGTTTTGGCTGAGGCCGAAAACGAAATCTCTAAATCCACTGTTTTTGCCGAAGTAGACGGGACCGTCACACAGTTTTTGTTGAAGCCAGGTGACATCGTGAATCCAATTCTGCGCCCTGCAGGAATTCTGGTTCCCGAAGTCTCAGGGCAGGGTCGCCTTATTGCGGCTTTTGGTCAGATTTCGGTCAGTGTGCTCAAGCCGGGAATGTTAGTGGAAATTACCTGTGCGTCCAAACCCCTGACCATAATCCCAATGGTGGTGGACGACGTGCAAAATGCGATTGCTGCGGGGCAGTTTCGACCCGGTGATGCTCTGCTTGACCAACAGGATCGTGCGCGGCCCGGAACGGTTACAGCTTTCCTTGCGCCAATTTTCCCTAAACATCTGGAAGACATCCCGCCAGGAAGTGCGTGCGTTGGCGTTGCCTACACGAGCCGCGCAAAAGAAATAGACGCGGGGAAAATCACCGGGTTTTCGGCTTTTGTTGCACGGATTGTGGACGGGATGGGCATAGCGAACGCCATAGTCTTGCGCGCACAGGCCATTTTGCTTCCTGTTAAGACGCTGGTGTTCAACTAGGCCGCGCGACACGGAGAAGGAGAGCTTCGCCATGGGTTGTGACGTCAGCTATATATGCACCTTCTTGTCAGTCTTCTTTCAGGACCTGATATATCTGTCGCCGATTTTGCTGTTTTTGTTGGTATCTATATGTGCGCTGGGGCAATGGATTGGCAGGATCGAAGGCTGGTCCACCGGAGTGAGCCTTTATCATGCGTTCATAAACGCAACCACGGTTGGCTACGGTGACTTTAAGCCGATGAAATCTGCCAGCCGGATTTTATCCGTTATCAACGCGATTGTCGGACTGATCTTCGTAGGAATTGTCGTCGGAATAGGTGTTTACGCCGTGGAGTCGGCGATGAGCGTCGTGTTCTGAATTAGGGGCTTCCTAACTCCAGATCTGGTACGAACATTGCAACTGCCAAAAGCCGGTTGGTTGCGCAAACCAATCAAAACGGTAGCCGCTTAGAAATCAATCTCCACACCCGGCAGGTTCAGCTCTTTCATCATATCGCGCAGTTCCTGGCGGGCGGCGATGTTTGAGATGTTCAACTGCTTGACGCCGATGTCCTTGAGGTCCAGCAGGGTCAGGCCGCGTGGGAACAACTCGCGGAAGATGACCCGTTCGGAAAAGCCCGAGGCGACGCGAAAGCCGATGCGCTGCGACAGCATCTCGATTGCGCGCTGCATCTTTTCCTTGTTGACCATCCGCTGCGTGCCGACCCGGTTGCGGACCACAACCCAGTCGATCGGCTTCAGCCCGGCCTGCGCCCGCAACTGCCGCGCGTTCCAGACCATTTCGGAATAAACCGATGGTCCTAGGATTTTCTCACCCTTCGAATCGATCCGCGCCAGCAGGTCGAAATCAATGAAACTGTCGTTCAAGGGCGTGACAAGCGTATCAGCGAGCGAATGTGCCACCTGACTGAGCCGGGTGTGAGAGCCCGGGCAATCGATCAGGATGAAATCGCTGTCGCTTTCCAGTTGTGATACGGCGGCGGACAGGCGGTGGTCATAGATATTCTCACCAGGTTTCAGCGTGGCAGCGTCGATCTCGGGCAGGTCGTGATGGCGCGGGCTGGGCAGGGTCAGGTCCGAGCTTTTGAGGAAGTTGTTGCGGTTCTCAAAATAACGTCCCAGGCTGCGCTGACGCAGGTCCAGATCAAGTGTGCTGACCTTGTGTCCCAATCGGGCCAGCGCGGTGGCCACATGCATCGACACGGTCGATTTGCCTGCGCCACCCTTTTCGTTCCCGACCACAATGATATGTGCCATGCTTGTATTCCCAAGTCCCGCCGTGCTTCACTACACGTTGTTGACACCCACTATATGTTGTGTGGGTTGGGAAGAAAAGAACCTCAAGCGGCGGTTTCGGGCAATATCAGACCCTATTTTGGAAAACCCTGCGTGCTGCGCGGGTTACAGGCGGGCACTTGTCAATGCAACAGCTCTGATTCACAGTCCACATGCAGGTCTGGCAGGGAGAATTTGGCTTGGAACACCTGTTCCTGAACGTCTTGAACGTGGTTTTGCCGGTTTTGATCTGTGCCGGGATCGGTTTTGGGCTTGCACTGATTCATGCCCCCTTTGACAGCAAGGTGATCGGTGGGATCGTTTCAAAAGTCGGCTACCCAACACTGATCATCTCGCACTTGTCGACCACTAAACTGGCGGTGGGCACCTTTCTGGACGTGATGACCGCAGCCGCTTTGGCAGTGGCGGGGTTTGGCGTGTTGGGTTTTGTTGCCCTGAAGGCCCTGCGCCTGCCGGTCAGGGCGTTTCTGACGCCTTTGATGCACGGAAATGTCGGCAATATCGGTTTGCCGATTACTCTGCTGGCATTGGGTGATGCGGGCATGGCTTATACCATGGCGTTTGTGGTGGTCGTGCTGATCAGCATCTTCACCTTGGGCATGTGGATTCCTGCCGGGGAGTTTTCGCCCAAGAAGCTGGCCACGTCCCCGATCATCTATGCCGTGGCGCTTTCGCTGATCCTTATGGCGACAGATACCAGCCTGCCTCAGCCGATTTTGAAGTCGTTTGATATTCTGGGCGGGCTGTCGATCCCGCTGATGCTGCTGACGCTGGGCCATACCCTGGCGACGTTGCGGGTTAAAACCCTGGGGCGGTCGATCCTTTTGACGCTGCTACATTTGGCGATGGCAGTTGTCATTGCCGGTGCATTAATCTGGTTTTTCGGATTTACAGGGCCGGAACGAGGTGCCGTGATCCTGTGCTGCCTGATGCCATCTTCGGTGGCGACCTATCTTTTCATCGATCAGCATGTCCCGGAGTACGGGCCCGATGTGGCAGGCTATATTCTGGTCTCGACGCTGGCGACAATACTGGTTCTGCCGGTGGCGCTGTCGTATTGGATTTGACATCTGACCGATGCCGGTTTCGTGACTTGTAACCGTCCGGTGGCTGGCGGACTATGCCCCGGAAACCATCCAGTATTCGAAGGGGTTCCGCATATGATCGGATATGTAACCATTGGTGTTTCCAACATGGACGCCGCCAAGACATTCTACACTTCGCTGTTCGAGGACAAAGGCGCGCAAGTTCTGATCGACGCTGGTCGCATTGCATTTATCGGCAATAATCCGGCGGCACCGATGCTGGCCGTTTGCGAGCCGTATGATGGCAATGATTGCGCATCAGGGAATGGCAATATGGTGTCTTTCGCTGCCGACACAAAAGAGGCCGTTACCACAATGTATGACAAGGCCATCAGCCTTGGTGCGACGGATGAAGGCGAGCCCGGGCAGCGCGTACCGGATCGGTTCTACGGTGCTTATGTGCGGGACCCAGACGGCAACAAGCTTTGCTTCTACGTCTTCGGATGAATTCGGACACATCGCAGGCAAGAAAAAAGGCCGCCCAATGGTGCGGCCCTTTGCAATTCAATCCAGTCAAGCTTAGAAGCCCAGACCTTCGTATTTCTTCTTGAACTTCGACACGCGGCCGCCGGCGTCCATCAGGCGCGACGAGCCACCGGTCCATGCCGGATGCACGGAAGGGTCGATTTCCAGAGCCAGCTGGTCGCCTTCTGCGCCCCAGGTGGATTTCATTTGAACCACTGTGCCATCGGTCATTTTGACGTCGATGACGTGATAATCGGGATGGATGTCTTTTTTCATCTTTCCGTTCCTTACGCTTCGGCGCCAGCCTTGGGCTTGTAGTTGGTGACTTCTGCGATACGTGCGGATTTACCGCGACGGGTGCGCAGATAGTACAGTTTGGCGCGACGAACGCGGCCACGGCGGACAACGGTGATGCTGTCGATGTTGGTCGAATACAGCGGGAACACACGCTCCACACCTTCGCCAAACGAGATTTTGCGAACGGTGAACGAACCGGCGATGCCTTCGCCGTTCTTGCGCGCGATGCAGACGCCTTCGTAGTTCTGCACACGGGTGCGCGACCCTTCGGTCACCTTATAGCCGACACGGATGGTGTCACCGGCTTTGAAATCGGGGATGTCTTTCCCCAAGGCGGCAATCTGTTCCGCCTCAAGCTGTGCGATCAGGTCCATCGCAGGTACTCCTATCTGCTCGTGGTTGGTCCACGAAGTTTGGGCACGGCCTGAGAGCTCTTGGTCTTCACCGGGTCCTGCACGCAGCCCGCCAGAGATCAGATCGACTGTTCCTTGGATCTGGTCTGATCTGACACGTCCCGGCCGAAGAAAGCTGAGCGTCACGCCGTGATGCAAACCAAAACACCGGAGTCGCATGATGCGGCACCGGATTGCGGTCGTTTAAGGGGATTGCGCGCAGGGATCAAGAGCTAATCGCACAGATTTCCAGCGTGGCACAGGTGGGAATCCGCCAGTCACAAATTGCAGCGTTGCCTTAGCCCGCAGATCGGGCATTCTGAGGCAAATTGAAAGAGCAGAATTTTGAACAGGACTTCAAGGATGCGATTGGCTTTGCTTATGGCGGTGGCGGCCGCAATGCTGGTATCTTGCGGGCGCAGTGGCCCGCAACCGCAGACGGTAGAACCCACGCAGGTCGTGGACCGGACGGCCCCTTCTATAATCTATCCCGATTTTGGCGACGCCGACCCCCATGACTGGGAGGGACGGCACCCCGGATTATACCCTGTCCACGGTCTGGACGTGTCGCGCTGGCAGGGACCTATAGACTGGCGCACGGCCAAAGCATCGGGTGTGAGTTTTGTTTTCATGAAAGCAACCGAGGGCGGAGATGTAGCCGATCCGATGTTCGATGAGCATCGACGCGGCGCGCAGGCCGCCGGAGTGCCCTGGGGAGCCTATCACTACTATTATTTCTGTCGTTCAGCGCGCGAGCAGGCGCGCTGGTTTATCAAGAACGTTCCCAAAGGGGCTGACCTT
Source organism: Ruegeria sp. HKCCA5763 (assembly GCF_013034545.1). Classification (NCBI taxonomy): domain Bacteria; kingdom Pseudomonadati; phylum Pseudomonadota; class Alphaproteobacteria; order Rhodobacterales; family Roseobacteraceae; genus Ruegeria; species Ruegeria sp. HKCCA5763. The sequence goes on from NZ_WQGF01000012.1 coordinate 65,545, forward strand.
CCACACGTGCTGGACATGGAGTGGACGCCCCATTCGAAAACCTGCACGCTGCGGCCAGATGGCAGAACCGTCCGGGCCGAAGCGCAGCGGTTTCTGGATATTCTGGAACGGCACTATGGCCGTCGCCCGATTGTCTATACCACTGTTGATTTCTTCGAAGACACCGACATAGGCCGCCTGCCCAAAACCGAATTCTGGCTGAGGTCGGTCGCCGGCCACCCGCGCGAGGTCTATCCGCGCACCGTTTGGCGGTTCTGGCAGTACACTGGCACCGGGCTGGTGCCAGGTGTTCAAGGCAGGGTCGACATCAACACCTTTAACGGCACACCGGAAAACTGGGCCAGATGGAAGGCCAAGTCTTAGGTGTTCGGTGTCCGGTAGGTTTCAATCGTACCGCCGCTGACCAGGTGGTCCAGCCGCCGCTCACGTTCTTCACCATAGGCATTGCGCAGCCAGAAGGATTCACCCGCGTTGAGCTCGCGGCGTTCAAAGCCGCGTTCACGCAGGCAACGGTCGACCTGATCAATTTCACCCTGCACGCGCAACTCGTCTTGAAACGGGGCCGTAACCGCAGGCCCGATAATGATCCCCCAAAGAAGGATATTGGTCGTATAACCGCCAATGACGGCGCTGTTTCCACCTTCATCCGCTTCCTGAGAACAGGAATCGACCGCCACCCGCGCCGAGTGCAGATTATGGCCAGCTTGTGTAGGAACAGACATCCCAAGCGGCTTTGTGGTGCAGGCTGAAACAGCCAGCACAACGCCAAGCAATAACTTTTTCATAATGTCGACAGACTCACTTTAAGCAACCCACGATTCTTATGGGCCTTAAAGGTGAATATTTTGAGGTGCGTTCAACTTCAAATGGCAAGTCGACAAACATTGAAGCTGCGGCATCCTCGCCACATTGTGTGCCCTTAGTCTCCGGTTTCCGAGGTGGTTTTCAGATACTCTGTCCAGATATCGGGGCGTCTTTCACGCGTGATGTCTTCTGACATTTTATGGCGCCATTCCGCAATGCGGCCATGATGGCCAGACATCAGTACCTCGGGGATCGGGCGACCTTTCCAGTCTGCCGGACGTGTATATTGAGGGTGCTCCAACAGACCCGAGGAAAAACTCTCCTCCTCGGTCGATGCCTGATTGCCTAAAACGCCGGGGATCAGACGAACCGTTGCGTCGATCAGGGCTTGCGCTGCAATTTCACCTCCGGTCATCACGAAATCGCCCAGAGACACTTCTTGAACGCCGTAATGTTCCAATACGCGCTCGTCCACGCCTTCAAAACGACCGCACAGGAGGGTCATGCCGTCACATCGGGCAAGGTTCTGCATCATGCGCTGATCCATGCGCCGCCCGCGCGGACTAAGGTAGATAAGCGGCCAATTGCCGTGTACACCCGCCATCGTATGTTCAATAGCTTCACCAAGAACATCTGCACGCAGCACCATCCCGGCACCGCCGCCAGCGGGTGTGTCATCGACATTGCGGTGCTTGCCGACGCCGAACTGCCGTAAGTCCACGGTTTCCAGCTGCCATAACCCTTCCTGCAATGCCTTGCCGGTCAGGCTTTCGCCCAGCACTCCGGGAAAGGCGGTGGGAAACAGCGTGATGATCTTGGCTTTCCAGACGCCGTGCAAATCCGGGGTCGAGGTCATCAGCTCGCGCGGTTTCAAGGTCGGTCGGATCGCCTTTCGACCATGGGATTTTTGGGGTGTGTCTGTCATATCTGGCGGGCCAGCTCGGTCTGGGCGGTTTGAATCAGAGCCCTCTTCTGGGTGATCAGAGCAGCTTCGTCCAGTGTCGAACGGTTCAGCGCCAGCATTTCTTGCAACACCTCGGCAGAAAAGCTGGGGGTTGAATGTGTGGGGCCCACGAGTTGCGATGTTTTATCGGGTGGCAGGTCGAGGAAACTAACAAATGATGCACCTGCGCCAAAGCGATGATCCTGAAATTGCTCCATCCATTCGGTTTGAATGGTGACGGAAGGCAGCCGGTCTTTGATCCGGTCTGCGGTTTCCTGCAATGCAGGCAGGTGCGCGAGGTCAGCACGGAAGCTATCCAGGTCCTGCACCAACCGCGATTGCTGCAGGTCGTGTGCCCAAAGGCTGTACAGCCATGCATCGCGCTGGCGCAGTGACAGGTAGATGGTGATATCGACTTCGTCGCCCAGAAATCGTCGGTGCAGCACGCTGACCAGCGTTTCGGCCAGTTCCGGAGCAGCAGCATACCCCTCGTCGCGGTTCCTGCTGGGGCGCAGGCCCAGAAAGTTCTCCTCGCTCAGGATCAGCCCCCGGCGCTCACCAAAATCCAGTTCATTCAGAAAGGCTTGAACCTGACCGCCAAATCCGGCCAGCGTTGCGTCCAGCCTATAGATAGAATGGCGGGTGGCGGCCTCGTTCAGCCCGGCCTTGCGGGTCTTGTAGGGCAGAATCAGGGCAAATCGGGGCCAGATCAATCTGCGGTTTTCGTGCAGAAACGATTGTGCTGCGGCCATGCCTGTCTTGTGCAGGCCCAGATGCAGCAAAATGCGTCGCATCAGATCAGACCTTCGGGCGGGTCAGCCACGATGCGGCCTTGCTCCAGATCCACAGTCGGCACCACTTGCAGCGTAAAGGGCAGCAGGACCGTTGATTTCAAGCCTAGCCCATGCAGTTCCAGCAAATCCGCGGCGCCGTGGTTCTGCACGGATTTTACCTTGCCCAGCAGCGTACCGCCGGTGTCATAGACCTCAAGCCCGATCAGGTCGGTGTGATAAAACTCATCATCGGGCAACGAAGGCAACTGATCGCGCCGCGCAAACAGGCGCAGACCGTTCAGCGCATCGGCTTCTTCCTTGGTTTCGACCCCGCCCAGACGTGCCGCAAACCCGTTTTTGATGGTGCGCGTCAAAACAACCGGATAACGCTGTTCGCCGGTCTCATCTGTCAACGGAGAGTAGTGTTCGATATCTTCGGGCACGGCGCAAAAGCTTTTCAGGCGCACTTCGCCGCGTACGCCGTAAGACCCCGCAACGCTGCCGACGCAGATCAGATCACTCATTGGACGCGCCTGTTGTCAAACAAATCCCGTTTCTCCATTCGCCAAGGCCTTCGCAGGCCTCGCGTTGATTGCTGCGTTCAAAGAACACGCCGACAATAAAGGCGATCAGCAGCAAAATGGGAAGTCGAATCAATGCGAACATAAGGCCTTACCGTGTTTCGATTGTCAGGCCGTCAGCCCGGTTTTCCCAACCAACCCGCTCCAGTTCTGGCGTGTCCGAGGCTCGTTCCGGCCAGCCAACACAGAAATATCCGATCAGGCGCCAGTCTGCGGGAACGTTCAGATCACGAGTCATTTGGTCAGGGTTCAAGATCGATACCCAACCCAGCCCCAATCCTTCGGCCCGCAACGCAAGCCAGAATAGCGTTATGGCAGAAACGACCGAATAGCGCCGCATCTCGGGCATCGTGCCCGCACCCAGCCCCAGGCCCTTGTCGGTACTGTCATCGCAAAAGACGGCCAGTTGCACCGGGGCTTCTTGCATTCCGGACAGTTTCAGGCGGCTGTAAAGCTGCGCCTTGTCGCCGGAATACCCCGCCAGCGCATCATCGTTGGCGGTTTGAAAATTCTTCAGCGCGGCGGATCGCGCCGCTTCGCTTTCTACGCGGATCACGCGCCAGGGTTCGCTGAGCCCCACCGAAGGGGCCAGTTGAAATGCGTCGAGGCAGCGCAACAGCACTGCCTCGTCCACGTGATCGGTGCGGAACCGGCGCACATCACGCCGGAGCCGCAACAACAGGTCAAACTGCGTGCGAAAATCGTCGGTGAAAGTCTGATCCCGCACGCGCTTGCCTGCTTATTCTTCTGCAGCCGCTTCTTCAGCCGGTGCAGCCGCCGCTTCAGCAGCTTCAGCAGCCTTTGCAGCTTTCTCTTCCGCGCGTTCCTGAGCTTTCTTGCCCGGGGTGCCCTTGTTGGGGTTGTTACGCTCGGCTTTTTCACGGGTACCGGCAGCTTCCAGCATACGTGCAATACGGTCGGTGGGCTGAGCGCCCTGATCCAGCCAGTACTGGATGCGCTCCATGTTCATTTTCACGCGCTCTTCGCTGTCTTTCGGCAGCAGCGGGTTGTAGGTGCCCAGCTTTTCGATGAAACGGCCGTCGCGGGGCATGCGGCTGTCAGCAGCCACGATGCGATAGAAGGGACGCTTTTTCGAGCCGCCGCGGGCGAGACGAATTTTCATTGCCATGGTGGTATCTCCTTTGAATGGCATCACGCCGGAGGCGTGTCTTTTGTTGAGCCGGCGTAGGCGCCGGTTAGTTCTGATGTTTCTTATGGTGTCGGATGACTTCCTGAATGATGAAATTCAGGAAAGCCTTGGCGAAGTCGGGGTCCAGATCGGCCTCTTTCGCCAGGTCTTCTAGCCGTGCGATCTGTGCCGCTTCACGCGAAGGATCGGACGGGGGAAGGTCGTGTTCGGCCTTGAGCTTGCCAACGGCCTGCGTGTGTTTGAACCGCTCGCCCAGCGTATAGACAAGGATCGCATCCAGTCGATCGATGCTTTCGCGATGCTCTTTCAACAGCGTGGCAGCCTGTGTCACGGGGTTGGTCATTGGCCGGTCCTTTCGGTGGTCAGGTCAATCTGCGGGTGACGCCAGATCTGGGCGCGTTTGCCCAGTAGCTCGGCATTTTCAAGCTCCAGCGTGGCTCCAAGGCGTTCTGCCAAAGCGCGCGAGCGGTCGTTGGCATGGGCGATGTACGAGATCACGCCGTTCAGCCCCTGTTGCCGCGCTGCATAGTCGCGTGCCGCCTGCGCCGCCTCAAATCCCAGCCCTTTGCCTTCGGCCTCGGCCATAAGGGTCCAGCCCAGCTCGGGCTCGGCCCAGCCGGGGGCATCGATCATACCGGCCCATCCAACAAATGCGCCGCTGGACTTTTCGGTCAGGTGCCACAGGCCAAAGCCCTTAAGAGCCCAATGTCCAAGGCGTTTCACGAGGGAGTCCCAGCTGCCAAGCTCATCCTTGGGTCCGCCGACCATATGGCTGCGCTTAGTCGCAAAGAACGCGGTCATCGCAGGCAGATCGTCCAGATGTGGCGCGCGCAGGATCAGGCGCTCGGTCTCGATGGTGGGGATAGTGAACGAGGTCATGCGTATGCCTCCATTCCGCCATCATTGTCCGATGAGACATAACGGTAAACGTGAACGGGCTCGTTGAATACGCTTTCGGCTTGCGCGTCCCGAGTTGCACCCACGCGCCGTGCGACATCTGCGGATTTCGCGTTGTCGGGATCGACATAACTGACCAGCGAAGGCAGGTCGTGTGTATCGAGCGCAAAGCTACGCACGGCAGCCACTGCTTCGGTTGCGATGCCTTGGCCTTCGGCTTCAGCGGTCAGCATGTAACCCAGTTCGTGTTCCTGATCGCCGAACTCCATAGCGACCGAGACAAATCCCGTGACAGTTCCGGTCGCCTTATCCTCAACTGTCCACACACCCGCGCCGCGCAAAATCCATCCTGCCACGTATTGGGTGAAATCCTGCCACGCGCCATTGCGATCAAATGGGCCATCCATAAAGCGTGCACGATCAGACATCAGAATTTCGGCATAATCCCCGAAATCCCGCAACTCAGGCGCGCGCAGCAGCAGACGAGTGGTCTCGATACGCGGCACCAAAGCACCCAACCGCGCAGACAGCGCGGCTGCAGGACCGGTGGCCGGAGCCTCCCAGGGATATGCCGATGGGGCCGTCATTTACTTTTTCTTGCCGAACCCGCTGAGGCCCTGCGGCAGACCCATACCGCCACCCAATCCGGGTAGGCCGCCGGGCATCTTGCCACCCATCGCCTTGGCCGCTTGTTCCAGCGCCTTGGGGTCCATGCCTGCGGCCATTTCCTCGGGCGACGGGCCACCTTTGCCGAACATGCCTTTCATGGCTTGTTTCAGCATCTTGCCTTTGCCCATCTTGCCCATCTTTTTCATCATGTCCGACATCTGCCGATGCATCTTGAGCAGCTTGTTCAGGTCGCTGACCTCCATACCCGAGCCTGCCGCGATCCGTTTCTTACGGCTCGCCTGCAATAGCTGAGGGTTGGCGCGTTCGCGTTTGGTCATGGATTGGATCATGGCGATCTGCTGGCGCAGGATCTTGTCGTCCAGACCGGCCTGATCCATCTGCTTGGCCATTTTGCCCATGCCGGGCATCATGCCCATCATGCCCTGCATGCCGCCCATCTGGATCATCTGCTCCAGCTGCATTTTCAGGTCGTTCATGTTGAACTGACCTTTGACCATGCGCTTCATCATGCGCTCGGTCTGTTCCATCTCCATCGTTTCCTGGGCCTTTTCGACCAAGGCAACGATGTCGCCCATGCCCAGAATACGACCGGCGATCCGGTCCGGCTCGAAGGTTTCGAGCGCGTCCATCTTTTCGCCAAGACCAACAAAGCGGATCGGCTTGCCGGTGACCGCGCGCATCGACAGCGCCGCACCGCCGCGTCCGTCACCGTCCATGCGGGTCAGAACCACGCCCGAGATGCCGACCTTTGCGTCGAACTCTTCGGCCACTTCAACGGCGACCTGACCGGTAAGGCCGTCGACGACCAGAAGGGTCTCGCGCGGGTCAACCGCGTTGCGGACCTGCTCGACCTCGTCCATCAGGACTTCGTCAATGTGCAGGCGGCCCGCAGTATCGAGCATGTAGACGTCGTACCCACCCAGAGTCGCCTGCTGCTTGGCGCGCTTGGCAATATCGACCGGTTTCTGACCAGGGATAATCGGAAGAGTATCGACGCCGACCTGAGTGCCCAGAACAGCCAACTGGTCCATCGCGGCCGGGCGATAGACGTCGAGCGAGGCCATCAGGACCTTCTTACCCTCTTTCTCTTTCAGGCGCTTAGCCAGCTTACCGGTGGTGGTCGTCTTACCCGAGCCTTGCAGACCGACCATCAGGATCGGGGCAGGCGGGTTGTCGATCTTCAGCTTGCCGGGGTCTTCTTCGCCGCGCAGGGTATCGACCAGCGCGTCATGCACGATCTTCACGACCTGCTGGCCAGGGGTGATCGATTTGGTGACGGCTTGGCCGGTCGCCTGTTCCTGAACCTTTTTGACGAAAGCGCGGGCTACTGGCAGCGAGACGTCGGCCTCAAGCAGCGCAACCCGGACCTCGCGCAGGGCGGTCTTGACGTCTTCTTCGGACAGAGCGCCCTGTTTGGTCAGCCGGTCAAAGACGCCAGAGAGGCGTTCGGATAGATTTTCAAACATGCCTTCGGCCTCCTATGCCGGTTATATTGTGGCACTTCCTACGTAGGAAACACCGGTTAAATACACAATTTCCCCCACGGGCGAAACTCGCTGGTGGGGGGCGATCCCTGAACGACTCAAGGGACCGGAAGATCGAAAGGCTTCCGGATGTTTGGCGGTCATTTACGCCTTGCGGCCGGGTGAGTCAAGATAAGCTATGTGAAGCCTGCTGGTGTAATGTACTCTGATCAAAACAAGCTTGGGGAGGGGGCGATGAGGGAGGATCTTCCTCAAAAGACAACCGACTATGTTGGCGAGGTGACAAACACCGATATCTGGTCCGGGTTCGAGATACGGCCAGACGATGTCTTTGTGTGCACTCCGCCAAAATGCGGCACCACGTGGACGCAGACTCTGGTGCGAATGCTGATCACGCAAACCGCTGACCCTAGCGTTTACGACAACAAGATCTCACCTTGGCTGGATTGCGGCTTTCGCGACCGTGTTGAGCAAGCAAATACACTGGACGCACAAACCCATCGGCGCTGCATCAAGACACATACCCCGCTGGATGGAATAAAATTCTCACCCGATGCGCAGTATCTGGTTGTGCATCGCCATCCCGTCGACGTTCATTTCTCACTGCGCCGGCATGTTGAAAACATGAAGGACGATTGGCTGGATTACCTGTTCCCAGAAGATCTTTCGGAAGCTTTTGCAATGTTTCTGGATCGCCCCGCTTCTTCAAAAGGTACGGATGACTTGACCCTCAGATCTTTTGTTCATCACTTCAGGTCTTTTTGGGCCTATCGCGATTTGCCCAACATTCATTTTCTGCATTACGCCGAACTCAGCCGCGATCTGCCTGGGCAAGTCGCACGGCTTGCCCGCATCATGGATATCGAGATTGGGCCGCAATTGATCAAGGACATCGCCGAGGCGGGCAGTTTCGGGTCGATGAAAAACAACGCAAAACGCCTTGAGCAAACGCCCGGGTTCACCAGTGGGTTCCACGACTTTGCACAGTTTTTTTCATCGGGCACCAGCAACAAGTGGGAAGGCAAGCTGACGTCTGATGACATGGCCAAGTATGACACATGTATCTCTGAAATGGTCTCACCTGAAGAACGTTTGTGGCTGGAAAGCGGGTTTGCCCGTTAACCTACGCCTAGGTTGTGGTTGTTCTGTTTGGACGCAGGGAGCCAATTGTTTACTGCCTCAGCCAGCCGATGAGAACCCGACCCGCTAACAAAGGCTTCGACAATAGGGTGGCGACCAGCGCTCATTCCCTTATCCAGTACAAGGACGGTCCGATACATCCGCGAAGTGCTTTTGTTGCTTCTGGACGTCGTGCTTTCAACTTCGGCATGAGACAGGTTGGACAGTTTGTGTTCCACGGCCTTATAGCCGAACACCGACTGGCGGCGGATCAGAACACTGTCTTTTTGCCGGTCCAGTACAATCTGAACCCGCCTCACAAAGGTGCAGAAGGCACCAAGACCCATGCCACCCCCGAAGACTGCGAAGAAAAGGCCGAACCAAATGCCCTCGCCGCCTTTACTGGCCATGAACAGGCCGGCACATACAAAGGCGAGTATGAAGAGGACCAGTGTGATGCCGATGAACCAAGGCGTGTTTGAAAGGATCAACTGGTCAGGGGTATTGCGCTTGATTTTCATGACGGAACACTACAGCCTTTTCAGAATTCGTTGAAGCAAAGCGCAGCGTTCTTTGCCTGTGTCGAAAGGATAGGCAGCTTACAAACGATCTTGCGTATGCCGACAAGCTTGAGCTTCTGGGCCACTGATTGCAGGCGGGGTCGTTCTATGGCACTGCCCTTGAAACTTTCGCAAGGAGGCCGGGATGGACGCTTCATCCGCTTTTCAGGACACATTACCTTTGAGCTCTGATGCGTTGCTGGCGCAGCTAAATGACTGGGGGCTGGCCTATCGTCTGCACACGCATGTCCCGTTGCGCACGGTCGAAGACTCGAAGGCGGTCGAAGATCAGTTCATGGTTCCCGGTGAAAACGCATTAAGGGTCAAAAACCTGTATTTGCGCGACAAGAAAAAACGCAATTATTTGGTAACGCTCGAGCAGAACCGGGCAATCGACCTCAAAGCACTGGGTGCGGAGCTGGGTGTCGGTAACCTGTCTTTCGGCTCGGCAGACCGGTTGTTGCAAAACCTTGGCATACGTCCCGGCGCGGTTAGCCCGTTGGCGATGATCAACGGCGTTCAGAATGAGGTGCGGTTCTTCATGGACGCTGCGGCCCGGCAGACCGATGTGGTTTACATGCACCCATTGGTTAATGATCGCACTGTTGCGATGTCCCGCGCCGATTTGATGGATTTCTTTGATCGCGTCGGGTGCGAGGTAACCTGGTTGCCGTGATCACACGCGACTACAGACGCTGAAAGTATGCTTGAACCTAAGAAGAGCACTTCAAGTGCCGGTTAGCGCTTCCTTGAGGGCGGCGGTGACATGCGCGGCAGATGGATTGACGAACAGCTGCCCGTCAGCCTCGAACACGGGATCGTCCAGATGGGCCGGAAAGGCCAATGGCAACTCGGTACATGCCAGCAAGATCGCGGTGCCAGGACTTGCGTGCTTGTTACAGAAGTCAAGCAATCGTGCCCGAGCGTTATCAGACGCACCGCCATAGAAGTCGCTGTCGATCATGGCTTGCATTTCAAAGATTTCGGACTCGGGCAGGCGACTATTTGCCGTGATGCCTTCGGCGGCCAAACGTTCAGCATAGTTGGTGGCCTGCATCGTTACAGTCGTTCCAAGCACCAAAGCCTTGGGTGCCCCGGTCCGCGCCGTGGTTTCGGCGGTTGCGTCGAAAATACTGAGGATCGGCATGGATACGCCCCGACGGATCGCGTGAAGCCGTGCATGGGGTGTGTTGGACGCAATAATGCCGAAATCGCAGTCCGCGCGTTCCAAGGTCAGCAGGGCTTCGCGGAACACTGAGTCAAAATCCGCCCAGCTGGCCTCATCCCCAGCGACACCGCGCAGGGCTCGCGTTCTGGCTTGAGTGACAGATTCGATGGTCATCGGGGGGATCGGTAAAGGTGAGCCATGGCCGCGTTCCGCGAAGTGACGCCCGGCCCCTTCGGCTATGGCGCGGTAGTAGTCAACGGTCGAGGCCCAGCCCACCCCGCCGAGAATGCCGATTTTCTTCATGGGTTTCGTCCAGCCTGCCAATCCCAACACATTGGCAGACTGAAGGTTTAAAAGGTCATTGACCAGAGCAGATCAAGCCGCGAGGTCTGAAACTGCCTTATGCGCACTTTCCAGCGCCGCTTCGGGATTCACGGCCATCTGATCCGCTGCGATGACGTCCACGTCATGAATGCCGATAAAGCCCAGCACATGGCGGGCGTAGTTGGTGGCGAAGTCCGCCTCGGAGCCGACGGGCACACCACCCGACGCGATGGCCAGAATGGCGCGCTTTCCTTCCAACAAGCCTTTTGGGCCGTTTTCAGTGTAGGCAAAGGTCAGGCCCGCGCGGGCAACCAGGTCAATCCATGCCTTGAAGGCGGCCGGAACCGAAAAATTGTAAATCGGCAAACCAATTACGATGGTGTCGGCGTCCTGCAATTCGGCCACCAGCTCATCGGACAGGGCCAGCCGATCCCGCTGTACATCGTCGCGCTGGTCCGCAGGGGTGAAGTTCGCGGCGATCCAGTCTTCGGTCAAAAGGGGCAGAGGGGTTGCCAGATCGCGACGGATGATGCGTTCCGCGTCCAGTTGCTTGACCACACGGTCGGACAGATCGCGGGTCGTCGAGTCAACGCGGCGTGCAGAGGAATCGATATGAAGGATTGTTTTTGGCATTGTTCAGGTCCTTTGGGTCAGGGAAATCTTGTACTGTCCCCAATATGATTATTGCGTTGGTGAACAAAACTCGGATACATCAACAGTTATTGTTGGAAATTGCACAGTGACGCATTGCCATGGATAATTGGGACGAAGTGAGAACCGCCTATCAGGTGGCGCGCATGGGGACAGTCAGCGGCGCAGCCGAGGTTCTTGGGGTTCACCACGCCACCGTGATCCGCCACATTGATGCGATCGAGGCGCGGCTGGGTGTAAAACTGTTCCAGCGTCACGCACGCGGATACACGCCGACCGAGGCAGGCGACGATCTGTTGCGCGTCGCACAGGCCACCGAGGATCAGTTCAACCAGCTAGTTGGCCGCATGAAGGGTCGGGGCGACGACGTTTCAGGTGAATTGGTGGTGACATCGCTTGGTTCACTTGCACCCTTGGTGGTGCCCACACTCACCGCGTTTCAAAAGATGCATCCGGATCTCATCGTGCGCTACTTGACCGGCGACCGGCTTTTCCGTCTGGAATACGGCGAGGCGCATGTGGCGATCCGCGCAGGGTCAGCCCCGGATCAGCCGGACAACGTTGTGCAGCCATTCCGACAGGAAGAAGTCGGCCTGTATGCCAGCACAGCGTATATCGAACGGTTTGGCACGCCGTCGGGTATAGAGGATTTCGGGAAACACCATTTCGTCAGTTCTGACGACGAAAGCAGTCGCGCGCCTTTTACCCGATGGCTGCGCGCAACAGTTCCGGCAGATCGCATCACTTTCCGCTGTACCAATAATTTCTGTATGCGCGAGGCTGTCATGGCCGGGGCGGGCATAGGTTTCATGGCGCGCTGGGAAGCGGCCCGCCACGACAATCTGGTCGAGGTGATGGATCCGCTTCCAGAATGGTTCGGAAACCTGTGGCTTGTGACCCACGTGGATTTACACCGCACCACCAAGGTACAGGCCTTCCTGAGTTATCTGAAAGAAGAAGCCAAAGGCTGGAAACCATGAGCCCTCAGGCGCGTGGCCATCTGGCCATGCTGACCTTTTCGGCGCTTGTTGCGGGCAGTTTTTCGTTGGGATCCATGATCGCCAACGAAATTGCGCCGTCCGCCTTGAACGCGGTGCGATTTGCGATTGCGGCTGTAGTGATTGGTATTGCGGCACTGGCCACAACAGGCCTGCCGCGCAGCGCTGTACAGGCGCCTTGGCGCTACCTTGTGTTGGGTGGGCTGTTTTCGACCTATTTCGTGCTGATGTTCTATGGGCTACAAACCGCCCCGCCGGTCAGCGCCGCTGCGGTGTTCACCCTGACGCCCGTTGTTACAGCCCTTGCGGGTTGGGTTTTATTGCGTCAGATCACCACCCCGCGCATGGCATTGGCTTTGACCATTGGTGCGGTGGGCGCGCTTTGGGTAATCTTTCGAGCCGACTGGCAAATGTTCCGCGCCTTCGAAATCGGACGTGGTGAGATCATCTACTTTTGGGGTTGTGTATCTCACGCAATCTATACACCCATGATCCGCAAACTGAATCGCGGAGAGCCCGCAGTAGTGTTCACTTTCTGGACACAAGTTGCCGGGTGCTTGTTGCTGATCGTGTTCGGGTGGTCCGACCTGATGACGACCAACTGGGCGGCTCTTCCGGCCATCGTCTGGATCGGACTGATCTATATTTCGCTCTTCGCGACGGCGGCCAGTTTTGTGCTGGTGCAGTTTTCATCGCTCCGACTGCCCTCGGCCAAGGTGATGGCTTACACCTATCTGGTGCCCAGTTGGGTGATCTTGTGGGAGATAGCGCTGGGAAAGGCTGTGCCCACCGGTTTGATTTTGGGTGGCGTTGCGCTGACCGTCATTGCGTTGTTGATGCTGCTTAAGGAAGAAACGCCGCCTGCGGTGCCCGCGGGAACGGCCGCTGATTAACCGGAGCTTTGCTTGCAGACGCCTCGGCTCTTTGATGTATTCCAAAGGTAGAATTTGTTGAGCCAGATCAAAGCCCGTGAAAAACCTCTTCAATACACTTTAAAGCACGTGAGAGGAGGAAGTTATGTTCAACCACATCATGCTGCCGATCGATCGGCATCTACCGCCCGAGGTTCGCAAAGCTGCCGATATTGCCGCGCAGGTGGCGAAATGGCAGGGGGCCAAAATCACTTTGGTCAGTGTTACCGGCGCCCATTTGGGGGAATCCACGGAAACCGAAGCTGAGATCGACAAGGAACTGGCCGCTTTTACGGAAAAACTGGCCGCCGAGGGCGGGGCCGAGGTTGCCGTGCGCAAGATACACTCGGTTGACGTTGCCGCCGAAGTGGACAGCGACCTGACCCGTGCTGCGGAAGAGATCGGCGCCGACCTGATCATTGTGGGGACCCATGCCCCCCGGATCACCGACTATATCTTCTCAAGCCACGCCGGTTATCTTGCAAAACACGCCAGCATGTCAGTCTTTGTCGTGCGCTAGGCTTCGTCTGGTGTCGGAAGCTCTACTTCCAGAAATCGTTCGAACGCGTCCAGATTGACGGGTTCGAATTGTCCGAAACCCTGCATCCAAACCGATGCGGCGCGCAGGGCGTCGGGTTCCAGCTTGCACCATTTCACCCGCCCACGCTTTTCCTGGGAAATCAATCCGGCTTTGGTCAGGATGACCAGGTGCTTTGAAATCGCGGCCAATGACATCTCGAAGGGTTCGGCCACATCCGTAACGGCCATATCGTCCTCAAGCAGCATTGCCAGGATGGCGCGGCGGGTTGGGTCGGCAAGGGCCGCGAAAACAGTGTCGAGCGTGTCGGTCATTGCCCTGTCATAACCGTTTGGAGCAAGGGCGAAAAGGGCGTTACAGCATTGGGTGTTGATAGCTGTCGCTGGGAAAACGCACGCTCATCCCCCGGCTGTCGGGCTTTTACGCGGCCAACCCCGGTGTTGATCTGCGCTTGGAAGCTTTACGTGCGCTGGCGGATGGGGACGGATCTGTCGCTGACGGCGGCACTGAGTGGGTTGGGCGTTTATCTTGGACCCGAGTAATGCGTGCTAACCGATCTGCAGGCGGGTCGTTTGATCCGGTGCCTTCCCATCGGATTCCGTGAGGGAAGTTTCCGGCTGGTTTCGGGGTCAGCTACGGTGCACGGCAGAACGGTACAGGCGTTCCGAACGTGGTTGCTGGATCAAAGCGCAAAACTGCGCGGCCAAGCTGTGTTGCAGGAATAATCAACTCGTTGGTTGAATATGCGGATTCAGCACATTTCAAGCTTCTTCCAGTTTCAGGGTACTCTTTCACAATGATCTGCATCTAATAAAAGTGTTATTTAACAGGTATTTAACCTGCTTCATTTCGGTCTCACGACAGCGTTGACTCTGGGCCATTCGCGCCTTAGCACCATGCCTCAAGACAGCGCGAGGAAACCGTCCGTGACCGAAGACGACCAAAAGCAGCGTATGGCGCAGCTGGAGGCTAAGATCGAAGCGGCGAAAAAGGCTAAGGAACCGGCCCCCCGTGCAGACAGTGACATATCCGGTGGCGAACTTGCCTGGAGGATGGTCATCGAAATGGTATCCGGTCTGGGGATCGGATTTGGCATCGGATACGGGCTGGACAGCCTGCTCGGGACTATCCCGACTTTTCTGGTGCTGTTTACATTGCTGGGCCTTGTCGCGGGCGTGAAGGTTATGCTCCGCAGCGCGAAAGAGGTTCAAGAGAAACAAATGGCGGCGACGGCTGCCGAGAAGGATGAGAGGGACTGAACGTGGCAACTGAGACCACCGCAGCAGAAGGCAGCAGCCTGGTTTTCCACCCGATGGATCAGTTCATCGTGAAACCGTTGTTCGGCGACGGTGCGGTCGGCATGTTCACTGTGACCAACGTGACCCTGTGGCTGTTCTTTGCCATCCTGGCGGTTGTCGCATTGCTGGTTCTGCCCACGTCCAAACGCGCGATTGTGCCGACGCGGATGCAGTCTGTCGCAGAGCTGACCTATGGCTTCGTATACAAGATGCTGGAAGACATCTGCGGCAAGGAAGGCGTTAAGTTCTTCCCCTATGTCATGACCCTTTTCATGTTCATCGTCTGCGCGAACTTCCTGGGCCTGATCCCGACGTCGTTCACCACCACATCTCATTTCGCCGTCACCATCCCGCTGGCGCTGGCCGTGTTCCTGACTGTGACCATCCTGGGCTTCGTAAAGAACGGCGCCGCGTTTCTGGGTCTGTTCTGGGTGTCCAGCGCACCGCTGGCGTTGCGTCCGATCCTGGCAATCATCGAGCTGATCTCGTACTTCGTGCGCCCTGTCAGCCACTCTATTCGTCTTGCCGGTAACGTCATGGCAGGCCACGCGGTTATCAAGGTTTTTGCGGGCTTTGCCGCAGTTGCCGTGATCTCGCCTGTGTCCGTTCTGGCGATCACCGCAATGTACGGTCTTGAGGTCCTCGTGGCCTTCATCCAGGCCTACGTATTCACCATTCTGACCTGTGTTTATCTGAAAGATGCGCTGCATCCTTCGCACTAAAGGTCCGATACCCAAACATCGAAACTTCCAATTCGTAAGGAGACACATCATGGAAGGCGATCTCGCACACATCGGCGCAGGCCTGGCAGCAATCGGTTCCGGCGCAGCCGCAATCGGGGTGGGCAACGTTGCAGGCAACTTCCTGGCCGGCGCCCTGCGCAACCCTTCGGCGGCTGCTTCGCAGACCGCAACCCTCTTCATCGGTATCGCATTCGCAGAAGCGCTGGGCATCTTCGCATTCCTGGTCTCGCTGCTGCTGATGTTCGCCGTCTGATCTGCGGAACCTGATCCTTACGCGCAGGTGGGTCCAAGCCATAGCGGCCCACCTGTTGTAAAGACAACGTTCCGACGGAGGACATCATGGCGACTGAACCCATTACGAAAGAAGTAGCTGGCTCGTGCGTTGACTCCTATGGCTCTGCCATTGGCATGCCGCAGCTCTGCTTCGATTGGTTCCCCAACCAGATTTTCTGGCTGGTCATTACGCTGGTCGTCATCTTTCTGGTCCTGTCCCGCGTGGCTCTGCCCCGCATCGCGGCAATCCTGGCTGAACGTCAGGGGACCATTACCAACGACCTGGCTGCGGCCGAAGATCTGAAGGCCAAGGCGGTCGAGGCTGAAGAGGCCTACAACAAAGCGCTGGCCGATGCCCGTTCTGAGGCACAGCGTATCGCAGCGGAAGCCCGCGCCGAAATTCAGGCTGGTCTGGATGACGCGATTGCAAAGGCGGACGCGGAAATCGCTGCAAAAGCGGCTGAATCGGAAAAGGCAATTGCTGAAATCCGTGCCGGTGCGCTGGAAAGCATTCAAGTGGTTGCCAAGGACACGGCGGCTGAACTGGTCACAGCGCTGGGCGGCGAAGCGGATGCGGATGCCATTGCCGGTGCCGTAGATGCGCAGACGAAAGGATAAGTGACATGCGGAACACTCTTGCCCTTATCCTGACATTTGGTGCGGCCAGCCCGGCCTTTGCGGCCAAAGGCCCGTTCTTCTCGCTTGGCAACACAGACTTTGTCGTCCTTCTGGGCTTTATCGTCTTCATTGCGGTCCTGTTCTACTTCAAGGTCCCCGGCATGATCGGTGGGGCGCTGGACAACCGTGCCGAAGGCATCAAGTCCGAACTGGACGAAGCACGCGCTCTGCATGAAGAAGCACTTAGCTTGCTGGCTTCTTACGAGCGCAAGCAGCGTGAAGTTCAGGGACAGGCTGATGCGATCGTTGCAGCGGCCAAGGAAGACGCGGCTCTGGCAGCGGAACAGGCGAAGGTTGACCTTGAAAAGTCGATTGAACGCCGTCTGGCTGCAGCTCAGGATCAGATTGCTTCGGCTGAAGCGTCTGCTGTGAAAGAAGTGCGTGATCAAGCCGTTTCGGTCGCAGTGGCTGCGGCGGGTTCGGTTCTGGCCAAGCAAATGACTGCTGCACAGGCCAACAAATTGATCGATGCGTCGATTGCAGACGTTGGCACCAAACTGCACTGACGGTTGACCTGACAGAAAAATGAAACAGTTGACCCGAGAGCGTTTCGCTTTCGGGTCTTTTGTTTTGTGGTGAGTTCTGCTTGTTTTGAAGGACACTCCGAATCCTGCCGACCGTTGGGGAACTGGTCGACAGGAAAGCTCCGCAGCAAGCGTGAAAAAACAGGGAAAGACAGGACGTGTCGGGCGACGCAGTTTCGATGAATATTTTAGGCGTGGTCAGAAATGGCGGCTCAGCGCTGATTGACACGATCAACAGGATTGAAAGCCTGTCTGTTCAACTGCACCGCTACTCGGTCACCATTGCGACCAACGACAACACGGACGATACGGACCGGGTATTGTCCGAATACGCGGATCGGAATCAGCGTGTCGAAATTCTTCAACTGGATGGTTTGATTTCTAAACAACCTGACCGGATTGAGCGTATCACTATGGCCAGAAATGCTGTTCTCAAAAGGCTGGAAGAGAAAGACAGCGACCTGGATCTGACTCTGGTTCTGGACTTGGATGGTCCAAATGTCTGTCTTGATGTTCAGGCGGTTCTGACAGCTGCGCAGAGGGTTGTCCCTTTGTGGGAGGGTGTCTTTGCCAATTCCAAACCTGCATATTACGACATCTACGCCTTGCGCTGCCCCGGCTGGTGTGACGAAGACGTCTGGCAACGCATTCAAAACACGCGCAGACCGCTGTTTGGACGTCTAAAGTGGCGCAAGGCTTTGCTGAAGTCGGCGGTTTTTGACCGGCAGTTCCATATTCCAGCCGAAACGCCGCTGATCCCGGTCGACAGTGCCTTTGGTGGTGCTGGGTTGTACAAAACCCGAGCCTTGAGAGGTTTGCGGTATTCTTGTCGGGACGAGAAAGGTCATCAGGTGTGCGAACATGTGATGCTGCATAAACAGTTACGCGACCGTGGTGCCAGGTTGTTCATCGATCCGGCTTTGACAACACTGGCCCCCGATCATCATTTGGGAGAAAGCAGCGGAAAACCTTTACCGCAACATCTGATCCCCGTTGCAACCGGGGCCGCGTAATTCAGCTATTTGTCGTTCGGCCGTCTACTAGGGGTAGCGTTCACTCCCGCCCGGCCTCGTGTTGCAATCTCTGCTGCGCAATGGCTTCGTTCTGGTCGGACTTTCTTTGATCCGCCATGCAACGCTCCACAAAATCCAGATGCTGTTCGATCGCGGTGCGAGCAGCCGAAGGATTTCGCGTTTGTAACGCTTCGTTTATGGCCCGGTGCTGGTCCAAAATCGCCTCGCGCGTGGCCCGCTGTTGGAACATCGTCTGACGGTTATAAAACACGCCTTGTACCAACAGATCGTACATCGAACGCATCATGTGAAGCATGATGACATTGTGGCTGGCTTCGATGATGGCCATGTGGAATTCGGCATCCAATCGCGCCTCATCATCCGCTGCGTTCCGGTCATGGGCCGCCTGCATCTTGTCAAAGACCGCCTGAACCACTTTCAGGTCGCTGTCAGAGCCTTGCCGTGCGGCCCTTTCAGCTGCCAACCCTTCCATGTCGCGGCGAAAGGACAGATAGTCAAAGACCGCTTCGTCATGGCTGCCAAACAATCGGATCAGGGCCGGAGCAAAAGCCGATCCGAGAACATCGGCCACATATATACCGGACCCGGCTTTGGCGGTCAGCAATCCCTGCGCCTGAAGCTCGGAAATCGCATCGCGCAGGGACGGGCGTGACACGCCCATCCGCTCGGCCAGATCGCGTTCCGGGGGCAAACGCTCGCCGGGGCGCAGGATGCCACGCAAGATCAAAAGCTCGATCTGGCGAACAACAGCAAGCGAGAGTTTTTCGGTTTCGACTTTGTGAAAGGGCATCAGAGTTCCTGATTTGGTCAAGTCATTTGACCACGAGCGCATGACGCGTTCAAGGATGCCCGTTCAAATCGCTTGAAATAAAAGGTCAGCATTATTGACTTTAAAATAGACCGCCGTAGGCTGCCCGGAATTGAGATCGGAGGAGCCTCATGTCCCAAAACACATTGTTTGCCACCCGGGCTTCCCGGATGAAGGCATCAGAAATCCGAGAGCTGTTGAAACTGCTCGACCAACCAGGGATCATTTCGTTTGCGGGCGGCATTCCGGATCCAGCGTTGTTCCCAGCCAACGCGTTTGCGCAGGCGTTTCAAGCGGCGCTGGGACCAGAGACACAAGCCCAGGCACTGCAATATTCGGTCAGCGAAGGTTATGTCCCGCTGCGCGAATGGCTGGGGCAGCATATGCGCGAGATTGGAGTGACGTGTGACATCGACAACATCCTGATCACGTCAGGGTCGCAGCAGGCGCTGGACTACCTGGGCAAGTTGTTTCTGTCCCCCGGTGACACGGCCCTGGTTGGATGGCCCACCTATCTGGGCGCGCTTGCTGCGTTCAATGCGTATGAACCCCGGTTTGATCGGTTGAACGGCAACAGCGGGGCCGCGGAATACAAGGCAGCAGCCGGGGATGGGGCGGTGAAATTCGCTTACCTGTCGGCAGATTTTGCCAACCCAACCGGCGAAACTCTGGATCTGCAAGGCAGGGAGGTTTTGTTGGATCTGGCAGAAGAGTTGGATTGCGCCATAATCGAAGACGGGGCCTATCAGGCGTTGCGCTATGACGGGGATCCGATCCCACCGATCCTGTCTTTGGAGCTGGCTCGGAAAGGGTCTATCGAAAACTGTAGGACAATCTATTGCGGCAGTTTCTCAAAAACCCTGTCGCCGGGGCTGCGCATGGGCTGGGTCGTGGCGCCCAAGCCGATCATATCTCAGTTGGTTTTGTTGAAGCAGGCGGCGGACCTGCATTCGGCGACCATAAACCAAATGGCCGTTCATGACGTGGCGCAAGCGTGTTTTGACAGCCATATTCCCCAAGTGCGTGCGGTTTATCAAACCCGTCGCGATGTGATGCTGGACGCGTTGGAACAGCATATGCCCGAGGGGGTTGAGTGGACCCGGCCCGAGGGCGGTATGTTCATTTGGGTCACGCTGCCTGCTGAGGCTAGTGGGTCTGAATTGCTGGCGCGTGCGTTGGACACGGTGAAAGTGGCCTTTGTGCCGGGACAGGCATTCTACCCGGATGGCAGCGGCGCCAATACCATTCGACTTAGCTTTTCAAATTCTGATGAGGCATCAATCCGCGAGGGTATTCGCCGGTTGGGAGAAGTTCTCCGGACCTGAGGTGCGGAAAGGTTCTGTTAACCAAAATCCTGCAACTCTGCGGCATGATCCGGTGTCTTGCCCCTCTGCTGTTGGCTGCCTGCGCGGCCGGAACCCCTCATTTTCGTGACGTGCCTGCCACGCGCGTGGCGGTGAATGGCAGCGTATTCGACGTGCGCGTGCGCGGTGAGCTGGCCGAAGCGGTTCGGGTCAACGCGCAATACGCACCCCGGCTGGGTCCGGTCCGAGACCGGGCTGCCCTTGCGATGGCTCAGGTTTCGGGTTGTCCGATTCTGGATGTGCTGGGCGATGCGGCGGTAACGGTTGGTGTTTTGGGCTGCGATCGAGACGCTGGCGAGCGGTTGCTGCTGACCGCTGTTTCTACGCCCAATTATGAATGCATCGACTATGGCATCTACGAAAACGTTGGGGATGACTACGGCTATCAGGTCTTTGAGTGCACACCATATTGATATACGCGTATTTTCGGGTATTCCGGCAAGATATTGTGGATAACTCAAAATGATATCCCATATCCTGCGCAACTCCGTTGACTCGGACCCTATCCCTTGCGCAGACTTTCAACTCATAGGAATCACGGGACACGCTGCCATTGCGTTTCAGCAAGCTCAAACTGACCGGCTTCAAAAGCTTTGTTGATCCGACCGATCTGATCATCGCGGACGGGTTGACAGGTGTGGTGGGGCCAAATGGCTGCGGCAAGTCCAACCTTCTGGAAGCTTTGCGATGGGTGATGGGCGAGAATCGCCCCAAATCCATGCGTGGCGGTGCGATGGAGGATGTGATTTTTGCCGGTGCAGCCACGCGGCCCGCGCGCAATTTTGCCGAGGTTGTCCTGACCATGGACAACTCGGAACGCCTCGCGCCATCCGGGTTCAACGACAGCGATCAGTTGGAGATCGTGCGGCGCATCACCCGCGATGTTGGCAGCGCTTACAAAACCAACGGCAAGGATGTGCGCGCGCGCGATGTACAGATGCTGTTCGCCGATGCCTCGACCGGGGCGCATTCGCCTGCGCTGGTCGGGCAGAACCGCATCGCCGAATTGATCAACGCCAAACCCCGCGCGCGCCGCCGCATTCTGGAAGAAGCTGCTGGGATCTCGGGTCTGTATCAGCGTCGTCACGAAGCCGAATTGAAGCTGAAGGGCACCGAGGCGAACCTGACCCGCGTCGATGACGTTCTGGAGCAGCTTGGTGGGCAATTGGCTCAACTGGCGCGCCAGGCCCGCCAAGCTGCACGATACCGCGAGATTGGCGAGCAACTGCGTCAGGCCGAAGGGATGCTGCTCTATCGGCGCTGGAAAGAGGCCGATATGGCCCGCCAGCAGGCTGAAGATAAGCTGCGTGAACGTATCGCCGAAGCCTCTCGTGCCGAAGCTGAGGCGCGCGCCGCTGCTGCAAAACGGGCTGAAATCGAGGAAACTTTGCCGCCTTTGCGGGAAGAAGAGGCCATTGCTGCGGCTGTCTTGCAACGCCAGCAGGTGCAGCGCGATCAGCTTGCGGATCAGGAAACCCGCGCGCGGCAAACCATTGAGACACTGACCA
This sequence comes from Ruegeria sp. HKCCA5763, assembly GCF_013034545.1. Classification (NCBI taxonomy): domain Bacteria; kingdom Pseudomonadati; phylum Pseudomonadota; class Alphaproteobacteria; order Rhodobacterales; family Roseobacteraceae; genus Ruegeria; species Ruegeria sp. HKCCA5763. The sequence continues at coordinate 87,306 of NZ_WQGF01000012.1, forward strand.
ACCGTATCCAGCAGCTTGGCAATGATATTGAACGAGAAACCGGTCTGAACCGCGACGCGGGCCAGATGATCGAGCGCCTGGAATGGGAAGCGCGCGAGCTGGCGAAAGCAGCCGAGGGTCATGACGAGAAAGTGGCCGAAGCGGCAGAAATCGCACGCGAAGCAGCCTCGATTCTGCAGGACCGTGAAGACCACCTGTCGCAACAGACCGAAGATATGGCTCGCCTTGTTGCACGGCATCAATCGGCACAGCGATTGGTAGAAGACAGTCGCAAGACATTGGCCCGGTCTGAGGGCGAAGAGGAAAAGGCACGACAGGCTGTGGATGAGGCCAAGACAGCCCTGACCCGCGCCAGCGAAGCGTTCGAAGCAGCCCTTGAGGGCGAAGAGGAAGCCCGAGAAGCAGCGGAAGCCGCAGAAGAGGCTCTGGCTGCTGCAGATGAGCTGCGCAACGAAACGCAAGCCCGCGAGGCCGAAGCGCGCGCACAGCGTTCTGAGGCCGAAGGTGAGCTTGGTGCGATCCGGGCCGAAACCACGGCGCTGGCCAAGCTGGTGGAACGCGACACCGCTGAAGGTGGTCAAGTGCTGGATTTGTTGCGCGTCGAGCCGGGCTTTGAAAAGGCTCTGGGCGCCGCGTTGGCCGATGATCTGCGCGCGCCGCTGGTCGACGGCGATGGCCCCTCTGGCTGGGTGCAGGTGGCGGGCTATGACGGGGATCAGCCTTTGCCGGATGGGGTTGAACCGCTGGCGCTGCACGTCTCCGGCCCGGATCGTCTCAGCCGTCGGATTGCGCAGATCGGTGTTATAGATGCTGATCAAGGCGCACGCTTGCAGGCGTCTTTGAAACCGGGGCAGCGGCTTGTATCCCGCTCAGGCGACCTGTGGCGTTGGGATGGGTTCCGGGCGTGGGCCGAGGATGCCCCAAGCGCGGCAGCGCTACGGTTAGAGCAGCTCAACAAGCTGGAAGCGTTGAAACAGGAACTTGCCCGCACCGAGGCGCAGGCAGAAGGTGCGCGCGCCGCGCATGAGGCGCTGTCGCGGCAATTGGCGGATGTGACTGAGGCCGACCGCCGTGCGCGAGAAGCCCGCCGTGCTGCGGATCAGCGCATGGCCGAAACTGCGCGCTTGCTCAGCCGCGCCGAAGCGGATCGTAATCTGGCGCAGGGCAAGCTGGAGACTTTGACCCTTGCCGTAGATCGCCACAAGGAAGACGCTATGGCGGCCCGCGCGCAACTGCGCGAAGCCGAGGGCGCATTGAATGGCTTGGGCGATCTCGACAGTGCACGTGCCGAGGTCGAAGACATCAAACAAACTGTCGAGGCGGCGCGGATCACGATGCTGACCCACCGTTCGACCCATGATGAGCTGCGTCGTGAGGGGGACGCACGCACCCGCCGCTCGCAAGAGGTCACTAAGGATCTCAGCGGGTGGCGGCACCGATTGGAAACCGCTGAAAAGCGGATTTCGGAATTGGCTGAGCGCAAGGAAAGTTCGGAAGAGGAACTGACCGAGGCCATGGCCGCACCGGCAGAAATCGCCGAAGCGCGGGAAGAGCTGAACGAATTGATCGAAGCTGCCGAAGCGCGCCGGGCAGAGGCTGCGGACAAGCTGGCCGAGGCTGAGGCCCAGCAGCGTGAGGTTGTTCTGGCAGAACGTGAAGCGGAACGCCTGGCGTCGGAAGCGCGCGAAAGCCGCGCGGCGGCTGAGGCGCGCTGTGATGCGGCAAAGGAAAGTGTGGTCGCTGCGGCAGAACGGATCGCTGAGGATCAACAACTGACCCCGAACCAGTTGCTGAACCAGTTGGATGTGAACCCCGACCAGATGCCTGCGGCGGATGTTCTGGAATCTGAGGTGAACCGCCACAAGCGTCAACGCGACGCCATGGGTGCGGTGAACCTGCGGGCGGAAGAAGACAGCAAAGAAGTTCAGGAAGAGTTCGACACGCTCAGCAGCGAAAAGGCCGATTTGGAAGAGGCGATCAAGGCCCTGCGCAGCGGTATCGCAAGCCTCAACCGCGAAGGGCGCGAACGTCTGCTGACCGCGTTTGAACAGGTGAACTCGAACTTCGCGATGCTTTTCAAGCACCTGTTTGGGGGTGGCGAGGCCAACTTGGTCATGGTTGAAAGCGACGATCCGCTCGATGCGGGGCTTGAGATCATGTGCCAGCCGCCGGGCAAGAAACTGTCGACCCTCAGCCTGTTGTCGGGCGGGGAACAAACCCTTACTGCGACCGCGCTGATTTTTGGTGTCTTCCTCGCCAATCCCGCACCGATCTGTGTGTTGGACGAGGTCGACGCGCCGCTGGACGACGCCAACGTCACGCGCTTTTGCGACTTGCTGGACGAGATGTGCCGCCAAACCGACACACGCTTTCTGATCATCACCCACCACGCAGTTACAATGGCACGGATGGACCGATTGTTCGGCGTCACGATGCAGGAACAAGGCGTGAGCCAGCTGGTCTCGGTTGATCTGAAAAAGGCCGAACAGATGGTCGCGTGACCGTTCACTGCAAGTTTACAACGTTTGCGTTCGGATCGCGCTAGCTTGGGCGCATGACACGATTTCTGATCCCCGCCCTGTTCGTAGCAAGCTTTGCTTATGCTGCAGACTGACCTTTAAAGTCCGGGGACACTCCTCTGACATCAGCAGAGCTTGACGCTTTGGCAGGCCAAACGATCACCTTCTACGATGATGGTCAGGCCAAATTCTCGGCTGGTGGGGCTTATTCCTATACCTATGCCAGCGGAGACTCGGCTTTCGGCACCTATTCCATCTCCGAGGACGGCAGCGTTTGTATCGCCTATCGAAACGGATTCAGCCGGTGTGATCTTTATGTACGAAGCGGTGAACGGCTGATTCTGATTGATCAGAAAGGAGATCGCTATCCCGTCCGGTCTGATTAATGCTTTTCGAAATTGAGGCGCTCGACCTGAGCGCAAAGCTGGTGCTCTCTTCATTTTGGTAGGAAACCTTGCCAGACTGAACGGAGGACCATGCCAGTCTATGGCTTAGGAAGGGATTGAACCTGTGGCAGAAGACACCGACGACCGGCTCGCTTTAGGAAAGCAACGCGGCTCACATGGTCGTCAGCAGGACGAAGGTGTTCTGGTCATTCGAACGATTGCAATGCCCGCGGATACCAACCCGGCTGGTGATATTTTTGGCGGGTGGCTGATGTCACAAATGGATCTGGCGGCGGGTAATATGGCGGCGCGTGTGGCGCAAGGACGCGCCGCGACCGTTTCCGTTGAGGCCATGCAATTCTTGCAACCGGTCAAAGTTGGGGACGAAGTGACACTGTATGCGGCGCTGACGCATGTCGGGCGCACATCCATTCGTGTTCACGTGGATGTCTGGGCACGCCCGAGGCAATCGCAGAATGGAAAAAAGGTTACGGAAGCCGAGTTCGTATTCGTCGCTTTGGACGACAACGGTGCGCCGCGCCCTGTGTTCGACGACAGTTAAACGCGGCGTGCCAAGTCAAAGCCGGTTCAGCAAGTCGACCGTTGGCCAGGCATCTGCAGGCAGGCCCAAGCGGGCCTGTTCAGCCTGCACCGCGGCACGTGTGCCGGCCCCAAGAATCCCGTCGATCTTGCCCACGTCATACCCTTTGGCTTGCAGTTTGGTTTGCAATTGCTTCATTTGCGCGCCATTCAAACCTTGCGCCGGGTTGCCCGCATCATAGATTTGTGCCCCTTCCAGTCGTGTACCAAAATAAGCCGCGGTCAGAACGTAGACAAAGCTCTGATTCCATTCGAAATAGACGTCGAAATTCGGGTAGGCCAAAAAGGCCGGACCATTGCGCCCTTGCGGCAGGATCAGCGAGGCAGGCAAGTTGGCCAACGACCCGCTGCGCGCCTGCACGCCCATGGCTTGCCAGTCGGCCACCGAACGCGGTTTGCCGGGGCCGGACAGGGACCAGTCCATCTGTGCGGGCACCGTGACCTCTTGCAGCCAAGGCTCGCCTGCGCGCCAGCCCAGATGCGACAGCATTTTGCCCCCGGACATCAGCGCATCAGCGGCAGAGGTTTTCAGGCGGACATGCCCGTCGCCATCACCGTCGACGCCGTTTTCCAAAATGTCGCGCGGCAGCATCTGGACCATTCCAATCTCTCCGGCCCATGCGCCTGTTGTTCGGGCCGGGTCGAAATCGCCGTTCTGATACAGTTCGATGGCGGCGAAGATTTGTGGGCGGAAGAGTTCTGGCCGGCGACAATCATGCGCCAAAGTCACCAGCGCGTTGCGGGTGTTGAAGTCGCCCTGGAATGACCCATAGTCGGTCTCGAACGCCCAGAATGCCAGCAGCACGCCGCGAGAGATGCCGTATTCACGCTCGATCCGATCAAAGACCGCATCATATTTGCGCGACATGGCCTGCCCGCGCTCTATCCGGTTGGCTGAAATCAGACGGCGCGAAAACTCGATGAACGGTTTCTGAAACACCCCTTGCGCCCTGTCGGCCCTGAGTACGGCATTGTCTTGCTGCACCCCTTTGAAAAACGCGTTCACGGTGGATTTGTCAAAGCCTTGTTGTACCGCTTCGGTCTTCAGCCCTTTGACAAAGGAATTGAACCCACCCCCACATTGGGCAAAGGCAGGAGAGGCAAACAACGCGGCTGCAATCAGCCCAGAGAGTAAACGCATGAAGAGACCCGTCAGAAAATCAGATTGACCCCAACCCACACCGACACGAGCCCAAGCGCAAGCCCCCAAACGCTCCACAACATGTGACATGCGCGGAAAACCTCCGCCGCCCCGATCTCGCGCGGCGCGTCGCCATTGACCCAGGCCAGGTCCCGCAGCTTTCCATCATAGCTGCGTGGCCCTGCCAGGGCGACGTTCAGCGCGCGAGCCATCGCGGCCTCGGGCCAGCCTGCATTGGGCGAGATATGGCGGCGCGCATCCCCCACAATTTCGCGCCAGCGCGACCGCTGCCCCGAGAGCGCCACGATCAGCACACAGGTCAGGCGGGCAGGGATCAGGTTTAGCAGGTCATCGAACCGGGCCGAGGCCCATCCAAACTCGCTGTACTTTTCATTGCGATAACCGATCATGCTGTCGGCGGTATTCACGGCCTTGTAAATCAGTAACCCCGGCAACCCTGCGACAAGAAACCAGAAAGCAGGCGCAATGACCCCGTCGCTGAGGTTTTCCGCCGCGCTTTCGATGGCCGAACGCGCCACCTGCGCCTCGGTCATGTCCCGCGTATCGCGTGAGACGATCATGGCCACCTGTGCCCGCCCCTCGTCCACTGAGGTCAGCAGACCGTCGCCCACTGCTCGCACATGTTCAACCAGCGATTTCTGTGCCAGCAGGATCGTGCAAAGCAGGATCTCGGCCACAGGCCCCAGCATGGACATTGCCCATCCAAGTCCACATGCACCGCCGACCAGTACGGCAAGCACGCCCGCACCTTTCAATCGTCGTGATGCCCCGTGGTTTAAGCGATTATCCAGCCAGGCAATCAAATTTCCGATCATCACTGCCGGGTGTTTGACGCGCGACCATAGCCAGTCGGGCTCTCCCAGCGCTGCGTCCAGACACATGGCACAGACCAGCATCAGGCCAAGGCTCACAGCGCGGCCTCCAGCCGATCCCACCCGTTTGCAGGCGGCAGCCCGAGGCGCAGGTAGGTGGTCGAATAAGGAAAGATGCGGCTCCAGATATGGGTCTTAGCAAGCCGATCCCGCCATTTCTCGGCATCATCAACCTGATAAAGACGGAACAGGCTTGTGCCGCCAACGACCTCGGCACCTTTGGTTGTCAGCAGCGTATCCAGTCGAGATGCCTCATCTGCCAGCCGCGCACGCATAGAGTCCGCCCAGCCGGTGTCTGACAGGGCCTGAGTTCCGACCCGCAGGGCAGGGCCTGACACCGACCAGGGGCCAGTCAGAGCATTCAGCTGGCCAATCACATCTGGCCGCCCGATCGCAAAACCAAGTCGCATTCCGGCCAATCCCCAGAACTTGCCAAAGCTCTTCAACACGATCACGCCGGGGCGGTCTGCCAGATGGATCAGAGAGGCGTCGGGCGTGACGTCGCAAAAGCTTTCATCAATTACGGTCAGCGGGGCAGAGACATCGCTTTCCAGCCAGATACGCCCGTCGGGATTGTTCGGGTGCACGATCACTCGGGCGTCTCCGGGCGTGTTTGCCTGAACACTCCACCCCTGAGATGTAAAGGCGGCCGCGTGTTCGTTATAGGTGGGTGGCGTGATTTGAACCGTGCCGGATTTAGCCAGGGCTGGGATTCGGGCGATAATGGCTGATGCCCCGGGTGCGGGAAGGATCGCTGCCCCATCCGGCACGTTCCAGAACCGGCGCGCGGCATTGCTAAGTCGTTCAAAAGCACCATGATCCGGCAGCTCAGTCCAATCCCCTGCGGTCAGTCCTGTAATCTCATAGGGATGTGGGTTGATGCCGGTCGACAGATCAATCCAGTCGCCACGTTGACCGCCATATCTGATGATCGCTCTGTCCAGCCCGCCGCCGTGGTCGCGCACCGCGCGTGGGTCCAGACCGTGATCCAATGTGCTCATCTGCTCTCTCTGCGGGAAATGACCGGTTTTGGCGCGTTTCAAGCGGATTTTCGCCTCTTTTACAAGCAAATCCGCTAGATCACGGAGCTGTGGGGGCGCTGTTAACACTTTGTAAAGGAAATAACGAGATCACGGATCACGGGGGTCGGCACCACTCACCATATCAAGTGCCGAGGTTGTTGCAAATGAAAGTTCTGATTGTTGAGAGTAACCCCGACCTTGGTCGGGTCTGGAAAAGGCATCTGGAACGGCAAGGCGCCGAGGTCACGCTGGTCGAGACGCAGGAGGCCGCCATTCTGGCGCTTTACGGCACGGATTTCGAAATCATCGTGCTGGATCTGGTTCTGGAAACCGGCAGCGCATTAGCCGTGGCCGATTTCGCAAGCTATCGCCGCCCCGAGGCGCGGGTGATCTTTGTCACCAACACCACCTTTTTCTCGGACGGTTCGATCTTTGCCCACAGCCCGAATGCCTGTGCCTATGTGCAAAGCGAAACACCGCCAGAGGACCTGGCGGCGATGGTTGAACATTACGCAGCGGGGCGCTGATCGCGTCGGTGCGGTTCCATATAGTCCAGCACAGGGTTCGTCGGGATGATCCGGTGTGGATTGATGCTGTTGTGGCTAAAGTGATAGTGGCGCACGATATGGTTCATGTTCACCGTGGGCGCGACACCCGGCCACTGATACAACTCACGCGTATAGGCCCAAAGGTTGGGGTAGTCGATCAGACGGCGCTTGTTGCACTTGAAATGCAAGTGATAGACCGGATCAAAACGGATCAGTGTTGTGAACAGTCGCCAGTCAGCCTCGGTGATCCGACCCCCCATCAAATACCGATTGCGGGACAGGCGCTCTTCAAGCCAGTCCAGTGTCTCGAACAGCGGGCCCACAGCGGTGTCATATGCTTCTTGTGAAGTGGCGAAACCGGACTTGTAGACGCCGTTGTTCACGTCTGAATAGATGCGGGCGTTGACCTCTTCGATTTCGTCCCGCATCGCCTCGGGCCAGTAGTCATCGGTGTTGCCCGTGATCCCGTTGAAGGCGGAATTGAACATGCGGATAATTTCCGAGCTTTCATTCGAGACAATGGTCTCTTGCTGCTTGTCCCACAGGATCGGCACCGTCACGCGCCCGGAATAGGAGGGGTCAGCCTTGGTGTAGATCTGATGCGCGTAGCTGAACCCATAGAGGTCATCGCCCGTCGCGCCATGATCGTCTTTTTCAAAAGTCCAGCCCTTGCCCAACATGTCGGTGTGCACAACAGAGACTGAAATCAGATCGCTCAACCCTTTCAGCTCGCGAAAGATCAGCGTGCGATGTGCCCATGGGCAGGCATAGCTGACATAGAGGTGATAGCGCCCGGCCTCCGCCTTGAAACCGCCCTTGCCGGACGGCCCCGCGTTGCCGTCGGCTGTCAGCCAATTGCGAAATTGCGCCGCGCTGCGTTTGAATGCGCCGCCTGTCGATTTCGTGTCATACCAAGTGTCGTGCCATGTTCCGCCGACCAGCAGGCCCATACCTTTTCCTCCGCAAGAGCGTTTCGTCAAAGATAAGCCCAAGCAGGACCCGTTCCTATGCGAATGGCCGCGCAAAATCCCTGCGTTAGCGCACAGTCACGGTTGGGATATCCGGGCAACAATTTGTACCGGCTTCGATTTCCGTGATCTCCTTCACTGGATTTTTACAACCTTTCCCGCACAATAGAAGTCATTCACGGGGGAACGGATTAATGAGTACTTATGTTTCAAAGGAAATACGCGCCGAGTTGGACGCTGCCCGAATCGCCACGCTGAAGAAAGCCAGCCGTCTAAGGGTGGAAATGGGCAACAATACCTACAAAATCCTCAAATTGTGGAAGGATGGATTCACAGTTGAGGCTGAAACTACGCCGCGTTTGCGCGGTCTGGTCGATATCTATGATGGGGCCAACCATCTCTACCAATGTCTGATCGTCGCGGACGAAGATGAGGGTGGTGAGATGCGGTATGAATTCAAACGCAGCACGGCGGCGCATGACAGGGCTCCGCTGGATTTCTATCGCGCGCCGGACGCGCCGATTGCTTTGTTGGGGCACGAAGATTAAGGCCTGATTTCTTTCGTTGTACCGGTTTTAGTCAGGCTCCAATGGTGGCCATTCAGGCGTTCGACGATGCAATCTGGCCTTATGTCCGGTCTTCGGGCGGTTTTCTCGATCAGGTTAGGATCGAAACGTTAAGTTCGGGGCGTAACTGAAGACGCGGATGGGCTAGGCACAAAAAGTGCAAGCCAAGCTGGCTGGCACATACGGTCAACGGGGCCAGGTACACCAATCCCAGCCAAATCATGACTTACTGCAAATCACCGAAGGCCCGATTCAACCGCGTACAGGCTTCTTCGACCCGCGCGCGCTGGGTGGCGAGGTTGAACCGCTCAAACGTTTCGCCCCCCGTTCCGAAACCGGGGCCTGAGGAGGTTGCAATTTTTGCGTCCTCACGCAGGCGGCGGACAAACTCGTCATGGTCCATACCGGTGCCCGAGAAATCGACCCAGGCAAGATAAGTCGCCTGCAATGGCATCGACCACAGGCCCGGAATCCCGGCAATGGTCTGATCAAACAAACGCTTGTTGCCTTCCAGATGTGCGACCTGGGCATCCACCCATTCGGCCCCTTCCGGGCTGTAAGCGGCGGTGATCATTTCCACGCCCAATGCACCGGGATCGTAATCCAGCGCCTGTAGCCGGTTCTTCATAGCTGTGCGTAGTTTTGGGTTGGGGATGATCATGTTGCCAGTGCGCTGACCCGCGATGTTGAAGGTCTTTGACGCCGCGGTCAGGGTCACGGTCCAAGGCCGTGCATCAGGCGCTGCCACATCCATCGGCACAAATTTGGTGCCGGGGTAAACCAGATCGTGGTGGATCTCATCGGACACCAGGATCAAGCCGTTGCGTTCGGCAAACGCGGCCACAGCGCACAGTTCCTCTGGCGTCCAGACCCGACCCGATGGGTTTTGCGGCGAACACCACAGCAGCATCGTTTCGGACCCGTCCAGCCGCGACTGCGCGTCGTCCAAATCAAGCCCATAGCTGTCGCCATCACGCACCAGCGGGCATTCCACGACACGGCGGCCCGATTTGTTCACTTTATGGGCAAACTCGTGGTAGACCGGGGTGAAGATCACGATGCCATCGCCCGGCTCGGTCCAAACATCCAGCGACAGCGCGATTGCATTGCCCAGACCTTGGGTCGTCAGGATCCAATCCGTGTCGATTTCCCAGTCATGACGGCTTTTCATCCACCATTGGATCGAAGCGAGATAATCCGGGTGCGTCCACGAATACCCGAAAACGCCTTGATCTGCGGCTTTACGCAAAGCGTCGATCACGCAAGGCGCTGTTTGGTAGTCGGAATCGGCCGTCCACATGGCCAGCCCATCCTCGGGTGAGACACCATAGAGCATCTCCATCTTATCCCATTTGGAACTGTTGGTGCCCCGGCGATCGATCAGGTCGTTGAAAGTCATGTCTGCTCCGTTCTGTTGGACGAAAGCTAACCGCAAATCAGGCAGGTGCAAGGGGGGCGTTGCGGCGCGAGGCGGGATGGCCTAAATCAGCCTCATGAAACGCAATATCCTGATCCATCCCGATCCCCGCCTGAAGAAGGTCTGCGCGCCCGTGGGCGACCTAACGGACGAGCTGCGCAAACTGGCTGATGACATGCTGGAAACCATGTATGACGCGCCCGGCATCGGCCTGGCCGCGCCGCAGATCGGTGTGCTGGATCGGTTGATTGTTCTGGATTGTGTCAAGGAAGAAGGTGAAACCCCGCGCCCCCTGATCATGTTCAACCCCGAGGTCATCGCATCATCGGATGAGACCAATGTCTATGAGGAAGGTTGCCTGTCGATCCCCGATCAATACGCCGAAGTGACCCGCCCTAAGGTGGTGGATGTCACTTGGATGGATCAAAACGGCAATCTGCAGCAGGAAACCTTTGATGGGCTTTGGGCCACCTGCGTGCAGCATGAGATTGACCATCTGAACGGCAAGCTCTTCATCGACTATCTCAAACCGCTGAAACGACAAATGATCACGCGCAAGATGCAAAAGCTGAAACGCGAGAAAGCGCGCTCATGACCGTGCGCACCTGCTTGCCCTGGCCGGACAAACGTCTGCGCACCAAAGCGGATGAGGTGGCTGAAATCACCGATGAAATTCGCGCCGTGTGGGATGACATGATTGACACGATGGAAGCGATGCCCGGTGTTGGTCTGGCCGCGCCACAGATCGGTGTGATGCTGCGTCTGGCCGTGGTTGATGGTTCAGCAGAACGTGGCAAGGCCGTGCGTCTGGCGAACCCGGAAATCCTGCACAGCTCGATCGAACTTCGCGAACATGAAGAGGCCAGCCCGAACTTGCTCGGCGTTTCGGCCAAGATCAAACGCCCGCGTGCAGTGACCGTAAAGTTCCTGAACGAACAGGGTATGGTGGACCGTCGTGACTTTGTCGGGATCGACGCTACCAGCGTGCAGCATCAGATCGATCACCTGAACGGGAAGATGTTTTTCGACCGTCTCAGCAAGGTCAAACGCGACATACTGCTGCGCAAAGCCAAAAAGCAGGGGTAAAGATGCGCGTTATCTTCATGGGAACCCCGGATTTCTCAGTTCCGGTGCTGGATGCGCTGGTCGAGGCCGGGCACGAAATTGCTGCTGTCTATTGTCAGCCTCCGCGCCCCGCTGGTCGCGGCAAGAAAGACCGCCCAACGCCCGTTCATGCCCGGGCCGAGGCTCTGGGCTTGCTCGTGCGCCATCCCGTTTCGCTGAAATCAGCCGAGGAGCAAGACGCCTTTGCCGCGCTGAACGCGGATGTGGCCGTTGTGGTGGCTTACGGCCTGATCCTACCGCAAACCGTTCTGGATGCGCCCAAGCATGGGTGCCTGAACATCCACGCCAGCCTGCTGCCGCGTTGGCGCGGGGCTGCGCCGATTCATCGGGCGATCATGTCCGGCGATGCCGAGACCGGGATTTGCATCATGCAGATGGAGGCTGGTCTGGACACTGGTCCGGTTTTGCTGCGGCAGGCAACTGAAATTGAATCCGAAGAAACCACCGCGCAACTGCATGACCGGCTTTCGATCCTTGGGGCCGTGTTGATCGTCGACGCACTTGCCAAGCTGCCGGACCTGGTGCCCGAACCGCAACCTGAGAGCGGTGTGACCTATGCCGCTAAGATCGACAAGTCTGAGGCGCGCATCGACTGGAGCCGCCCGTCGGTCGAGGTTGACCGGAAAATCCGGGGCCTTTCGCCTTTTCCCGGGGCTTGGACCGAAATGGATGGTGAACGCATCAAGCTGCTGGCGTCGCGCCTTGCAGAGGGGCAGGGCGCACCGGGTGAGGTTCTGAACCAGGATCTGCATGTGGCTTGTGGGCAGGGGGCCGTTGAACTGCTGCGCTTGCAAAGGGCAGGCAAAGGCGCGCAGGATAGGGAAACCTTTCTGCGGGGCTGGGCAATACCAACTGGCACTCGGTTATCTTCGGAGTAAAGCCATATGTTCATGGTGTTGATGGGCACCGTCGTGATTGCGGGGATCGTGGGCTACCTGTCCGAACAGACCGGTTTTACCCATAACGGCTATTTGCAATCGATCATCATCTGTGTAGGCGGGGCATTTTTGTTCTATTTCTTGCGCATCATGTTCGGCATCAGCTTTGGTCCTCCGGGTCTGGATGCGGTGATCTCATCCGTTGGTGCCCTGATCATTGTGCCGACCCACTGGAGGAAATGAGATGCCCATTGTCGCCCTGATCGTCATCGGTGCTGCCGCCGGATTTCTGGCCACCCGACTGATGCGGATCGAGGCGGATATCCCGACAACCATGTTGATCGGCATTATTGGGGCTCTGATCGGAGGGCTTCTGCTGCGGTTTCTGGCGACGGTCATGGGTTGGATGTCTGGCTTTGTCGGGGCGATCCTTGGTGCGTTGCTGGTGATCTGGATCTGGCAGACTTACCTGCGCCGCTAACCCCTTGACCTATCGCCTTTTGCCCGGCCAGATCGTGTCTAAACGATTTGGAGGATCTTGATGCAGTACGATCTGAAGCCTGGGGATGTAGCCCTGATGGGGGTGCCTCTGGATCTGCATTCCTCGTTCCTGCAAGGCCCGGCCTTTGCCCCCGGACGCATCCGCGAGGCGCTGCATTCCGGCGCCGCCAACCTGACTGCTGAGGATGGCACTGATCTGGGTGCAAGCATGCGATTTTGCGATGCCGGAGATCTTGACGTGTTCGAAATGCGCGGACAGGAACCGATTGACCGGATCGAAGCCGAAGCAGCCAAGCGGATCGCAACCGGCGCGCGCCTGTTGTCTCTGGGCGGGGATCATTCCGTCGCCTATCCGCTGATCAAAGCCCATGCGGATCGTTACCAAGGGTTGAACATCCTGCATATCGACAGCCATCCTGATCTGTACGACCAGCAAGACATCGGCCCACTGGGCCATGGCTGTCCCTTTGCGCGGGTGATGGAGAATTGCCCGATCAACCGATTGGTGCAGGTCGGCATCCGCACCATGAACGCCCATCAGCGCGAACAGGCTGATAAATTCGGGGTCGAGGTGATCGACATGCGAAACTGGAGCCCCGACCTGCAGATTTCCTTTGATGGCCCTGTCTATTTGTCACTGGATCTGGATGCGCTGGATCCTGCTTTTGCCCCCGGTGTCTCGCATCACGAACCCGGAGGTTTAAGCACGCGCGAGGTCATCGACCTGATCCACCGGTTCGAAGGTCAATTAGTCGGGGCAGACATTGTCGAGCTCAATCCGCATCGCGACCCTTACGGTATGACCGCAATGGTGGCCGCAAAATTCGTCAAGGAAATCGGTGCGCGCTTGCTGACGGGGTGATTTACCGCTCGCCGCAGACCGTGGCCGATCCAAGCGCCGGAGCACCCCGCGTGGTCATGTCGTATTGGTTCGCCTCAGCGGCGGTCATCCAGTGCATGCTGTCGGCTGGGGCAGCGAACAGGGTATACCAGTAAAACTCCTCATCCACTCCGATGTCTTTGAAATAGTCCAGGTACCGGTCATGTTCCGGGTCGTCCTCGGGCAATTCTGTCGCCACCAATCCCGATCCGGCCCAGCTGTGAACGCCGACACAGGCCCCCGGCTGCAGGGTGCGGCGGTTTCCAGCCAGAAACAGATCGGTGCCGCCGCTGGCGACCAGACCGTTTGAAGGAACGACCGTATCGAAACCGGCCCTGCGCACTTCGCGGCTGAAGATGACATTGGCATCATCGTCCACTGATCCTTCGATGTATTGAAGAACCAAAATTCGGGCTTCGGGGTTTTTTGCGATGACCTCCTCAAAAGCGGATAACGTTGTTTCATCAATTGTGCCGGAGGCAATGATCTGGTCGCCCTGCGCAACGAAACTGACTGGTGTGTAGTATTCCCCGCATGAGGCTAGCAGGGTCAGACAGGCTGCAAATGATGTTAGTCTAAAGATCACGCTGGCCTCCGGGCTGCAATGTTCACAGAGGTATCAGCACATTGCTTTGACGTCCATCGACAGGCTCAGTTGCGCGGTGGGCGGCTTTTGTAGACGGGCAATTGCCAGCCAAACACCAGTGACCCAGCCCGCAAGGCCCAGCAGACCAACGCGCACAAAGCCAGTGCAAGCGCGGGCTCCGTTCCGGCCTGAACGGCCAGAACTGCCGTCAACGACCCCGCAAAAGCGCATGAAACATAAAGCTCGCCCTGCTTCAGCACCAGCGGCACCTCGTTGCAGACCACGTCGCGCATCAGCCCGCCCAGACACCCGGTTGTTACGCCCATCAACACGACGATGACGCCGGATTGGTCCAATGACAGCGCAGCGCCTGTCCCGGCAGCGACGGCAACCGACAGAGCGAAACTGTCCAGCCAGATCAGCCAGTTGTAGCGGCTTTCCATCAGGTGTGCGGTAAAGAACACCAGCACTGAAGCGGCAACGGCGATCAGGATGTAATCCGGCTGACCGACCCAAAAGATCGGATGTCGGTCCAACAACAGATCACGCACTGTGCCGCCGCCGACTGCGGTTAGGCAAGCCATGAAAGCAAACCCAACCAGATCCAGCTGGGCACGGCTTGCCACCAAAGCCCCGGTCAGAGCAAATATCAGGACCGAGGCGTAATCCAGCAGCGAAAGCGCGGTCACGCCTGCGCCTTCTTAGGTTTGAATGGGGCCATGCCCGCGCGGGCCAGTTCGTCGGCCTTTTCATTCTCCGGATGGCCCGCATGACCCTTGACCCATTCCCAGGTCACATCATGCCGGTCTTGCGCCTGGTCCAGGCGTTGCCACAGATCGACATTCTTTACTGGCTTCTTGTTCGAGGTTTTCCAGCCATTGCGCTTCCAGCCAAAGATCCAGCCGGTGACGCCGTTCTTAACATAGGCGCTGTCAGTCACGATGGTGATTTTCGAGGAACGCTCAAGCGTTTCCAAGGCCGAGATGGCGGCCAGCAACTCCATCCGGTTGTTGGTTGTCTCGGCCTCGCCCCCGTTTAACTCACGCTCTTTCAAGACAGTGTCCCCGTCCATTGCACGCAAAAGCACGCCCCAGCCTCCGGGGCCTGGATTGCCGGAACAGGCACCGTCGGTATAGGCAAACAAGTCAGGCATGAGCAAACACCAGCATGTATCCTTCGTAAGACCCGGCCAGACCTTTGCCCATCCCTTTGACGGTGCGGTCAATCGTGAACCCAGCCTGGGTCAGAGCGTCTTCGATCTCGACTTCGGTATAATAGGTAAAGTAACGATCAAGCGCGTCCCTGTGTTCGCCCGTGCCCAGTTTCATGCCCAAAAACAACTGACCTTTGGGCTTTAGGGCTTCATGAATTGCCCGAAGGTGGCCGGGGAAATCTGTGCGCGGCGCATGAAGCAAGGAGAAGCTGGCATAAACACCATCATAGACGGACGTTTCCGTGACGTCGTTGAACGTGCCCAAATGCGCATCCACGCCGTTGTCGCGGGCGTGGTCAACAAAGGCAGGCGTTACGTCCAGCGCCCGTACCGTCAGCCCTTGACGCATCAGAAAGCTGCTGTCTGATCCGGGCCCGGACCCCAGGTCCAGCACATAGCCCCCAGTGTCGACTGCATCAGCAAATGCCTGGCGCGCCTCAAGCTGTTCCGGCGGCAACGGGATATTCAGATACTCGGCCAATCGGTTGGTGTAGGCGCTGATCGTGCGTTTGTCGGTCACATATAAACTCCGACGGCAAGGCTGGCGACAACGACGGCGGTCAGCAGGACGCGCAACCGCATCCACCAGACCGGCGTCAGCCGCCAAAAAGTGAACAGGGCATCAAGAATCAACAAACCGGCAAACCCGTAAATCAGGTTTGTACCTGCTTGAACCGGTCCGCCGCCTGTCATGAAAAAGGCCCAAAGCGCGGGCAGGACCGACAGAGTGTAGCACAAACCTGCCTTGCTGCCCGAGGTTTTAGTTGCAAAGCCCCAAAGAACACCTGACATGAAACTCAAGATGACCGAGCCATAAAACAACTGCACGTACGGTCCCACAAAACGCGCGCCAAGGTTTTGTGCGCCCCAGGCGTTCAGGTCGCCGCTCAGGTAGGTCAGCGCACCCCAAACAAACGGGATCAGCCCCGCGAGCCCCAGAAAAAGCGGCGCCTTTGGTGCTCCAATCACGCTGGTTGCCTCAGGACGCGGGGGACTTTGAATTCGACGTTCTCGACGGCTGTCTCGACCAATTCGACGGTGACATCATAATGCGCGCGGAAGGCGTCGATCACTTCGTTCACCAAAAGCTCTGGGGCCGATGCGCCTGCGGTGACGGCCACGGATGAGATCCCATCCAACGCGCGCCAATCGATCTCGGTGGCGCGCTGCACCAGTTGCGCGTATTTGCAGCCCTCGCGCGAGGCGACCTCGACCAGACGGCGCGAGTTCGATGAGTTCGGCGCACCCACAACCAGCAGAGCGTCTGCCTTAGGCGCCACGGCCTTGACGGCCTCTTGCCGGTTCGTCGTGGCATAGCAAATGTCTTCCTTGTGTGGTCCGACAATGGCCGGGAACCGGGCCTGAAGTGCAGCTATGATGTCCTTGGTGTCATCAACCGACAGGGTGGTCTGGGTGACAAAAGCAAGTTTCTTTGGATCGCGAACATCAACCGTGACCACATCTTCGACGGTTTCAACCAACAGAACATCGCCCTCGGGCAATTGTCCCATGGTGCCAACGGTCTCGGGATGGCCCTTGTGGCCGATCATGATCATCTGCAACCCCGCATCCGCATGGCGCTGTGCCTCGACATGCACTTTCGAGACCAACGGGCAGGTCGCGTCCACATAGATCATCTCGCGCTTTGAGGCCTCGGCGGGCACTGACTTCGGGACGCCATGAGCGGAAAATATCACCGGACGATCATCAGGGCATTCATGTAGCTCCTCGACAAAGACCGCGCCCTTGTCTCGCAATCCGTCGACGACAAATTTATTGTGCACGATCTCATGGCGCACATAGACCGGAGGTCCCCATTTTTGCAGGGCCATTTCAACGATCTTGATGGCACGATCCACACCGGCGCAGAAACCCCGGGGAGCGGCAAGGTAAAGTGTCAGTGGTGGCTTTGTCATTGAGTTGTCTCCTTAAGGCACAGGTAAGTCTTTTCACGGCCTTGGTCCAGACAGGAGATCGTCATTCAACTGACACGAATCGATGCTAGTCAGGTTTTGTTTCAGCACCTGTTTATAGTTAAAGAAGCGCGGCCAGGACCTCGGTCCTGACCGCGCGAAATTTACCCCATCAGAAAGAGAGTGCCGGATCAGCTGTTGCTGGCCATGGCGACGTTGCGCGGCTCAGCCGGCATTTCACGCGGCGGGCGCCCGATTACGTCACGCAAATCTTCCAGTTCGATGAAGTTGTCAGCCTGGCGGCGCAGTTCGTCCGAGATCATCGGCGGCTGGCTGCGGATCGTCGACACGACCGAAACGCGCACGCCTTGACGTTGCAGGCTGGCAATCAACGGGCGGAAATCCCCATCGCCCGAGAACAGCACGATATGATCCACGCGTGGTGCAAGCTCCATGGCATCGACGGTAAGTTCGATATCCATGTTTCCTTTGACTTTCCGACGCCCCATGCTGTCGGTGTATTCCTTGGCGGGTTTCGTGACCATGGTGAAGCCGTTGTAGTGCAGCCAGTCAACCAATGGGCGGATCGGCGAATACTCGTCATTTTCCAGGAGCGCTGTGTAATAGAAAGCCCGAAGCAACTTGCCACGGCGCATGAATTCCTGCCGCAGAAGTTTGTAGTCTATATCGAAACCGAGTGCTTTTGCCGCGGCATAAAGGTTCGAGCCGTCGATGAACAGCGCTAGCCGTTCGTCTTTATAAAACATAAATAGTCCCTTCCGGTATAATCCAGACCGCCCCGCATGGTGAGTGAGTGAGTGATGATTTGGCGCGATCTGTCGGTCTATAATTAGAACTTTTGCTGGTTATCGCAAGTATGCAATGTGTCGAATATAGGGTGCTATATGAGCAATTCGTTGTCAAATGCCGTTGTTGCGCTGGGCGCAAATCTCAGCTTGAGAGGAAAAGGGCCCGAAGTTACGCTGCGGAACGCACTTGACGCTATTTCGCGTCAAGGTGTAGTGATTCGCGCGGTCAGCCGGTTTTTCGCGACGCCTTGCTTCCCCGCCGGGGCGGGTCCGGACTATGTGAACGCTGCGGCTTTGATCGCCACCGAAAAACCTGCGACCGAGTTGTTAAGTGTGCTGCACGCCGTGGAACAAGAGTTTGGGCGCGAACGGATACAACGTTGGGGAATGCGAACTCTGGATCTGGACCTGGTGTGTTTTGATGAACAGGTGCTGCCTGATCGCGCCCAGTTCGATCGCTGGCTGACGTTGCCACCAGAGGCGCAGCGGCAAGAGGCCCCGGATCAACTGATCCTGCCTCATCCGCGTCTGCAGGACCGCGCTTTTGTGCTGGTGCCGATGGCCGATATCGCCCCCGACTGGCGTCATCCCGTTCTGGATCGCACGGTATCGCAGATGGTCACCGATTTGCCTGCGGACGATATTGCAGCGGTCACACCACTGTGATCCTTGCAATTGGGGTATTTCCTGCTTGTCAAGGCGCGGATTCGCGCTTAGATAAACCTCTTCCTGACATGGATTCAGAAACGGAGAGCGCCCCATGGCCCGCGTGACGGTTGAAGATTGCGTAGATAAGGTTCCAAACCGGTTCGAGCTGGTGATGCTTGCCGCCCATCGGGCGCGTGAGATTTCCGCCGGTGCAGCGATTACCGTTGACCGCGACAACGACAAGAACCCTGTCGTGTCCCTGCGTGAAATCGCCGACGAAACCCAAAGTGCGGATGAACTGCGCGAGCGCCTGATCGAAGCCAACCAAACCCAGATCGAGGTTGATGAGCCGGAAGAAGATCAGATGGCGCTGCTGATGGGTGCCGAATCGGACAAACCTGCCATGGACGACATGTCTGAAGAAAAACTCCTGCGCGCTCTGATGGAGGCACAGGGACAGGGGTAAGCCCTAATGACGAAGGTGCGGACCGGATGATTTCTGCTGACGACCTGATTGCGCTGGTCCGCAACTACAATCCCAAGACGAATGCTGAACGCATCACTCTGGCTTACGAATTCGGTCAGCAGATGCATGAGGGGCAGTTCCGCCATTCTGGCGAGCCCTATTTTACCCATCCCGTTGCCGTTGCCGCCATCCTGACCGAACAGCGTTTGGATGATGCGACAATCATTACGGCGCTGCTTCATGACACGATCGAAGACACCAAAGCCAATTACGGCAAGGTGGCCGAGCTGTTTGGGGATGAGGTCGCCAAGCTGGTCGATGGCGTGACCAAGCTGACCAACCTGCAATTGTCCAGTCGCGAAACCAAGCAGGCTGAAAACTTCCGCAAGCTGTTTATGGCCATGTCCAAGGACCTGCGGGTCATTTTGGTCAAGCTGTCAGACCGTCTGCATAACATGCGTACGATCAAGGCTATGCGCCCGGAAAAGCAGGTGGTTAAAGCGCGCGAGACGATGGACATCTATGCGCCGCTTGCGGGCCGGATGGGTATGCAATGGATGCGCGAAGAACTGGAAGACCTCGCTTTCCGCGTTCTGAACCCCGAGGGTCGCCAATCGATCATCCGGCGCTTTATCACGCTGCAACGCGAAACCGGTGACGTGATCCATCGCATCACCGGCGACATGCGGCACGAGCTGGAAAAGGCGGGGATCGAGGCTGAAGTGTTTGGCCGCGCCAAAAAACCCTATTCGATCTGGCGAAAGATGCAGGAAAAGGATCAGGGCTTTTCACGCCTGTCGGACATTTACGGCTTTCGCATCATCACCCAGACCGAAGAGGACTGCTATCGCACACTTGGTGCCATCCACCAACGCTGGCGCGCGGTGCCGGGGCGGTTCAAGGATTACATCAGTCAGCCGAAATCGAACGGTTACCGCTCGATCCACACCACTGTTTCAGGGCGCGACGGAAAACGGGTAGAGGTTCAGATCCGCACCCGCCAGATGCATGACGTGGCTGAAACCGGCGTTGCGGCGCATTGGTCCTATCGTGACGGTGTACGGACCGAAAACCCCTTTGCAGTTGACCCGGCCAAATGGATTTCGAACCTGACTGAGCAGTTCGACAACGAAGAAGATCACGAAGACTTCCTCGAGGCCGTCAAGCTCGAGATGTATTCGGACCAGGTGTTCTGCTTCACGCCCAAAGGGGATGTGGTGAAGCTGCCGCGCGGGGCGACGCCGATTGATTTTGCCTATGCTATCCACACCCGGATCGGCCATGCCTGTGTCGGGGCCAAGGTGGACGGCATTCGCGTGCCGCTTTGGACCCGGCTGAAGAACGGGCAATCGGTGGATATCATCACCGCCGACGGTCAGACGCCCCAGGTCACGTGGCTTGAGATCGCCGTCACCGGCAAGGCCCGCACCGCCATCCGTCGTGCCTTGCGCGAGGTCGACCGAGAGCGGTTCATCAAGCTGGGCAAGGAACTGGCGCGTTCCGGTTTCGAACATGTTGGACGCAAGGCAACAGACAAGGCGCTGGACACTGCTGCCAAGCACCTGCGCCTGAAAGATCGGCATGAATTGCTGGCCCGTCTGGGCAGCGCTGAACTGACGGCGCATGAAGTGGTCGAGGCTGTTTATCCTGAACTGGCTAAGGACGATGGTGACGCCATTCCACTGCGTCGCGCCGTGATCGGCCTTGAACCAGGTCAGAAATTCGATCGCGCCCCATGCTGCCAGCCATTGCCGGGAGAACGTATTGTCGGCATCACGTACCGGGGCAAGGGCGTGGTGGTACACGCCATCGACTGCAACCGGCTGAGTGAGTTTGAAGGCGAACCCGACCGCTGGGTCGATCTGCACTGGCATTCGGGAACCCACCCTGCCGTCTATGGTGCGACATTGGATCTGACCATCGGCAACGATGCAGGAGTTCTGGGTCGTATTTGCACATTGATCGGCGAGAAAAAGGCCAATATCTCAAACTTGGAATTTGTTGACCGCAAACCGGATTTTTACCGTCTGCTGATCAATGTCGAACTGCGCGACCTTGAACAGTTGCATTCGCTTATGCTGATGCTTGAGGCGGAAAGCGATGTTGCGGCCGTCGAACGGTATCGGGATCAGACCAAAGCTGCGGTTGCGGCTGGCTGAGGAAGGGTGAGCACGCGTGGTATTCAAGCGCCGAGACCGACGCTCTGCTGTCCAAGTCGCGTCGGAGTTTGTCTATCCGCGTGGTGGGTGGACCCGCGCTTTTCACTATGTAAAACACCGAGTTCGCCGTCTTCCAGATTCGCCTGACCGAATTGCGCGTGGAATTGGGGCAGGGGTTTTTGCGGCGTTCACCCCGTTCTACGGATTGCATTTTCTGGTCGCGGCTGTTGGCGCAAGGCTGATCAAGGGAAACATTCTGGCCGCGCTGAGTGGCACATTTTTCGGTAACCCTCTGACCTATGTGCCGATCGGTGTGATCTGCCTGCAGACCGGGCACTTTCTGTTAGGAACCGAATATGAAGAGGGTGACACACAGGGGCTGATGGGAAAGTTCGCTGACGCCATCGGTGATCTCAAGAATAACTTTGTGGCCTTGTTTACAGACCGCGTGGCAGATTGGCATGGGTTGGCGCAGTTCTACGATGACGTCTTCTACCCCTATATGATTGGTGGCATCATCCCCGGCATTGTGGCGGGTGTGGTCTGTTATTACCTCAGCCTGCCATTGATCCTAACCTATCAGCAGCGACGTCGCGCCAAGATCAAGGCGAAGTTTGAGGAAATCAAGCGCTTGGCCGAAGAATCGACTGCCGTTTATCCGGCAGAGCCACTAGGCTCGGGCCAAACGACTCAAAAGGAATCGAGGGATGTCTGAGAACCATCTGCGGCTTGGTGTGAACATTGATCACGTTGCCACTGTGCGCAATGCGCGGGGCGGGGCTTATCCCGATCCGCTACGCGCCGCCAAACTGGCGGAAGAGGCTGGTGCTGATGGCATCACGGCGCATTTGCGCGAAGACCGCCGCCATATATCGGACGCTGATATCGACGGGTTGATGGAAGTTCTGTCGGTGCCATTGAACTTTGAAATGGCCGCCACGGAAGAGATGCAGAAAATCGCCCTGCGGCACAAACCGCACGCGGTCTGCATCGTGCCTGAAAAGCGCGAGGAACGTACCACCGAAGGCGGGCTTGAAGTCGCGCGTGAAGAAAACAAGCTGGCTCATTTTATCGCGCCGCTGCGCGATGTCGGCTGCCGCGTGTCGATCTTCATCGCCGCTGACCAGCGCCAGATCGAGGCGGCCCACCGTATTGGCGCCGAAGTGATCGAATTGCACACCGGTGCCTATTGCGACGCCCACGCAGAGGGCCGCATGGGAGATGCCACGCAAGAACTTGAATCGCTGCGCCAGATGTCTGCGTTTGCCCACTCGCTGGGGCTTGAGGTGCACGCGGGGCATGGTCTGACCTATGACACGGTCAAGCCGGTTGCGGCCTTCCCTGAGGTGAAAGAGCTAAATATCGGCCATTTCCTGATTGGTGAATCGATTTTTCTGGGCCTCACCCCCGCCATTCAGGAAATGCGCCGCTTGATGGACGAGGCGCGCACGTGATCACGCCCGGCTTTGTCGCCATCTGGCTGGCCTGGCTGATGGCTGGCGGCTCTCCGGGGCCTGCCACGATGGGCATTGCCGGAACCGCGATGAACGAGGGCCGCCGTGCCGGTCTGGTCTTTGCGCTGGGCATCTGCGCCGGGTCCGCCGCTTGGGGCATAGCAGCTGCACTGGGCTTGTCGGCGATCATGCTGGCCAATGTCTGGGTGTTCGAGGTGATCCGGTACATCGGTGTCGCCTATCTGGGCTGGCTGGCCTTCAAGGCCCTGCGCCGTGCGATGACGTCGAATGAGGTTGCGTTGGGCAAGCCAGTCATCGGGTCTCTGCCGACGATCTTTGCCAAAGGCGCTGCGATCCACCTGACCAACCCCAAAGCGATCCTCAGCTGGGGCTCGATCTATGCCATTGTCGCACCCAATAATGCCAGCCTGTCGATGCTGCTGGGCTATTTCGCCATGTTGTATGCCGGATCGCTGATGATCTTCATCGGCTATGCGTTTCTGTTTTCGTCCGAGCGTATGGTCCGAACCTACCGCCGCGCCCGCCGCTGGTTCGATTTTGCCTTTGCCGGGTTCTTTGGCTTGGCGAGTTACAAGATCCTGACGGTGCGGTTGTCATGATCCTCGGTATCGGCACAGACCTCGCAAATATCGACCGCATCCAAGGCACGCTTGACCGCTTTGGCGATCGGTTCCGCAATCGTGTCTTTACTGACATCGAACAGCGTAAAGCCGAACGCCGCCACGACACCGCTGGCACCTATGCCAAGCGTTGGGCGGCGAAAGAGGCATGCTCTAAGGCGCTGGGCACTGGGCTGCGCATGGGCATCGCGTGGAAGGACATGGCCGTTACCAATCTGAAAACCGGCCAGCCTGTCATGCATGTCACTGGCTGGGCCGCCGAGCGCCTCAGGGAAATGACACCCGAAGGATATGAGGCCATCATCCATGTCACCCTGACGGATGACCATCCCTGGGCCCAGGCATTTGTGGTGATCGAGGCGCGTCCGCTTCAAGATCACGCCACGCAGCCTTGACTTGCCCCCATCCCCCCCGCATGTAGCAGCCAAGCCAAGCACAGAACTGGAGAGAGCAGTATGGCCGAGGAAGCCAAAACCGGAAATCCCGTTTGGGAGACGATCAAAACCATCGTCTATGCGCTGCTGATTGCAGGCGTGTTCCGCACCCTCTTCTTTCAGCCGTTCTGGATTCCCTCGGGCTCGATGAAGCAGACCTTGCTGATCGGCGATTTCCTTTTCGTTAACAAGATGGCCTATGGGTATTCATACGCGTCTTGCCCCAGTCTAATCATTCCAAGCGTCGGTTTGAATGTTGATGCCGAAGATATCTGCGGCTGGATGCAGGGCGATGGTGATACGCGCATCTGGGGCGGTGAGCCTGAGCGCGGCGATGTCATCGTCTTCCGCCACCCCGTCACGGGCCGCGATTATATCAAGCGTCTGATCGGCTTGCCGGGGGATCGCATCCAGATCCGTGAAGGTCAGATCATCCTAAATGGCACGCCGGTTCCACAGCAGCCCGACGGCGTCTTTACCGAAGTCGCTGAACCTCAGGGGCCTCAGCGTCTGCGTCCCCGTTGTGAAAATGGAGCTGTTGGTATTGGTGGTGCTTGTGAAAAATCACGCCTGATCGAAACCCTGCCAAATGGGGTGTCTTATGACGTGCTGAACATCGGCAATCAGGGGTCGGACAATACCGGCATCTATACCGTGCCCGAGGGCCACTATTTCTTCATGGGCGACAACCGCGACAATTCCAGCGACAGCCGCCTGCCGCAATCTGCAGGTGGGGTGGGCTATGTGCCGTACGAAAACCTGATCGGTCGCGCTGATCGGATCATGTTCTCGTCTGCGGGCCGATCGATGTTGTTTTTCTGGACCTGGCGCGGTGATCGGTTCTTCAAGGTGGTCAATTGAAGCTATCGGCTGAAATAAAAGCGTTCCAGCAGCGTTTGGGGTACGAGTTCACCAACCCCGAACTGCTGGTGCGCGCGTTGACCCACGGCTCGGTGTCGTCGTCTACCCGGCCCGACAATCAGCGGCTGGAGTTTCTGGGCGACCGAGTGTTGGGCCTTGTTATGGCCACGGCGCTGCTAGAGGCCGATAAGAAAGCCTCCGAAGGTCAGCTGGCCCCTCGATTCAACGCATTGGTCCGCAAAGAGGCTTGTGCCGATGTTGCGCGTCAGATCGATCTGGGCGCGGTGCTGAAGCTGGGCCGGTCCGAGATGTTGTCCGGAGGTCGCCGCAAACAGGCGCTGCTGGGTGATGCGATGGAGGCTGTCATTGCAGCCATCTATCGCGATGCCGGGTTTGAGGCCGCCCGCGATGTCATCTTAGCCCTGTGGGGGGACCGTATTCACAAAGTCGAGGCCGACGCCCGCGATGCCAAGACCTCGCTTCAGGAGTGGGCGCAGGCCCGTGGCCAAAAACCGCCCTCGTATGTCGAGATCAAGCGCAGCGGTCCGGATCACGCGCCGATCTTTACCATTGCCGCCCGCCTTCAGGACGGAACCGAGGCACAGGCAACTGCGGGATCCAAGCGGCAAGCCGAGCAGGCAGCTGCGAAGGCGCTGCTTGAGAGGTTGAGCCCGCCCAGTTCCTCTTAGGGAAATGAATTTCAGGCCAGCCGTAAAGGCGGATGCTACCAGCCTGGCTGCTTTGTCGATTGAAGTCTGGGTGGGCACCTACCTGCGTCATGGCGTGAGTTCTTTGTTCGCCGAGTTTGTACTGGCTGAGTTTACAGCGGCGCGGTTTGAAGCACTTATCGAGGAAGGTTCGGACCTTTTGGTGGTCTCGGAAAACCGGGATGGCATTGATGGCTATGTTCGGGTTTCAGAAGGTCGCGCAGCTCCTGTCGACGGGCTGTCCGATCTTGAGATCGTGACATTTTATGTCCAGCCGCGGCATCATGGTAAGGGTATTGGGTCAGCCTTGCTGCAATTAGCGACCGACCACTGCCGCGATAAAGGGCAGGGCGAGATCTGGCTGACAACAAATTCCGAAAACGCACCCGCTATCGATTTCTACCTGTCCAAAGGGTTCAGGCAGGTTGGCGTTACGGACTTTCGGATCGGCGACCAAGCCTATCCGAACCATGTTCTGGCGCTGGACGTAGCGACGCTGGGCTAGTGTCAAACCACCCGAATGAACCCTGCCAGCCCGGTTTTCTGATGCTCTATCACGTGGCAATGAAAGGCCCAGTCGCCGGGGTTGTCAGCGACCAGCGCGATATCAATGGTCTCGTCTTTCAACAAAAGCATCGTGTCGGTCATCAAGGGCGGCAGGGCGCGCAGGTTCGATTTCAGCGGCACGAAAGCCAGTCCGTGCAGGTGGATCGGGTGCAAGTTAGGAGATTCGTTACGGAGGCGCAGAACATAGCTCTTGCCTTGTTCCAGCACGGCCAGCGGACCGGTTCCCTGTGCTGCATCTCCGGGCCACGGCGTGCGGTTGATCGACCAGAAACTATACCCCAGTGACCCGCAGAACCCGTCATTCGGAGGGCCACCTTCAGTCGTCCAGCCGAACACGAACTCATGCAGCTCGGCTTGGTTCAGTTCAGGGCGCAGAACAGGGTTTCTGCGCAAAGGGCGCAATTCCCTCATATCGCGCGCTGTGGATTGTCCGGTCGCGCGCAACCGCGCCATCGCGCGGTGTTTCTGTCCAGGAAATTTGGCGACAAGTGCCACCGACTGCCCTTCATCGTCTGGCATCAGTACGGCAAAATCCGCCCGCTGACCCGGGCCCAGCAAAAGCGGTGCATCGGTTGTGGGTAAGGTCAGGTCGATCTCAACCGGATGCCCGTCCCACGCAATGATCTGCGCCTCAGCCCCTTCAAGATGCAGCTTGTAGATGCGGGTTGTGTCCGTATTGACGACGCGCAGCCGCACAAGGGTGCCTGCCGCGTGATCATACACTGCTTCTGTCAACCAGTTTGCAGTCTGGACATTGCCAAACGTACCTGCGCGCGCAGCACCACGCGCCGTATAAGCGGGCAAAAACGCGTCTTCTTCGTCAAGTCGGAAATCACGCAGATTGATCACTTGCTCGCTGTCGAAACCGGGGTCTTCCCGCTCGGCAATCACCATGACGCCGGTCAACCCGTGGGCCATTTGATCCATTGTCATGCAGTGGGGGTGGTACCAATATGTGCCCGCGTCCGGTGGCGTGAATTCATAGGTAAAGCTGTCATCCTCGCCGATTGGCATCTGGGTCAGATAAGGCACCCCGTCCATCTTGTTGGCGATGCGCAGCCCGTGCCAGTGCATTGCGGTGTAATCGGGAAGGGTATTGCGCACCGTAAGCCGCATGACGTCGCCTTGCCGTCCATACAGAACCGGTGGTGGTGCGTCGGGGTAAAGGCTGACCATCCCCGTGGTCAACCGATTGCGCAACCTGTAGCTGGCGGGCTGCAACACGAGGTCTTGCGTGGCATCGCTTGCCGCCAAAGACAAACCACCCAAACCCAAGGCACCAGCAGCGGCACCGCTTCCAAGAAGAAACTTGCGACGTTTCATTGCGACCTCTCTGTAGGGATGTGTCGTCGGGCTGGGAACGGCTGGGCGTCTGTGCCTGACTTGCCTTGGCCCGCGCATAGCTGCAATGCGACAAATCCCTCTGGCCCAAAGGTCCTTTCTGCTATAGCAGAGCGCAATTGCAAACAGGAACGCCAGATATATGACCACACGCGCCGGATTTATCGCCTTGATCGGAGAGCCCAACGCAGGCAAATCCACCCTTCTGAACCGCATGGTTGGGGCCAAGGTCTCGATCGTGACGCACAAGGTGCAGACCACACGCGCCCGCATTCGGGGTGTGGCGATGGAGGGTGACGCGCAGCTGGTCTTTGTTGACAC
Organism: Ruegeria sp. HKCCA5763; assembly: GCF_013034545.1. Classification (NCBI taxonomy): domain Bacteria; kingdom Pseudomonadati; phylum Pseudomonadota; class Alphaproteobacteria; order Rhodobacterales; family Roseobacteraceae; genus Ruegeria; species Ruegeria sp. HKCCA5763. Next base: position 114,870 of record NZ_WQGF01000012.1, read on the forward strand.
GCCGGGCCTGTTTAAGCCCCGCCGCCGCCTGGACCGCGCCATGGTCGCTGCCGCGTGGGGTGGGGCAGCGGATGCCGATGTTGTTGTCCTGATGGTCGAGGCGCATCGCGGGATCACCGAAGGGGTTGAACGCATCCTTGAGGGGCTGGAAGAGATCGGGCAGGGCCGGACCATCGCGCTGGCGATCAACAAGATCGACAAGGTGCCGTCCGAGAAGTTGCTGGCGCTGACCAGCGACCTGAACGCCCGCTATCCGTTTGCAGAAACTTTCATGATCTCGGCCGAAAAGGGACACGGTGTAGACGATCTGCGCAAATGGTTGGCAGCGAAACTGCCGGAAGGCCCGTGGCTTTATCCTGAAGATCAGATCTCTGATTTGCCGTTACGCATGATCGCGGCTGAAATGACGCGTGAGAAACTGACCCTCCGCCTGCATCAGGAACTGCCTTATCAGCTGACCGTCGAGACCGAAAACTGGGAAGAGCGCAAAGATGGCTCTGCCAAAATCGATCAGGTCATCTATGTCATGCGCGATGGTCACAAAGGCATCGTGCTGGGCAAACGCGGCGAGACGATCAAGGCTGTCAGTCAGGCGGCGCGGGCCGAATTGGAAGAGTTCCTTGACCGTAAGATTCACCTGTTTCTGCAAGTGAAAGTCCGGCCCAACTGGTTGGAAGAATCCGAGCGGTATTCGGAAATGGGGCTGGACTTCAAAGACGGCAACGCATGACCCGCCTGACGGCCGAATTCTGGGTTCATGCCTATCTGGCACGGCTTCGGTTTCAGGAAATCCCGGCCTTTGTTGTGGCCCATGGCGATGACACTGCTGGGGCGGTTCTGGTTAAGCTCAATACGCTGGACGGAAAGGCCGCCGCATTCCAACGCAGCTTTGACCTGATGAGTGGTGAGCGAAAATGGGTCGAGCTTTCCAGCGGCACTGAGATGGATGTGGACGCCGCCATCACCAAACAGCGCAGCTTTGACCCTGACCTTTGGGTGATTGAAGTTGAGGACCGACAAGGGCGACATCTGCTTGGCGAAGAGGGTTTGGAGTAACCTCTGCACAGATCGCGCTTTGACGCGTGGATCAAAGTGACTATTTTCAAATGACATCTGGCCGTTCAGGGCTGATTGCCCCTTGGATCAATGCAAAACGATGAGGTGTTCTCGTGACTGAAACACTTGCTGAGAAACTGGAAAAATCGGAACTTGGCCACTGGATGCAGCGGTTCGAGAACTTCATGGTCTTTGTCGGTGTCGTCGGCCCATTCGCCACGCTTCCGCAACTGGTCAAGCTCTACTTTACCCATTCCGATCACGCCTCAGGTCAGTCGCTGCTATCCTGGTCGCTTTATGCGGGGCTGTCTTTTCTGTGGTTTGCCTATGGGCTGGTGGTCGGCAAGTTGCCCATCTATGTGGGCAACGGAATCTCAACGGTGCTGAATCTGCTGATGGTCGTGGGTATTCTGATTCATGCCGGTGTGACGTTCTGATCTTCCGACGTCCTTGGAATTCCTATCAACATCGCCCCGGAAAATCATTCACGATGCCTTCAACCTGCATCGCTGAAGTAAACAAAGCTCATCTTATTCCCATCCGGGTCGCGGGCATAGGCGCCAAAGAAGTTCGGACCGTATTGTGGGCGATCACCAGGGTCGCCCTCGTTTGTGCCGCCATGGGCCAGCGCTGTTTCGTGTGCATCTCTCACTTCCTTTTCGCTTTGGCAAAGCAAGCCAACCATGTTGCCATTTCCGATTGTCGCAACTTCCTTATCGAACGGCGTCGCGACCCATATGCACCCGCCACCGCGCAGCTCATAGCATACTGCATGCGGCATGTACTCGGCGACGACTTTTCCGCCCATTGTTGACACAACCGCATCATAGTATGTGCGCGCCTTAACAACGTCGTTTGAACCGATCATGACATAGTTGAGTGACATTTCTGAAATCCCTAAAAGTAGAACATAAAGGGAACATTAATGGCGGAATTGCATTCGTGCAATGCGATTCTTGTACTGTGGTCAGCCCGATCCCCGCGAAACCGTGACTTCGGACCGTGATGTAATACCACGCTGGAAGTGACCTAGATCCGTGTTGAAGGCTGCCTTTGCTGGGACTGAAGGGAATTGCGACAGACTCGCCTTACACGGCCCTATGTTCAAAAGGGCAGGGTTTTGGCTTGCTATTCTGTGTGGGCAAACCTCACATGTTGTTTTGACCACTCCAGCCGTCTTCGTACGCGCCCAACACTCTGGACATCTGTAGCAGTGATGAGAACAAGCGCGCGTAAACATCCCTTGATAGCATGGGTTTGTTGTCGTCCAGCACCTGCACCAGATCTACAACGGTCGAAGCGAACCTCTCATACACCTGCATGTCAGCAGCCGTTGGATCATGCGTCCAGATGTTTCGTGCGTCGTAGTAAGCCCCAGGTTGCGGTTCGTCATCGATCATTGCTTGACCCCTTCCATTTGAAGCGCAGTTGGGCGAGCTTGTGAGGTTGTGCAAGATGGCTGGCAGGAAGTCACAAAACTATGGCTGTTTCTGAAAAGAACCTTGAACGATACAGGCAGGGCAGGTTCTGCACTTGCGTACTAACTCGGCTTGGGATTTTCTGCGGTTTAACCCAAGCAGCAACAAGGTCGAGTTTTGGACTGGCGTGATCACGGCATACTTCTGACCTCTCGCAACCACGGTGAGACTGCGGCGATAATAGAGGTCTTCACCGAGGCCCACGGGCGTCACGCCGGTGTTGTACGCGGTGGAACCAGCCGTAAGGTCGCGCCCATTTTGCAACCAGGCGCGCAGCTGGACGTGCTGTGGCGCGCGCGGCTGGAAGAGCATCTGGGCACGTTTCAGGTTGAACCGCTGAGGTCCCGCGCGGCGGCCGCGTTTTCGGGGCGGCTGGCATTGTCCGGGCTCAATGCCGTTGTGGCGTTGCTATCCTTCTGCCTGCCCGAACGCGAACCGCATCCCGCGCTTTACAAGCGGACCGAACAATTGATGGATCTGCTGGGTCAGGATGAAATCTGGCCGCTGGCGTATTTGCGTTGGGAGCTTGCTTTGCTGGATGAGCTGGGCTTTGGTCTTGACCTGACCACTTGCGCCGTGACCGGAGTGACGGAAGGGCTGGTTTACGTGTCACCCAAAACGGGTCGCGCCGTCAGTGCAAAAGGTGCCGGGGAATGGGCGGACAAGCTGTTGCCGTTGCCGCCGTGCCTGCGCGGCCAAGGTACCGCGCCGGACACCGAGATCGCCGAGGCCTTGCGTACGACCGGGTATTTCTTGGAACACCGTGTCGCCCCGTCTTTGGGGCATAACCCGCTGCCAGAAGCACGTGCGCGGTTTGTGGATCAGGTTACTCGGCGGCTGTGAACACCATCTCGTGCTCATCCTCATTGCGCAGGATCAGCACGTCGCCGGACACTTCGGATTGGGTCATGGCCATGAGGGCGGCGAAATAGAACCCCTCTGCCTCGAGTCCCGCACAAGCGGCTCGTGTTGCGCTCAGGTCTTGTATCTCAAACCAGGGGTAGGGCGCATTCAGAGTGCCTGTGTAGCTGTTGCAAGGGGCGTTTCCTGCAATCTTACCCTCTTCTGGAAAGCGCAGCAGGGCGCTGGCCTCGTAAGGTTGGCCATCGATTTCCTGCAACACCCATGTCCGGTCCGCAGCGCCATAGGCGGCGACGGTTTCGTCTTTTTCACATTGGAACAGGCCCAGCAGGGGCAGAGTCAGGATCAGGCGGGTCATTTCAGGGTCTTAACCCAATTAGGCTGTAGGGAAAACTCAATAGGGGATCGTGCCGCTCAGCAAGTCCCGGCGCACTTCACGGCGTGGCCTCCAGTTGTATTTGGTGTCCTCGCGCACGGGTGCCCAGTACAATGCGCCGCTATTCCGCCACGGGTCCAGAATGATACCGTCATACATCGAATCCCCTTTGGCGCTGATCAGCGCGGAATGATGGATGATCCGAAACTGCGTTGGTGGAGACGTGACCCAATGCAAGTCGAGCGTGCGGAAGTTTTCCTGCCGTAGCCGTGCGGTCATGGCCTGTGCCCAATCGTTGCACAGACCAAACTCGCGAAATCCGTTAGCGATCTTGGCATTGTGGATGATGGCTGGATCGGTGATGTTCCATTCCCGCGCCAATTGCTGAGAATAGGTGTAGGAGATCGTGGCAGCCTGTTGCGCCTCGACGGGATCAACCTCGGGCCCGAGCGACCGGATGGCCTGTGTCAGCGCATCGATGTCGCTTTGGGTCGCGTTCGGTTGACTGACGGAGCAGCCGCCCAGCACAAGTGCAGCAAGTATCGCCCAAAGCGCAAAGAGTCGTCGGATCATTTTATGCTCACCATTCCGTTGACTGGGCCTGTTTCGCTGGGTGCTGTACCGGGGTTCCAAACAGATGCAAAGGGGAAGTTTGCAGAGTTCAGCGCTGCACAGCGGAAGTGCGCCGGATTTTCTCTGTTTACTGAAAGTACATCAGTGGCTGCCCTTGCAATGCCATTGCATCAAGAAAAAGACCCGGCGCAAAGGCCGGGTCAGTTGGGGAAACGGGATGCTGAAAGCAGTTACCCAAGCAGTCGGCGTGCGATAACCTGCGCCTGAATTTCAGCGGCCCCTTCGAAAATGTTGAGAATGCGCGCGTCACACAGGACGCGGCTGATCTTGTATTCCAGCGCAAAACCGTTGCCGCCGTGAATCTGTAGCCCGTTATCGGCAGCGGCCCAAGCCACACGGGCGCCCAGCAACTTGGCCATACCGGCTTCAAGGTCACAGCGCTGGCCGTGGTCTTTCTCCCACGCGCTGAAATAGGTCAGCTGACGTGCAATCATGATCTCGACCGCCATCATTGCCAGCTTGCCGGACACGCGTGGGAAGTTGATCAGTGATTTGCCGAACTGTTTGCGGTCGATCGCGTACTGCATTGCGATATCCAGCGCGCTTTGCGCCACACCGATGGCGCGTGCAGCGGTCTGGATGCGGGCAGATTCGAAGGTTTCCATCAACTGCTTGAAACCCTTGCCTTCTTCGCCGCCCAGCAGGTTTTCACCTTTGACGTGGAAGCCGTCAAAGCCCAGCTCGTATTCTTTCATACCGCGATAGCCCAGAACTTCGATCTCGCCGCCAGTCATGCCGGGGGTTGGGAAGGGATTCTCGTCTGTGCCCGGGGTCTTTTCGGCCAGGAACATCGACAGGCCTCGGTGGTCGGTGCTGTCGGGGTTTGTCCGCGCCAGCAAGGTCATCACATGGGTGCGTGCCGCGTGGGTAATCCAGGTCTTGTTGCCGGTGATCTTATAGTCGCCGTTTTCATCCTTCACAGCACGCGTGCGCAGGCTGCCAAGATCCGACCCGGTGTTGGGCTCGGTGAACACGGCGGTGGGCAGGATTTCGGCGCTGGCCAGTTTTGGCAGCCAGTTGGCTTTCTGCTCGTCCGTGCCGCCGGCGATGATCAGCTCGGCTGCAATTTCGGACCGGGTGCCCAACGAACCGACGCCGATATAGCCGCGCGACAGTTCTTCTGAAACTACGCACATCGACGCCTTGGACAGGCCAAATCCGCCGAATTCCTCTGGGATGGTCAGGCCGAACACGCCCATTTCCGCCAGCTCTTCGATGATTTCCAGCGGGATCAGCTCATCCTTCAGGTGCCATTCATGGGCGTGGGGCTCGACCTTCTCCTGCGCGTAGCGTCGGAATTGGTCGCGGATCATCTCAAGCTCTTCGTCCAGACCAGAGTTGCCGAACATGGTGGCACCCGCCTGATCCTGCATCAGTTCGACCAAACGGCTGCGCGCCGCCTGAGAGTTGGCCTGCGCCATCAGAGTTTGAACTTCGCTAGACTGAAAGCCCGACAGCGCGTCCCAGCCAAGGCCCATATCCTGAAGGCGGACGACTTCGCCTTGATTCATCGGGATGCCACCTGCGACCTGATGCAGATATTCGCCAAAGGCGATCTGGTGCAGCAGCTGCTCAAGCTCGCCGAATTTTCCCTCGGCTTGCAGCGCTTCTGCCCAACGTTGCATCTGTTGCAGCGATTGGGTGTAAGTGGCGAGCCAAGCCAAGCCGTGCGCAGCAGTCTGGTTCGCTTCAATAAGGGAGCCAGACACGCGGCCATCCGCAGTGACCATGCCGCGCACAGACTCGCGGGCTTTTTCAAATACTGCCTCCACCGCAGGCACAGCGGCTCGGGTTAAATCCAGAAGATCGGGCAAAACTGCAGCAGTTGTCATCTCGGTCATATCCTGTCCGTCGTGGGCCATGAATCGCGTCCTTTCCTGGGTCGTCTGGTCATATCATGCTGCACGTGCAGCGCAACAAAAATACTTATTACGCTGCGAAAAAGTTCAAAAATTACCTGATCATTTTTGCAATGCAGAAGAAATTCCAGATGGTATCTAGGGGGAATGACCTTGTTTTCCATTCTTTCCCCGCAGGACCTGATGCTTGCCATGGCCATTGCTTTTGCCGCGGGGTGGATAAAGGGTATTGTTGGTTTCGCCATGCCCATGGTCATGGTGTCCGGGTTGAATTCTTTTCTTACCCCGGAGTTGACCTTGGCTGGGCTTATCCTGCCAACGCTTGTGACGAATGGACTTCAGGCATTGCGCGGAGGCGCGGTCGCCGCTTATTCCTCGGTCTTGAACTTTCGCGTGTTCCTGATCGTCGGTGGCCTCATGTTGGTTCTGAGCGCGCAACTAGTCACCATGGTGCCCAGTTCCGTTTCGTTGCTTTTGATTGGCGGTCTTGTTTCCGTTTTCTGCCTGTTTCAAGTTCTGGGGGTCCGTCTGGTACTGAACCAACCGTCGCCTAGAATTGAGGCTGCCATGAGAGGGTAAGCGGGTTTTGCGGGCGGTATGTCTGGTGTTTGGGGGCCGCCAACAGTGGCTTACCTGATGGCCTTGAATACACCCAAGTCGGAACAGATCCGCATTCAGGGTGTTATTTATGGACTAGGTGCGCTGCTACTTGTAGCCGCTCATTTAGGATCCGGCATCTTGCGGACGGAAACAATTTCGTTTTCCGCGATACTGATCTTACCGGCTATGGCTGGAATGTGGGTCGGCTTCAAACTGCAGGACCGGATTGACCAGGCCAGCTTTCGCAAAGCGACTTTACTTGTATTGCTGGTGGCTGGGTTGAACCTGCTGCGGCGCGGTCTGTTGGGGTGATGTCTCAACCCGTACGTCTATCGGCAAAGCGGAATGCGAAATAGAGCCCCAGCATTAAGAAGAACAAGCCCGAGATATCCCCGATCAAAAAGGCAATATATTCGACGGTTTCACTGCCAAAGGCCAGATTTGTCAGCCCTGAGACAAGAAAGGACGTGATTACACCCACTCCCATGATGCAAACCCAACATGGTTTGCGATCAGGGCGCGGGAACAAATCCCACCCCACAGCCTTTAACAGATAAAACACTGCTGGAACCGTGGTGACTGCAATGGCAATGGCCAGCAGGCGACTGGACAGGAAAACGTCCGTACCCCCCAAATAAGCAAAAACGATGAAGACGCCTGGCAACAAGGCAAAAATCGCGCGCCACCCTAGTAGCCAAGCAGAAAGAACCCGCACGCCATGTGGCAAAAACAGCAGGCTGGCCCGGCTTGGGTATTCGGGAAAATACATGTTCTGGAGCGGCATCAGAACGGCGAAGGTCAGGAATGACGCCACGACATAGGCCAATGAGGCCGCAAACGTATCAATCGCCCAGGCGCGCACTGCGATCACCGCATCGCGCATATGTTGCAGGCGTCAATTGGGAGCATTAACGATATACCGCCCCCGGTTGGCGCTGCCGCTTTGTGAAAGATAGCCTTTTTCCACCAAGGATTTCAGGGCGCGGAAAAAAGTCGGGCGCGATACGCTTTGAACCAATGTATGCTCGATCAAACCAAACGTGCGCACTTCCTGATCGGACTTGGAAAGCTCTTCTGCGGCGTAATAGATGTCGCGCTCAACCGGAGATAGTTTTTCCAGACCCAGCGTCCGCTCCATGCTTTGCATCAGTTTGCGAAGTTCGGTGAGTTTCGAGATTTCTGTCATGTTCTTACCTGCAATTTCCTGTGCCAACGATCGCCAGTCTGCGACCATTTGGGACACCCCGGTTTCAATACAAACCAGGTAGTCCCATATTGACACTCATCCCCATTTACATAGACTAGGCACCTGATTAGGTTGCTCAATTCTGCATTGTGAGTGTGCGCGTTTGAGCTGCCACAAAGTCCTTTCAGTCAATGCCCGGCGCTGACGTGCCGGGCTTTTTCGTCCCTTCGAACCCTATGGGTACCGCAGATCGCAATTTGAAACAACGCACTTGTATGTGCTTTTTGTGACATACAATCAAAGGTTGATATCAAAGAATGACGCCGCGCAAGAAAAAGGGGCCCGTAGGCCCCTTTACTTGCTAGCCGATTGCAACGGCTTTGATGTCGTCATCGATGAACGGCAGGTACTGCTCGAAGTTCTCGGCAAACATCTGAACCAGTTTTTCCGCCTGTTTGTCGAACGCCGCCTGATCGTCCCATGTGCGGCGCGGGTCCAGCAGAACCTCGGCCACTCCCGGCACCGAGACAGGCACGTCAAAACCGAAATTGGCATCCTTGCGGAATTCAGCATCGCGCAGTGACCCATCCAGGGCCGCAGTCAACAGAGCGCGGGTCGCCTTGATGGGCATCCGGCTGCCTACGCCATAAGCGCCGCCGGTCCAGCCGGTGTTCACCAGCCAGCAGGTCGCGCCATGCTGGGCTATCTTGTCGCGCAGAAGGTTGCCGTATTCTTCCGGCCGACGCGGCATGAAAGGCGCGCCAAAGCAGGTCGAGAATGTGGGCTGGGGTTCGGTGACGCCGCGTTCCGTACCTGCAACTTTCGACGTGAAACCAGACAGGAAGTGATACATCGCTTGCGCCGGGGTCAGTCGCGCGATCGGAGGAAGCACGCCAAACGCATCGCAGGTCAGCATGATGATGTTCTTGGGATGGCCCCCCAAGGCGCTGTTGGAGGCGTTGGATATGTACTCCAGCGGGTAAGCGCAGCGCATATTTGCGGTCAGCGAATCGTCGTCGAAATCCAGCTCTTTGGTTTCGGGGTCGAATACCATGTTCTCAATCACGGTGCCGAACTTGCTGGTGGTCGCGTAGATTTCTGGCTCGGCCTCGGCGTTCAGGTTGATTGTTTTGGCATAACAACCGCCTTCAAAGTTGAAGGTGCCGCGATCCGACCAGCCATGTTCGTCGTCGCCGATCAACACTCGGGCGGGGTCAGCGGACAGAGTTGTTTTGCCGGTCCCCGACAGGCCGAAGAACACGGCGGTGTCGACCGGGTTGCCAACAGCGTGGTTGGCCGAGCAGTGCATCGGCATCACGCCTTTTTCCGGCAGCATGTAGTTCAGCAGTGTGAAGACGGACTTCTTGTTCTCACCTGCGTATTCAGTTCCGCCGATCAAAATCAGTTTACGATCAAAGTTCAGCGCGATCACAGTCTCGCTGCGGCAGCCGTGCTTGGCCGGGTCGGCCTGGAAACTCGGGCAGTTGATAATGGTAAAGTCGGCTGTGAAGTCATCCAGATCCTCGCGATCCGGTCGGCGCAGCAGGTGGCGGATGAACAGATTGTGCCATGCCAGCTCGGTGACCATGCGCACGTTGATCGCGTATGCGGGGTCAGCGCCGCCAACGAGATCCTGAACAAAGTAGTCGCGACCTTTCATATGGGCCAGCATGTCTTCGTACAGCGCGTCAAAGCCTTCGGGGCTCATTTCGGCGTTGTTTTCCCACCAGATGGTGTCCGCGACACTATCTGTTTTAACGACGTGCTTGTCCTTCGGCGAGCGACCAGTGAACTTACCGGTGGTGACCAGAAACGCACCACCATTGCCAAGTGTACCTTCGCCGCGCTTCAGCGCTTCTTCGATCAACGCTGGTTCCATGAAGTTGTAATAGACATTGCCCAGACCCTCGATGCCCTGATCTTCGAGGCGGAATTGCGGGTTAACCCGTCCAGATGTCATGTTTGTCTTCTCCTGTGGCGGCGCGTAGGCTTTGGCCGTGTGCGCCATTGGGGCAGTGAGCCGGTAAAAACCGGCGGCTGGGCGCCTCTTATCACGGTCGTTTGGGACATGAACAGGCGGGTTGACGCAGTTAGCGCAACCAAGTCCGAGTTTAGCGCCACCACCAATTCAATGTTCGAAAAGCGGGCAGATTTTTGCGGGCATCAAGGCAAATTTGCCGCAGACCTGCCGCAACAAAGGCACGATTCGCGGTTACGGATTGATTCGGCGTCTTAAAACCGCCAACAATGCCTTACAAATAAGCGAATTATTGCGCGAGTGAGCAGGAATAGGGGTGAGCCCGATGTCAAAGATTGCACTGGTGGATGACGATAGAAACATTCTAACGTCCGTATCCATGACACTTGAAGCCGAAGGTTTCGAGGTTGAAACTTATAATGATGGCCAGGCCGCGTTGGATGCGTTCAACAAAAAGCTGCCGGATATGGCTGTGCTCGATATAAAAATGCCGCGTATGGACGGCATGGATCTGCTGCAGCGGCTGCGCCAGAAAACGCAGATGCCGGTGATTTTCCTGACCTCGAAAGATGACGAGATCGACGAGGTTCTGGGTCTGCGCATGGGCGCAGATGACTACGTGAAAAAGCCTTTTTCGCAACGTTTGCTGGTTGAACGCATCCGTGCTTTGTTGCGCCGACAAGAGGCGACAAGCGGAGATGCAGTCGCCGCCAACAGCGCTGACACGAAGGTTATGGAGCGCGGCGACTTGCGGATGGATCCGTTGCGCCATGCTGTAAGCTGGAAGGGGAATGATGTATCCCTCACTGTGACCGAGTTCTTGTTGTTGCAAGCGCTTGCCCAGCGTCCGGGATTTGTCAAAAGCCGCGATCAGTTGATGGATGTGGCTTATGATGATCAGGTTTATGTGGACGATCGGACAATCGACAGCCACATTAAACGCCTACGTAAGAAAATGCGCGCAGCCGACCCAGAGTTCTCGGCGATCGAAACCCTGTATGGTATCGGTTATCGTTACAACGAAGAATAGGCGCGACGCCTGCAAGAGGTAATGGGCTCTCGTGCGCGACACCGAAGAAACCAGAGAACTGCGCGACGGTGATGTCGTTCTTGGGGATGACTGGGTCATCCCACAGGATTTCGAATCCGCCGAGCTGAGAGAGAAGCGGTCCCGGAGAAACCTGTTTTCTCTGCGCGGTTCACCCTTGGCGCGCAAAATTATCACTTTCAACCTGATCGCCTTGGTGATTTTGGTCACAGGGCTGCTGTATCTGGACGATTCGCGCAAAGAAAAGGTGCAGCAAACCGCCCGCAATCTGCTGGGTGATGCGCAGCTGGTCAGCAACGTTTTTGAAACCCAGCTGCGGCAGGGGGCGCAGATATCTGCGCAAAATGCCGGAAACCTGGACGTCAAGGACACGCTTTCAGGGCTGACGCTGCCCGAAGGCGGCGAGGTTTTTGTGTACGACGCCAGCGGCACCTTGATCGGGTGGACACGCGGCGTGCCACAAGCGTCCGATATGCCCGTGCTTCTGCGTACAAGCACCGAAGTACAGACTGGCGGCACCGTCATCAGCGACACATTGAATGCGGTTTGGATTGGGCTGTCGAACATATTCAACTGGTCGACCGAAACTGAATCTCCGACCTTGGCGCAGCGAGTCCAAACAATTATTCCGCAGGCTCTTACCGGGCAAACACAGGTTCAGGCGGTGCAGGATAGCGCGGGTGACACAGTGATTGTTGCCGCTGCTCCGATCCTGTACGAAGGCAACCCAGCGGGCGCGGTTGCCATCACAGGTCCGGCAGGGGAAATTGACGCGCTTGCCCGCCGCGAACAAGAGCGCATCCTTCAGATGTTTGTGGTGGCCCTGCTTGTCTCTGTGGGGCTAAGTTTGGTTCTGGCCTCAACCATCGCCAACCCATTGGCGGATTTGGCGGCAGCGGCTGAAATGGGCAAGGATCGTGGCACAGGGGTTAATCCCGGTCGTATCCGTATCCCGGACCTTAGCGCTCGGCCGGACGAAATCGGACGGCTCAGCCGCGCCCTGCGTGGCATGGTGACCGCACTTTATAATCGGATCGACGCAAACGAGCAGTTCGCGGCCGATGTTGCCCACGAAATCAAGAACCCTCTGGCCAGTCTGCAATCCGCTGTCGGCACATTGCGTATGGTTAAAAGAGAGGATCAGCGCGACAAGCTGCTGGATGTGATCGAACACGATGTCCGTCGTCTGGATCGCCTGGTCAGCGATATCTCGAACGCATCGCGTCTGGACGCGGAATTGGTAAAAGAAGCAGAGCAGCCATTTGATCTGCTCAAACTGCTGGGCAACCTTGGCCAATACTTGGGTGAGGACGCCCGGTCCAAAGGTATCGACTATATAACTGACCTGCCGTCCGAACCCATTGTCATCAACGGGCTCGAAGCAAGGTTGGCGCAGGTATTTGTAAACCTCATCACAAACGCGATTTCATTCTGCGAAGAAAACGATGCTATTCGTGTTTGGGTCCGTCAGCGCGACAACCGAGTGCTGGTTGTGGTCGAGGACACGGGCCCAGGCATCCCCGAACAAGCGCTAACGAAAGTGTTCAAGCGATTCTATTCGCAGCGTCCTGCAGAGCACTTTGGCAATAACTCAGGTCTTGGGCTGGCGATCTCAAAGCAGATTATCGAAGCCCATGGCGGCGTGATCTGGGCCGAAAACATACGCCCGACCGAGGCAGACATCACCTCTGATCCGCTGGGCGCACGATTTGTCGTGGGGCTGCCTGTTTGAGAAATGCAAATCTTCTTACTGTCAGAGGCCAACAACCGTGACAGGGCGTGCGTTCATGCGTCTTGTGTATCGGTAGAACAGCGTGGCGTGTTGATCATCGGGGCTTCTGGTGCTGGGAAATCTGAGTTGGCGTTGCAGCTGATGGCCTATGGGGCTGACCTGGTTGCAGATGACCGTGTGATTCTACAGATGCACGATGAACAGATCGTTGCGTCCGCTGTTTCGCAAATCCGTAACTTGATCGAGGCGCGTTACATCGGCCTGCTCAGGGCCGAAGCAACCGGGCCAGTTCCGATCGATTACGTCGTCGATCTGGACCAGAGCGAACCACAACGCCTGCCCGAACAATTCACTGTTCAGGTCCTGAGGCAAACTGTTCCCTTGCTTCGCGGTGCTGGCGTCCCCAATTTGGCTGCAGCGTTGATGCAGCTGCTAAAAAATGGGCGTGTAAATCCGGAATGGCCGAACACATGATTTCACAACGGCGGATCGTATTGGTCACAGGCCCTTCGGGGGCTGGTCGGTCTACCGCAATTCATGTTCTCGAAGACCTTGGTTTTGAAGCCATCGACAATCTGCCCATGGGGCTGCTGATGCGCCTGCTCGATAGCGCGGACAGCGACCGCCCGATGGCGTTGGGTGTTGATGCTCGCAATCGGGACTTTTCGACAATCAGGTTTATCGAGCTTGCAGAAAAGCTGGGCCGAATGGCGCAGGTCGATCTAACGGTATTGTACCTGGATTGCAGCGATGACGTTCTGTTGCGTCGGTTTTCGGAAACCCGCCGCCGTCACCCCGTCGCCAGAAATGCCAGCCCCGAAACGGGCATCCAGCGTGAAAAAGAACTGTTGGCCCCGATCCGCGAGATTGCGGATACCCTGATCGACACCAGTCTTCTCAACGTCCATCAGCTGCGCGAAGAGGTCGAGACCTGGTTTGCGCCTAAAGGCGGGCGGCACCTTGCGGTATCAATCGAGTCTTTCTCGTATAAACGCGGGCTACCGCGCGGGTTGGACATGGTGTTCGACTGCCGGTTTCTTGCCAACCCGTATTGGCGTCCCGAATTGCGGGCGGCCGATGGTCGACATCCTGATGTCGCGCACTATGTGCAATCGGACACGACCTATTTGCCGTTTTTTGAACGAGTAATGGACCTGCTTACTTTGCTGCTGCCCGCATTTCGGGCAGAAGGCAAAGCGCACCTGTCCGTGGCCTTTGGGTGTACCGGGGGGCAACACCGATCCGTTGCAATGGCCGAAGCAGTCGCAAAGGCCCTTGCCGAAGGCGGTCAGCAAGTGGCAATTAGGCATCGCGAGATGGAACGCCGGACGTTGAATGTGAGGTCGGATTGATCGGAATTGTGATCGTTGCGCATGGGGGGTTGGCTCAGGAATATCTGGCCGCCACACAGCATGTGGTCGGGCCGCAACCCGGCCTGGTGGCTATTGCGATCGAAGCCGAGCACGACCGCGACAAGAAACAAGCCGAGATCTGCCAGGCGGCCGACAGCGTAGACATGGGCGATGGCGTCGTGGTTGTCACAGATTTGTTTGGCGGAAGCCCATCGAATCTCAGCTTAAGAGCCTGCGCACCTCAGGATCGGCGGATTCTTTATGGTGCCAATCTGCCTATGTTGATCAAATTGGCCAAAAGCCGCCACCTGCCCATCGGCGATGCTGTGCGTCAGGCGATGGAGGCTGGACGGAAATACATAAATGCACAAAATGTGACATTAGAATAAAATCGGATTGACGACTATGACCAACCGAAGCCTTAAAATTATCAATGAAAAGGGCCTTCACGCCCGCGCCTCGGCAAAGCTGGTTGAGGTCGTGGAAGGGTTCGATGCCCGTGCCGAGGTGTCAAAAGACGGACTTTCTGCTTCAGGTGACAGTATTATGGGTCTTTTGATGTTGGCAGCCTCGCGCGGAACAACTATTGACGTCGAGACGTCCGGGCCGGATGCTGAGGCATTGGCGGAAGCTCTGGAAGCGCTTGTGAACGACAAGTTCGGAGAGGGGTTTTAATCCGCCCCGCCGCGACATGAAAACGGGAAGACCAGGAATTGGCGGAAACGACGCACGAGACCAAGACAAGCCCGGTGGTGGATGGGACCGCGGATGAGGGCGAAATCTACGACCGTAGAACCCTGACATATGCGAACTCGTTCGATGATGCCTGGACCTCAACCGCCATTCGGGCCATCGAATGGTGCACCGGCAAGCTGACCATTTTGCGAATGGTCAACAAATTCGAGAAAAAGAACGAATACTATCGCGGCCAGAGGTTCTGGGGTGGTGCCCTTACGACTATGGGTATCGACCTGACCACACCGCAGGAACAGATTGCCCGGATTCCCAAAACCGGTCCCGTCGTTGTGGTCGCCAACCATCCGCACGGTATGGTCGATGGTATGATCCTGGCCGAGCTGATTGGACGGGTCCGCAGCGATTACCGCATTCTGACTCGCTCGGTCCTGACCGGACTTGATGAGGCGGCGACATCTTTCATGATTCCGGTGCCCTTCCCGCACGACCCTGAGGCGCAGGCCAAAATGCTCGAGATGCGTGGCAAGGCGATGGAGCACCTAAAGAACGGCGGCGTTGTTGCACTGTTCCCGTCAGGCGTGGTGATGTCTTCGGACGACTGGTTTGGTCCAGCTATCGAGCGGGAATGGAACGTTTTCACGGCCAAGATGATCCGCCGCTCGGGTGCGCAGGTGCTGCCGATTTTCTTCCCGGGCAGCAACTCGCGCTGGTACCAGATTGCCAATAAACTGTCGCCGATTCTGCGTCAGGGTTTGCTGCTGCACGAGATCGTACGATCCTGCAACAAACCGCAGTCGCCGGTTATCGGCGAGCCGATCGGCGATGAAGACATGGAACTGCTCGAGCGCGACCCGCGCGGCTTCATGTCATGGCTACGGAATCGCACAATGTCCTTGGGCCAATCAAACAAAGCCTGATCCGCGTCTTCATCTGGCCAAAAGTACCTCGGGGGTGAGCCCGGATGAAACCCGGGTGAGGGGGCTGGCCCACTATCAACGTGTCGGTACCGGAACCTCTCCGCGATAGTCGTAAAACCCACGCTCGGTCTTGCGACCCAGCCAGCCAGCTTCGACATATTTAGTCAACAGCGGGCAGGGGCGGTACTTGGTGTCTGCCAGACCGTCGTGCAAGACATTCATGATTGCCAGACAGGTGTCCAGCCCGATGAAGTCCGCCAATTCCAGCGGTCCCATCGGATGATTCGCGCCCAGCTTCATCGACTGGTCGATGGATTGAACGCTGCCGACGCCTTCATACAGCGTGTACACGGCCTCGTTGATCATCGGCATCAGGATGCGGTTAACGATGAAGGCCGGGAAATCTTCGGCACTAGCAGCCGTTTTGCCCAGGCGGTCGACAACAGCTTTGCAGGCGCTGAATGTGTCTTCGTCCGTCGCAATGCCACGGATCAGTTCCACCAGCTGCATGACCGGCACTGGGTTCATGAAATGAAACCCCATGAAACGCTCTGGCCGGTCGGTGCGGCTGGCCAGACGTGTGATCGAGATAGACGATGTGTTGGACGTCAAAATCGTATGCGGCAGAAGATGTGGTTGCAGGTCTTCGAAAATCGCCTGCTTGATCGTTTCCCGTTCGGTCGCAGCCTCGATCACCAGATC
The DNA here is from genome assembly GCF_013034545.1 of Ruegeria sp. HKCCA5763. Classification (NCBI taxonomy): domain Bacteria; kingdom Pseudomonadati; phylum Pseudomonadota; class Alphaproteobacteria; order Rhodobacterales; family Roseobacteraceae; genus Ruegeria; species Ruegeria sp. HKCCA5763. Next base: position 131,344 of record NZ_WQGF01000012.1, read on the forward strand.
GGTCTGTCCAAGGCGGGGCAACTCCAAAGTGGTCGAGATCCGGTTCAACGCGGCCTGCATCTCTGCGTCGGTGATCTTCCCGCGAGAGGCTTGGCGCGCCATGTTCCCTTCAATTGTGGACACAGCGTTATTCAGTGCGTCCTGGCTGACATCGTTCAGCAAGACCTCGTATTCCGCCAATGCCAGAACATGGGCAATCCCATTGCCCATCTGACCTGCGCCAATCACTCCGACTGATTTTACTTCCATGTACAGCTGCCTTTGCCCTGAAGGATACCGCGACAGTATCGGCAGACCGGGGCATGCGGCAAGGGGATCGAACCAGTCAATTTTGCTTCAAAAGCGCGCATTAGGAATTTCTCAACATCTGAGGCCGCAAGATGGCAACCGGGTGAAATGTGGGGGGCTTGGGATGAGCTTTCATGAGATGAACAGGGGCGGGGACTCCGTCTGTCAATACAAGGGCTCCAAACTCTGGTTTCGCGGCCCGCCGAGTGACCTGAGCGACCCTTTCGTTGCGTGTTTGGGTGGAGAGGAAACCTTTGGCCGTTTTGTGGAACAGCCTTTTCCTGCCGAGCTTACCAAACTTTTGGGACGACCTTGTGTCAATTTTGGTAGCCTTTTTTGTGGTGCTGACGCGTTACTTGCTGATCCGGCACTGTTAGAGTTGGCAAACAGGGCCGAAATTTGCGTGTTGCAAACACCTGACTTGCCGTGCTTGTCGAACAGGTTTTACCGGGTTCATCCGCGCCGCAATGATCGGTTTCTGGCCCCTTCGCACGATCTGGAACAGCTATTTCCCGAGGTCGACTTCACGGAAATCCATTTCGTACGGCATCTGCTAACGCGGCTGCACGCACTGCAAGACGCGCGATTTGAAGTCATTGCTCAAGAACTGCGAGAGGCTTGGGTGCGCACTACGTCCAAGGTTCTACGTCAAATCAAACCACCGGTCATTCTGCTTTGGCTAGAGGTGCAGAGGCAGGAGGGGATGCACAGCGACCTCGTTTTGCCAGATGTCGAAATGATCAATCAGCTTCGGCCCTTGTGTACGGGTATCGTTGAATGTTCGGTGCGCGTGACAGGGCAATCAGAATCTTTGGAAGATGTGTTGTTTGGAACCTTGCAACAGCCAATGGCAGAGCATGTGATAGGCCCATCTGCGCACCGTGAGATTGCCGGAAAATTGCTACCTGTTTTGCGGGACCAAAACTGAAAAGGCCCGCCAGAAGGCGGGCCCAGTAAGGTTTTTCGACGAAAACTTACGCTGTTTGATCAGCCGAGCTTTTCGGTCAGTTCTGGTACGGCCTGGAACAGGTCTGCGACCAGTCCGAAGTCGGCGACTTGGAAGATCGGGGCTTCTTCGTCCTTGTTGATCGCAACGATGACCTTGGAGTCTTTCATACCGGCCAGGTGCTGGATCGCGCCCGAGATGCCAATGGCGACATACAGGTCAGGGGCAACAACCTTACCGGTCTGACCCACCTGCCAGTCGTTCGGGGCATAGCCCGAGTCAACGGCGGCCCGCGACGCGCCAACTGCAGCGCCCAGCTTGTCGGCCAGGGTTTCGATCAGTTTGAAGTCCTCTTCCGAGCCGACGCCACGGCCGCCGGAGACAACAACGCCTGCCGAGGTCAGTTCCGGACGGTCGCTCTCGGCAACCTTGTCCTCGACCCATTCCGACAGACCGGGGTTTTCACCGACAGAAATGGTCTCAACCGGGGCCGAGCCACCTTCGCCCGCAGCATCAAAGCTGGCGGTCCGCAGGGTGACAACCTTCTTGGCGTCGTTCGATTTCACGGTCTGGATCGCGTTGCCCGCATAGATCGGACGCTCGAAGGTCGAGCCGTCAACTACACCGGACGCATCCGAGATCACCATCACGTCCAGCAGCGCAGCAACGCGCGGCATCACGTTTTTGGCGTCGGTGGTTGCAGGGGCAACGATGTGCTCGTACCCGTCGGCCAGCGACACGATCAGCGCCGCGGTCGTTTCCGCCAGGCGGTGACCCAGCGAGGCATCTTCGGCAACCAGAACCTTGGACACGCCGTCGATCTTTGCGGCGGCCTCACCAGCAGCAGCGGCAGACCCACCTGCGGCCAGAACGGTCACATCGCCCAGAGTTTTTGCAGCGTTGACGGCTTTTGCAGTCGCGTCCAGCGCCAGTTCACCATTGTTGACTTCGGCAAGCAGAAGTACAGCCATTACACAGCCCCCGCTTCTTTAAGTTTCTCGACCAGCTCGTCGACCGAGCCTACAACGATACCAGCGGCGCGCGCTGGCGGCTCGTCGGTTTTGACAATCTCCAGACGCGGGCTGACATCCACGCCGTAATCGGCGGCGGTTTTCTCATCCAGCGGCTTTTTCTTCGCCTTCATGATATTGGGCAGTGACGCGTAACGCGGTTCGTTCAGGCGCAGGTCAACTGTCACGATGGTCGGCATCTTGACGCTGATGGTCTGCAGGCCGCCGTCCACTTCACGGGTGATCTTGGCGCTGTCGCCTTCGATGTCCAGTTCCGAGGCAAAGGTACCCTGCGACCAGCCCAGCAGGGCCGACAACATTTGGCCGGTGGCGTTCATGTCATTGTCGATTGCCTGTTTGCCCGCCAGAACGATGCCAGGCTGCTCTTCCTCGACCACTTTGGCCAAGATCTTTGCAACGGCCAGCGGCTCAATGTCGGTGTGAACGTCGTCTGCCGCCACAACAAGGATCGCGCGGTCGGCGCCCATGGCCAGCGCAGTCCGCAGGGTTTCCTGCGCCTGCTTGACGCCGATCGAAACGGCGACAACTTCGTCGGCCTTGCCAGCTTCTTTCAGACGGATCGCCTCTTCAACAGCAATTTCGTCGAACGGGTTCATCGACATTTTGACATTGGCGAGATCAACACCGCTTCCATCCGCTTTCACGCGAACCTTAACGTTGTAGTCAATCACGCGTTTGACAGGCACCAGTACCTTCATTTTTGCGTACGCTCCTCAAAAAAACGGCAAGCCGCGAAGGCGACTCTGCCAATGCTCTCGACGGACTAGATAGCGCCTGCAGCAGTGGCACAACAGAGCAAAATCGTCACGTCATAGCGTCGGGACGTCGCGTTTTGCGGTTTTTTTCAAACAAGGGCGAAAGATTGCCGTTTGAAGCCTCTGCATTTTAAGGACTGCGGCGCGCACAAATTTGACAGCCGCCTTCCCACCGCGCCGCTTTCAGCGGTTCGCGCCCGGAACCCACAAAACGTCGTCTTTGCCGTTGGCGTTCGCGCAGCGAGCCGCGACAAAGAACCAGTCGCTGAGCCGGTTGAGGTATTTGACAGCCACATCGTTGACCGGCTCCATATTCGTCAATTCGACCGCCAGCCGTTCTGCCCGACGAGACACCGTACGACACACGTGCAGATGCGCTGCCAGACGTGATCCACCGGGTAGGATGAAACTGCGCAGTGGTTCCAGATTTTCGTTCATCGCATCAATCTCGGCTTCAAGACGGTCGATCTGAGAGGGTACGATACGCAGGGGTGGATAGTCGGCCTCGGAATCCTTATCCATATCGGGGCGACAAAAATCTGCGCCCAGGTCGAAAAGGTCATTCTGAATGCGCGACAATGCTGCATCTGTTTCACCTTGGGCCTCGGTTCGGGCCACACCGACAAATGCGTTCAACTCATCTACCGTTCCGTACGCGGCAACGCGCCCCGCGTATTTGGCCACGCGTTCGCCATTGCCCAGAGCGGTTTTGCCGTCGTCACCTGTGCGTGTGTAAATCTTGTTGAGAACGACCATTTATTGCACCCCTTGTCCGCGCAGGTAAACGAATAGCACGATCAGCACCACGGCAATGAACTGAAAGAGGATGCGAAGCCGCATCATCTTGTTGCTTTTCTTTGCAGCTTCCATGCCGCTTTTGCCGAAATTCGCAATGCCAAGGGTCAGCACTACGACAACTGCCGCCATGGCCAAAAGCAGAACGACCATTAAAAGGTCCATTTCAAGTCACCGTCCGGTTTTTTCGATTATGACCCATCTAGCGTTGGGACGTCAAAAAGCGAACGGGAAATTTCGCCTCAGATGTCCGACAGGATGCGATCGGTCGCTTTTGTGGGCAAGATTCGGCGCAATATCCCGGCCACATATGTGGGCGTCGTCACATAGTATCGCGCCTTCGGCCGCCGCGCTTCAGCCGCGTGGGCGAGTTTGTCGGTCACAGCCGAAGCTGGCAGTTCGAAACGATCCGGGCCGCTGCTTTCATAAAGCCTTTTCAACAGCGAGGCTTCATATTTTTCTCGTAACGCCGAGCTTTCCCAATCAATGAATCTTTCGAACATCGGGATCGCTTTTTCCCTGAGTTTCGAGGTGATTGGTCCGGGTTCGATCAGAACAACGTGAATTCCGGTATCCCGCAGTTCAAGCCGCATTGTGTCGGTCAAACCCTCGATGGCGTATTTGGTGGCGACATAGGCCCCACGCCAGGGGAAGGCGACAAGGCCCAGAACCGAAGAACACTGAACTATTCGTCCATAACCCTGTTCCCGCATAACGGGAATCACCTGGCGTGTCAGCTCATGCCATCCGAAGACATTGGTTTCAAAGATATGGCGTAATCCGTCCGTAGGCACGTCCTCGACCGCGCCAGGCAGTCCATGGGCGCCGTTGTTGAACAAGGCATCCAGAGTGCCGCCCGTTGCCTCGAGCACAGAAGATAATCCCGACGTAATGCTCTTGGTGTCGGTATAGTCGATTTTGGGGCTTTCAAAGCCTTGTGCGCGCAGACGGTCGCAATCGCGTTGCTGGCGGCAGGACGCAAAAACACGCCAGCCGCGTGCACGCATACCGTGTGCTGCATCCAGGCCTATACCCGAAGAGCATCCCGTAATGAGTATCGATTTCTGCATGAGCCTTCCGAACATGAACCCCGCCAATAGCTATGGCGGGGTTTGCGGCAGGGCAATGACGCTCCGGCGTCAGTTTGTTGTTTTCCGGACAAGTGATGCCGAAATCCATCCAACCTGTTGCCCCGGCAACACGCGCAGGCGCAACCAGCCTGTGCCCGATTCGCTTAAGACTTCGACCTGTTGGCCAATGCGGGCCTTGCCGATGATTGGATAAATGGTTCCGGGCCCGTCGCGCATATTGACACGGGTACCCGAAATTTCGCGGATATCTTTGGGCGGTTCAACTGGTGCAGCCAGATCAACCGTTGGCAGTTCGGCATCCGTTGCGACTTGTTCCAGTGACCCCAAACCTTGCTCAAGCGACGCCAGGGTCAGAGTGACGTTTTCGTCGCTGAACAGCGACGGGTTTGCCTTGAGGCCCGCAGCCACTTGCGAAAGCAAGGCTTTGGTCTCCTCTTCGCCCAGCTGAGCATCGGATTCGACGGGCGTCGGCACCACTTTTTCTGACGCGGCAGAGGTCCGTATCACCAGTTTCTCAACCGGTTCAGGTTTGACAATTGGTGTGGGTTCGACGACCGGTGTCGCCGGTTTGGCTGCAACAGCAACGCGTTCCGGCTTAGCGTCGCGCACACCGCGCGGTTCAAAGTCGGGACCTCCGCTCATCACGTAAAACGTCCAGCCGAGAGCGGCGAAAGTAACAAGTATCAGGCGCATAGAGGACATCCCCCAAGGTAATCGTAACAACAATAATAGGCAGCAATCATTCAATTGTTGGAATGGTAGCATAAATGTAAGGCCGAGTCGAAAATTCGGGGAAAACACACACTTGCCTCCCCGTGTTGCAAAAAGCGCGACTTGTCCCCAGTAAAATGTACTCTGCTTGCTTTACCCGGGCAGCCTAGCGTCGTATCACATCATGTATGAATGACACGATCGACGACCCCAATATGGAGGCCCCTGACAATGGGGGCGAGGTTGCTGAACCACTGCGCCGCGCGATAGGTGAGCGCTATCTGACCTATGCGCTGTCCACCATCATGCACCGTGCTCTGCCTGATGCGCGGGACGGGTTGAAGCCGGTACACCGGCGAATCCTCTATGCGATGAGGGAACTGCGACTCAGTGCAACCGGAGGTTTTCGAAAGTCCGCCAAGATCTCGGGCGATGTGATGGGTAACTATCACCCGCACGGTGACGCCGCCATTTACGACGCGATGGCGCGATTGGCGCAGGACTTCAACGTCCGTTACCCGTTGGTCGACGGGCAAGGGAACTTCGGCAATATCGATGGCGATAACCCTGCTGCCTCTCGTTACACTGAGGCGCGGATGACCATCGTGGCCGAGGCGCTGCTTGAGGGCCTGAACGAGGACGCTGTCGATTTCCGCGACAACTATGACGGCACGCTGACCGAGCCGGTGGTGTTGCCTGCGCAATTCCCCAACCTTTTGGCCAATGGTGCCAGCGGTATCGCTGTGGGTATGGCAACGAACATTCCGCCGCACAATATTGCCGAGCTGTGCGATGCCTGCCTGCATCTGATCAAGACGCCGGATGCTCGCGACGATACGTTGCTGAATTACGTGCCTGGACCGGACTTCCCGACCGGAGGCGTGATTGTTGAGCCGCCCGAGAATATCGCGCAAGCTTACCGCACTGGGCGCGGTTCGTTCCGTCTGCGTTGTAAATACGAGGTCGAAGATTTGGGCCGTGGCCAGTGGCAGATCATTGTCACTGAAATTCCGTATCAGGTTCAGAAATCCAAGCTGATCGAAAAGATCGCAGAGCTGATCCAGACCAAGAAAATCCCGATTCTCGCCGATGTGCGCGACGAATCCGCCGATGACATCCGACTGATCCTTGAGCCGCGCTCCAAGAACGTGGACCCCGAGGTGCTGATGGGCATGCTCTATCGCAACTCGGACCTTGAAGTGCGGTTCAGCCTGAACATGAACGTGCTGATCGATGGGGTAACACCCAAGGTCTGTTCGATGAAGGAAGTGCTGCGCGCCTTCCTCGATCACCGGCAAGAGGTGCTGATCCGACGCTCGCGTCACCGTATGGCGAAGATCGACCATCGGTTGGAGGTCTTGGAGGGCTTTATCGTCGCCTTCCTGAACCTTGATCGTGTGATCGACATCATCCGCTATGACGACGACCCCAAAGCCGCGCTGATGCGCGAGGATTGGGGCATCGACCACGTTCGTGCCACCGACGAGTCTGATTACGTCACGCCCAAGCCGGGTGAGGGCGAACTGTCCGAGGTTCAGGTCGACGCCATTCTGAACATGCGCCTGCGCAGCTTGCGCCGTCTGGAAGAGATGGAGTTGGTCCGCGAACGTGACGAGTTGATGCTGGAGCGCGCCAATCTCGAAGACCTGCTGGCCGATCCGGCCCTGCAATGGGCGAAAATAGCCGAGCAGTTGAAAGAGACGAAGAAGACCTTCGGCAAAGACTACGACGGCGGCGCGCGTCGCACGCAGTTCGCCGAGGCCGGACAAGTCGAAGAAGTTCCGCTTGAGGCAATGATCGATAAGGAGCCGATCACGGTCGTCTGCTCTCAGATGGGCTGGATTCGCGCCATGACCGGCCATATCGACCTGAAACGAGAGCTGAAGTTTAAAGATGGCGACGGCCCGCGTTTCATTTTCCACGCGGAAACTACGGATCGCCTACTGGTGTTTGCTTCGAATGGGCGATTCTACACTGTCAGTGCGGCCAATCTGCCCGGTGGACGGGGAATGGGCGAGCCGCTGCGCCTGATGGTTGACCTGCCGAACGAGGCCCAGATCATCGACATCCTAATCCACAAGCCGGGGCGTAAATTGCTGGTGGCCTCGGATGCAGGCAATGGGTTTATGGTTCCCGAAGATGACGTGCTGGCCCAGACCCGCAACGGAAAACAGGTGCTGAACGTCAAAGGCGACGAGACGGCGATGATCTGTAAGCCGGTCGATGGCGACCACGTGGCCGTTGTATCCCAGAACGGTAAGTTCTTGGTTTTCCCGACAGAAGAACTGCCTGAAATGACCCGTGGCAAGGGTGTGCGCCTGCAGAAGTACAACATGGCGCGTGGACGGCAGGGCACGCTGGAACTGGATGGCGGGTTGTCGGACATCACCACCTTCAACTGGGAAGAAGGGCTGAAATGGTCCATGGGCGGTGAGAAGACCCGACACGAGGCGGACATGTCCCAATGGTTGGCCAAGCGCGCGAGCGTTGGGAAAAAACCACCTTACGGCTTCCCTCGGGACTATAAGTTTTCGTGACTCTGCTGCCACTGCGATCAATTTCTGCTGATACGACTTTGCACAGGCCGTGTTGGTGCGCTACATCCCGTAAAACAGGCCTATCGAGAAGAGACACATGTTGCGAATTCTGACCCTGATTACCGGATTGGCCCTGATGGGCGCATGTACGCAGACCCAGGTTTATGAACCGCCTGAGTCGTTGGGGGAATTCAAACTGCGCGTAAACTATGCCTTTGCGGACAAAGCCGTGCAGGGTCCGGTGTCGCGCGACGCCACACCAGATGAATGGACCAAAGCCATTCAGAACGCGGTTGATATTCGATTGGGCCGTTACGAAGGCGCGCAGGAATATGACATCGGCATCAGCCTTGAGGGGTATATGCTGGCACCCCCTGGGATACCTGTGATTTACAATCCCAAAAGCACCGCGATCGTGCTGGTCAACGTGTATGACGTTAAGAAAAAAGAGTTTCTGGCCAAGGGGAAACAGTTTCAAGTGCTGGAAGACACGACCGGTGAAAGTGCCCTTACCGGCTCTGGCAATACCCGAACCAAAGAAGAACAGATGAGCGGTCTAGCCCTGAAGGTCGCGGACCGAGTCGAAGAATGGTTGGCCGAAGAACATGAAGAGAATGGCTGGTTCGACAAGCGTCCGAGCCTGATCCAACCGCTGGAATCCACCGAGGTCACGCAAAATCCTGCGTGATTGCCGCATTTCCCTCAGGATGTGCTTGATTTTCCCCCGTGAACCAAATATCTCGCGCGCGCAGATGTAACCACGGGACCAAGGGTCCCCCAAATCGCAAAAGGGCGCCTGAGGAATGGCAAAGGAAAAGTTTGAGCGTACAAAACCGCACGTCAACATCGGCACGATTG
>NZ_WQGF01000013.1:0-105915 GCF_013034545.1 Ruegeria sp. HKCCA5763
GCTCGTCAGGCTCATAACCTGAAGGTCAGAGGTTCAAATCCTCTCCCCGCAACCAAAATCCAAACAGCCCGGTCGATCTACAAAAAATCCACCGGATCAATTGCTTAACGATCAAACACCGTCAGCCTCGTAACCCGAAGCTCAGAGGTGCAAACCCTAATCACGTAAACAGCGTCAGAAACACAAAAAAACAACCCAAAATACTACTGGGCCAACACTTCAAGCCATGAACCGAGCCGCCGAAGCTCAGGACAACAGACGCAAATACGACTAGTCACATTCCCGAGACCAACACGAAGCTAGGTTGCTCAAACGGTCTGACGTTTCTTTTCCGGCCAGAACTCATCTACTACGACATAGGCTGCGATTACAAAGAACGCAGCGCTGGCGACCTGCAGAACGCGCGTAATGCTTTTGACATCTGCCTCGTCGGAGAATGGTGCAATTGATCCACCATACACAATCAACGCTGTTGTAATTGCAGACCCGGCTGCTGCGGCCAGAGGGAATTGGGACTTTCCAAGAGCACCAAGTGCCAAGCAAAAGAAAAAGCAAAGCAGAATTGATGTCAGAATGACTGGGGCTATGACGTTAATCTCATAACAAATGATTGATATTGCGGCTCCGAGCAGGTTTGACGTGAGCATCGCCTTTGCCACGGTTTTTCCTGCTGCAGGCATTGCTGCGAGTTGTTGGCTGAGAAGGGCCACAAAAAACAAAACCAGCAAAGCTGAGGCACCAGATACGAAGAATGCCAAAGCAAAGGGCACTGTTACAAGCGACATTCTGACAATTCGTCGATGAGGGTCAAAATCTGTCGATGCTGCGGCTTTGCTGCCCGATGCCGTTTGCGGGGTCGATGGTATCAGAACAAACATCAACGTTGAAACAAACCCTGCAAATAGCAGGTTCAACGGTATCCAGAACACAAGCACCAACGCCAAATCCTGGGATTGTAAAACAAGGTTTGGAATCATCAATGCGCCCATAAGAGCGATGACACCGGGCAGAACGCCTGCTCCGGAAACCGACCACATGAAGGACAGGATTATTCCGATGGCCACCAGTATGAGGAACACGAGAGGATAGGGTGCAAGCACAGACGACAGAAAGAAGGAAATGAACATCAATCCAATCGAAAAAATGAACAGTTTTCCGAAGGCTGCCAACGGTAGTGCTGCAGGTGCCTGAAGGAACAGGGCTGTGAAAACCGACCCGACCACGGCAAGTGGCCACCCCAGAAACAGGCCCAAGGCGAAGACGCCAGTCACACCCAGCGCCAGTCGCATAACCGAGTTTCGGTCCTCAATACGCATAGGACAGGATTGAAACCAGACGGATATAGGTCCGGCCGACCATGTTCAGCAGGGAATTGTCGCTGAGATACATGATCACATCGGCCTGTCCGTTGAGCTGGAAGCGAAGATCATCTTCAGCGTCTCCAGCCTCATATCCCGGCAGAACTATCCGTACGGGAAACCGTTCTGGTTCACGCAGAAAGCCCTTGGTGCTTGGTGGGCTGGCCAACTGACCCGGTTCATCCCCACCGCTGAGTGAGACGGCTGCGCTGAAGCTCTCAATCACGCCGGGAACAATCTTGCCGGGGTGCATGTCCAACACGACGTCAACCGGCGATCCCACCGAAGCGCGGCCGATGTTGTTCTCGGTAAAGTACGCCTCGATCCAGACGTCGGTTGCATCTAAAAACGTCAACAGGTCCTGACCGGATCGTGCATATGTACCAGGGGCGATCAGCAGATTGGATATGACACCTGTTGCTGGTGCGCGCAGTTCCGTCCATTCAAGGTTCAGTTCTGCGTCTGCCAAAGCGGCCAATGCGCGCTGAATTTTCGGGTTTTCGATACCGTCATCGCCCAGCCTTTGCTTGGCTTTTTCCAGATCAGCTTTGGCATTCTCAAAGTTTGCTTCAGACTCGGCCAGTTGCCCGCGTGCGTCATCAGCCTTTGAGACGGCGATCAACCCTTTCTTTTCAAGGGCAAACACACGTTCGGTTTGAATGCGCATCGTGTCGAGATCACTTTGCGCCCGCGCCAGTTTGGCCTGCGCGGCACTCACCTCTGCCGAAGATGCACCAACTTCCTGCGTGGCTGCTTCCAGATCAGCTTCTGCCTTGTTGCGATCGATTTCATACGGCCTGGGATCAATCCGAACCAGTATTTCCCCTGCCGAGACGACCTGACCGTTTGCAACAAGGACTTCGGTGACTGTTCCGGTGACCTGAGGAACGATCTGGGTCGCGACGGCCTTTACTCTGGCGTTTCCAGTAAATGGCGTCTTTCGGTCGGCGACGAGGTACCAGACGAGGAAGATCAGGATGATGCCCAGCGTGGTCCATATCGTCTTTCTCATTCTGCTTCTCCTGCCGCAGCACTCTCGGCTTCGGGCGAAGCATCAATCCAGACTTTGAACAGCTCGTAAAAGACAGCGAACAGAACCGGCCCCATGAAAATACCGATCAAGCCATAAGCCATCATGCCCCCAAGAACACCGATGAGGATCACCAGCATGGGTGTCTCGAGCCCTTTCGAGATGAACACGGGTCTTAGGAAGCTATCCATTATTGTGACGGGAACGGCCAGTATCGTGAAGATCAAGGCGGTGCCGCCGGACATCGAGCTCCATGCGTATATGATCACCGGCAGAAGAACCAAGCCGGGGCCAATCTGGATGATCGAAAGTATCAGGCAGACAAATGCCAGCGTCGCGGCCGAGTTGATCCCGAACAGCACAAGCAATATCCAGACGACGACCGCCTGAATGGCCGCCACGCCGATCACGCCTTTTGTTACGTTTCGAATCGTTGCTCCAGCCAGAGTGACGAATTCCCCGCCACGTGGTGCGAAAACACGGTTCGCAAAACGTTGCAAACCTTGAACCATAGTTGGTCCAGGGCTGAACAACGCCCCCATGATCAAAACGGACAGAGCAAGTCCCAACAGCCCAATTCCGATTCCCAGAACCTTACCGAAAAGGGACTTTGTGATCTCAAGGATCTGCGCGCCGTATTTCGCCAACGCTCCGTCCAAATTCCGCTCGAACATCCCCCAAACGTCGGCAATCTTGCCTCCAACCAGAGGTAGCTCTTTGATACCCTCTGGCGCAGGTGGAATTTTCAACTCACCTTTGTCAGCCTGTTCTGCAAACTCGGACCCAAGCTCTGCAGCGCCCGATACCGCCGTTGCCACCGGACCAAGGGTTAGTACAAGACCCAGCAACACCAGGATTGTTGCGGCAAGTTTCTTCCGCCCGCCCAGCTTGGACTGCAACCAATCGAAAACAGGATAAAGTGCGACGCACAGGATCGTGGCCCAGATGACCACGCTGGCAAGCGGCGCAACCATGACCAGCGCGCTATAGAGGAATAATCCGAGAAAGAGTAATCGTATTGCGAGGTCGACAATTTTGGCGTCCTGAGTCTTTTCCATTCCATCCCTCCGCTATCCGTTTTTTTGAATATTACATTCAAAAAAACACTATATGTGTATTTTTTTGACCTTTGGGGGTCACCTATCATTTTGAAGACACGTATGAATCCCGGTCAGAGCCTGTGTCGTCATGTTGACGCCTCGTCAGCACGAGGATTTGCTTAGCCGGGGACGATACGGCTATTTCTCTTTTTTCTCGTCGCTTTGAGACAAGATCGTGTCCGCGACCGTGGTTGCCGCAGTCACGAAGACGCCGAGGCCCACAATGATGTATACCATCGTGAATATCTTTCCCGCCGCAGTTTCAGGTGAAAAGTCACCAAAGCCTACGGTCGAAATCGTCACGACAGAAAAGTAGATGGAGTCAAGCCAACTCCATCCTTCGACAAAGCGGTAGAAGACCGAAGCCCACAAAATCATTCCGATTGTGAAGGCAAGTAAGCCTTTCACTCGACCGTCCTTGAAGGCGACACTTATCCCTCGTGTTATTCTGGTTAGTGAATTCAACGAGCCCTCACTGGTAAACAAATTCATATATACTATTAACAAAGAACTCGAAAATTTGAAGCATTTTGGCGGACGGTCGTGCACAGGGTTACAAGGTGTGTTCAAAGGACGGATGGGAAAACCCCTCAAGCGAAAGCATATTGGATATCTGAACCGGCAATTTAGCAGGGCTTAAACACTGACCCGCGACGCGTACCAAAGGCGGCTTTAAGTCGAATCCATGCAAACGGTTTGATGGTTGCTGACGTGCCAAGAATATTGCGTTCAAATTTGCGTCCCGCCGATGTTTGAAGACACAAATCCAACGGAGCAAACTTGGATAAATATAGACATATACGCAAATTAATTTGGTTTTTGCAGACTCAACCCTGAAACCCATGTTAGGAATAAAGTTGAAGTAAGGGGACTTCAGAGGGGCAACATGTCTCGGGACCTGAGCAAGTGGCTAAGCGCAATTGGATTATCTGACTACGCGCAGGCCTTCCTAGATAACAAGATCGATTTTTCCATACTGCCAGATTTGACGGCTGAAGATCTTATAGAAATTGGGGTAACTGCGGTCGGGGATCGTCGGCGGTTGCTGCGTGCTATAGAAAAACTCGACGTGACGGAAACGTCCGAGGCATCTGAATCCTCCGATCCAATTGAACCTGCACGGCGCCAAGTGACTGTGATGTTTGTTGACCTCACGGGGTTTACAGAAATGTCCAGTGGTTTGGATGCCGAGGATCTGCACGCGCTGCTCAACCAGTTCTTTGGCAAAGTTGACAGCGTGGTTGAGAAATTCGGCGGGCGCATAGACAAGCATATCGGCGATGCTGTCATGGCGGTTTTCGGTGCACCTATCTCACATACCAACGATACAGAACGGGCGGCCAGAGCAGCGGCCGAGATACATGCGGTATTGCCAACACTGACGCCACCATTGTCTTGTCATATCGGTATCGCTTCGGGTCAGGTCATTGCCAGTACAACAGGCAGCTTGGCGCATACGGAATATACCGTCACCGGAGACGGGGTGAATCTGGCCTCGCGCTTGACCGATATTTCAAAGGGCGGTGAAACATTGGTTTCACATGACATTCAACGCGCTCTGGGTCCGCTTTTCGTGGGCGAGTCTATTGGTGTGCAGGCGATAAAAGGCCTGAATGACCCTGTCGAAGTCTGGCGCTTGGACCGTTTGGCCCGGAACATTCGGACAAGACGACATAAGTTCATCGGGCGCGACCGCGAGATGTCGTTGTTTTCGGCGACATTTGACCGATGCAAGCGACACGGAGAAGGCGAGGTTCATGTGGTGCTGGGTGAGCCTGGGATCGGCAAGACGCATTTGTCCGAACAGGTGGCCGAGTTGGCCAAGAGCCTGTCCTATTCAACCCACAATGGCGTGGTTATGGATTTCGGAGCGCGCGAGGGGCACTCGGCTATTCAGACCGTGGCCCGCAGTGTTTTGGGCCTTGATCCGTCGGATGGCGCGGAAACAGGTACGGCCCTGGCCAAAGACGCGATCGCCAAAGGCTGGGTCAGCCCTTCGAACGCCGCGCATCTCAACGCACTGCTTGAACTTGAGCAGGATCCCGGTTTGGCTGAGGTCTATGCCGTAATGGATAACAAGACCCGGTTGCGTGGGCGCAGGCAGGTCATTGATGAGTTGCTGCTTGCCCGCAGTCAGGACGCGCCTTTGCTGATCCAGATCGAAGATATCCATTGGGCGTCACCCGACATTCTTGCAGCCTGCGCACATATCGCCGCAGCAACGCGGCAAATCCCCTGCGTCTTGATGATGACCAGCCGGGTCGAAGGAGACCCGATCGACCGAGACTGGCAAACAGCCACGGATGGCGCGCTTGTCTCCAAGTTGGAATTGGCACCGATGGGGGAAGATCAGGCACGGCAATTGGTCGAGGAGTTTACGGCCATCGACCCCGAGCTTTTGGAAACTTGTGTCAAACGTGCGGGTGGCAACCCGCTTTTTCTGGAACAGTTGCTGCGCAACATTGACATTCTCAAGCAGGAAACCGTGCCTGGAAGCATTCAAGGCATCGTCCAGTCGCGTTTGGATGCGCTGGACCGCGCCAGCCGCACCGCCATTCAGGCGGCGTCAGTGCTGGGGCAGAGGTTCTCACCCGAGGTTCTGAATTACATTCTCGGGGAAGGGCATCTGGACACCACCAATCTGATCCGTTCGGCCCTGATCCGAGAGGCCGGGGCTGATCTGATGTTTGCCCACGCGCTGATCCGGGATGGATCATATGCTACGTTGGTCAAATCCGAGCGCGCGCGCCTGCATCGCCAGGCGGCCAAATGGTTCGAAGATCGTGATGCAACCCTGCGCGCGCAGCATCTGGACCGGGCGGGTGCCAACAATGCGGCGCAAGCCTATCTTGAAGCTGCCGACAAGCTGATCCACGCGTTCCGGTTCGACGACGCCAGCCCGTTGATCGAACGTGCTTTGGAACTGCCGTCGCCCGCAGGCGTCCGGTTTGACCTGCTGTGTGCACGGGGTGAGACGCACCGGCTGCAGGGTTTGTCCAACGAAGCCTTGCAGGAATTTCGAGACGCAGCGCGACTTGCAGAGACAGATGAGCAAATCAGCCGGGCGCATATTGGTCTTGCACAGGCTGCGCGACAGGCCAGCTTGTATCAGGACGCGCTTGAGGCGCTGGATACGGCTGAAGCTGCGGCCGAGCGTGCTGGCTCCGAACGGGACGTGGCCCAGATCAACTATGTGCGCGGCAACGTGTATTTCCCCTTGGGCCGAGACAAGGAAGCGTTGAGCGCCAATGAACGAGCGCTTACTTTGGCCCGCAAACTGGACTCCGTGCGCCTTGAAGTGGGGGCGCTCAGCGGGTTTGGTGATGCCAACTTCATGAAGGCCACAATGAGGACAGCGACTGGGTTCTACACGCAGGCGGTTGATCGGGCGCGCGAAAAGGGTCTGGTTCGGGACCTGGCGGCCAATCTGCACAACCTGAGCGTTGCGCGCAGTTACATGGGGGATGTCGAACAAGGGCGCGCAGACGCAAACGAAGCCATCGAAGTTTCGCAGAAGTATTTTGCTTTTGTGCCCGAATGTGTGGCTCAGACCTGCCTGGGTGTGGCCGATACCTTTTTGGGCGATCTTGATCAGGCGCTTGAGGCATTCCGGGTTTCGGCCGAGATCGCCGAGCGTGTGGGGGCTAAGCGGCTAGAGGCGCAGGCGTTGGAACATCTCGCCCGCACCCAGGTTTATGCCGGGCAAATGGATCAGGCTTTGGAAACGGGCCGCCGTGCGGTTGAGATTGCATTGGAACATGGTCGGAATTTTGTGGGGCCCAAGGCCTTGTCGGCTCTGGCGATGGCCGAAACTGACCCGGACGAGCAAATACACCTGTTGAATTTGGGGGCCGAAATCATTGCGGAAGGATGTGTCGGTCATAGCCATCTGCACTTCTACCCCGATGCCAGCGCAGTCATGTTGGCGCGAGGTGATTGGCAAGCTGCAAATGACTATGCGGATGGGCTGGCGGCCTTTACGGCCGGGGAACCTTTGCCACTGGTTAATTTGTCCATCCGCCAGACGCGCTTTCTGGCGGAATGCGGGCAAAAGGGTATCGTGCCAAGCGAACATGAGAGATTTACCACCCTTCAAGCCGAGTTTGCCGAGATGGGAATTACTCAATCCCTGCTGGGGCGCGCTGATTTTCTGACGGAACAGGCAGGGGGCTGAATGAGCGTCGAGAAGAAGGTTTGGCTTATCTCTGGCCTGCTGACCCTAGGGTTGGCAGGTCTTTTGCTGAAACTATGGATCGAACTGAACCATTTCGAAGGTGATCCGACGCAGTTGCCAGATCAGGCCGCCGTAGACTCATATCTGGGTAAGCTGGATGTTGTTCCAGACTACTACGTGCGGACAGGGATATTCATAAAGTCATTCAACTTTATGGGGGCCAGTGATGTTCAGGTCACGGGCTATATCTGGCAGCACTACAAGACGGGCGAGCATGATAAGATTATCCCGGCAGAGGGCGAGGTCGGATTTCTTCTGCCCGAGGCGGTGGACACCGCAAGCGGCCTGATTGCCGAGGCGTATCGACTGCCGCAGCCTGACGGTGTTCTGATTGGGTGGTATTTCGAACAAACCCTGCGCCAGAGCTTTGATTACACAAGCTACCCCTTTGATCACAAAACGGTCTGGGTGCGGTTCTGGCCGGCATCGTTTCACGACGCCGTCGCTTTGGTTCCTGATTTCGAGGCATATCCAGCGACCGGACCGGACGATATTTTTGGAATCGACAATCAGATCGTGATGGGTACCTGGGAACGGGAAAACACTTATTTCGACTACAAGCTGTCAAATTTGGATACAACGCTGGGCATCGGACAGAATGCGTATCAAACTAACGCGCCCGAGTTGCACTATAATTTCGTCATCAAACGCAATTTTGGCAATGCGTTTATCGTTCATATGGTCCCTTTGCTCGTTGTGATGATGTTGCTGTTCGGTGCGGTCATGACAGTCACCCGCCGCGAGGGCTTGGCCGAGAGGCATGATTTCAGCACGTCCAGCGTGATCGGCACCTGTTCGGTTCTGTTCTTTGTGATCCTGCTGGCGCACGTGCAGCTGCGCGAAGGCTTTGCCGGCTCGCCCGTAATCTACATGGAGTCGTTCTTTTTTCTGATGTATTTCATGCTGCTGGCAGTCTCGATCAACACCTATCTATTCGCCTCCGAGGCGGTGCCGTCGCTGCGGATCATCCACTACCGGGACAACCTTATTCCCAAGGCAAGTTTCTGGCCATTTGTGCTGCTGTGCATGGTGACGATCACGGCTTATAACATTAGCCTGAAGGAAAGCCATGAATCGCCGCCGATCATCACACAAGACGGTTAAGCTACAGGTTCAAACCCCGGTTTTGGCTCGCCCTGCGCCATGTCCAGCGTGTAATCGCTGACCATCTCTGAAGTACCATCGCGCAAGTTCTTCAGGTATTTCTGTGGGTCTGCGATCACATAGGCGTATGCGGGCTTCATCACGCCGTTCACAACCACATTGATCTTCTTGCGGATATACACGTTTTCAGATGAGTTTGGGCCGTGGTAACCTTCCAGCTTATCCAGCTCGTGCAAGCCGGATTCCGTCACGCGATAGACCTCACCACTGACCTGTTTGCCCATACCTTGTTGATCCACAAGCGTGGCCATACGGTGCAGGTATCCGCAGTTCGGATTGTCACAGAATGGCTCGTTCGGGACGATCAGCGGCATGGGTTGCCGGGTGCGGGCCGGACCCACGAAGTCGTTTAGAACTTTGCTGTGCGCGGCGTGGTTCGGGAATCCCTGTTTCAGCGAACCGTAGGTGAAATAAAGATATGTTGGCTCTTGCACGGCCACAAAGCTCTCGTCGCGCCCCTGTTCTGGTTCAGCGATCTTCACGTCATGATCGCGTGCCCAGGCGTCCAGCATGGCTTGGATTTCGGGTTCGATTGTCATGCCCTGGACAAACTCGATGCATGATGTTGCATCCATGCCCTTTGCCCCCAGCAGGATTTCCACCATCCTGGGCGCTTTGTTCATCACCGCCACGTGCAAGGCCGTAAACCCGTGGTCATTGACGATGTTGACGTCGATCTCGCGGTCGATCAGATTCTGCGCAGCCTCGTAATCCGGCTTGCCCAGATTGTGACCGCTTTCGTTCAACTCACCTTCACCACCGGCTGCATAATGTAGCAATGAATCACCATGGGCCTCGTCCACGATGTTGATGCCGACAATATCTTCGTCGATGGCGCGGAACACCCGCTTCCATTCGTTGATGTCATCGGCGGCGGCAGCTTCGCGCGCCCATTTGCAAACACGGTATTTTTGATCGTCCAACTCCTCGAAGGCGTCGGCCAAAGCCTCCATGATCTGGTCCGGAGTTGCCATCATTCCGATACCCATCCGCCCGTTTGACAGGCGACCCTCGCGCGGCCCGATGAAATCAACGCCCAGCGTCTTCAGCTTTTCGACATTGTTCTGCGTAGTGATGTTGTTCCACATATTCGTATTGCAAGCGGGGCAAAGGATCACCGGTTTCTTCTGGTACTGCCACGCCACAAAGACTGAGGTCAGAAGGTTGTCAGCAATACCGTTGGCCACCTTGCCCATCGTGTTGCAGGTGATGGGAGCCACGATGACGCAATCGGCCCAGTCGCACAGCGCCAGATGCGAAGCCCGCACTGGCATGTCGAATTTCATATAGCGGAAATTCCACTCATCATCGTCGCGGTAATAGTCATTGTGGGTAATTTTGGCGTCGATCCTCTCCGCCCCGAAATCGCGGAAGAACTTTTCGGCTGAGACTGAGGGGATAAGTTTCACATTGTGCCCGGCATCGACGATGCGCTCGACAAGTTCAGGGATTTTGTCTGCTGCAGACGAGCCGCAAGCACACAACAATACGTTGCGCTTGCCCGCGTTGACCTGATTCATCACCCCTTTGGGATAGCCGAACGGGTTCTTTTCCAGGCTTGGGGTTTCGTTCAGTTCGGAAACAGGCAGCCCTTCCTGGCGCATCCTGGCCTGCAATTCACCGGCCCGGATCATGTCCACGATGTCTTCCAGCTCTTCGCTTTTACTGATGCATTCGCCCTGGAAAAACAAATACGGCACGTCCGGTCGTTCACCAAGCGTTACCAATTGCCGCCGCATCCTGATCATATTGGGATCGCGTCCGCCTACGTCGATCTGCTTGACGGTTGTCGCGCCGATATTCGACAGAATGCTACGCAGCATATAGGACCAGGGGTCTTCATCCTCATAAAACAGAACCATCGTGTTGTGCTTGAGAATACTGACAACATCGCTCGGGTCCTCGGGCGGGTCGATTTCTTCGATCATCACCAATGCGGGGTCTTCCAGATCGCGCAACCCGCGGAAAATATTGCCGCGTGGCGCTTGCCAGACCTGAGAGGTCGCGGGGCTCATGTCGACAATGGTGACAACATCTGTGTCTTCGTCATAGGCGATGCAAAGACACCAGAACTCTTCCAGCAGGGCAGTTTCCCGATAGACGTTTTCCGGTGGGCGGATTGCTTCAATCCCGGTGACGCGGTTGAAGTCGATATTGATCATCAGGTGACGATCTTTGTTCGTATTCAGGCTCTTTAGCTGTTCCTTGAACCAATCCTGCGGGGTTTGGATCGATCTGTCCTTGCGGGTTGCAAAGCTTTGGAACGTACTGCCCAAATGCACGTTTTCAGACTGGCTGAGGTATTTTTCCGCCATCTCGTGCATGTCTTTGGCGGTGGCGACCCGGCTGACAGCTTCTGTGAACGACGCCTCGGTGGCCCGCAAAAGCTCATCCTCGTCCACGCGGTTGTCGCCGTGAATGGCCAAACTTTCCGCCAACACACCGAGTGAGTTCATATTGGGTGTGGCCCGACGGAACAGGTTGCGGCGCTTCTTTGGGTCTTTTGCCAAATAGAGCGTACTGTCGACATAGTTGCACCGCTGTTTGAACGTTTTCAGATGGGTTTTGACCGCGGCACGCGCCGAGAACCGCAGTATGCCACGAGACCGCATC
Organism: Ruegeria sp. HKCCA5763; assembly: GCF_013034545.1. Classification (NCBI taxonomy): domain Bacteria; kingdom Pseudomonadati; phylum Pseudomonadota; class Alphaproteobacteria; order Rhodobacterales; family Roseobacteraceae; genus Ruegeria; species Ruegeria sp. HKCCA5763. The sequence continues at coordinate 11,500 of NZ_WQGF01000013.1, forward strand.
GAGGTTCCGTCACGGTCCGACATGGCCTTCCACAGCCGTTCGATCGTAGTGACCCAAAGCTTGCCGTATTTTTCTGGATGCACATCCATCATGTGGATCAGCCCGGTGCTTGGGTTGCACTTGGCAATGACGGCAAAATGTCCGCCCGGCATGTTTTCTTTGCCATGGGCGACGCCGACTTGAAAATTCGCCACCAGAATATCGTTTTCTCCGCCCAACTGATTGGACTCGTCGATTGCCTCAAGCAGCAGCGGCACGCTTGTTGTGTCTTCGTCCATGAAATAGGCCTGAACCTGAACCCGGTCCCTAAGCCCTTGCGAATGAATATAGGTGCAGGCGACGTCAAACAGTTCACCCAACGAGATGCCGTCATTCACCACAAAGGATGACGGCAGCGCGCATTCGCGGAATATGTCATTCACCTCGCAGCTGAAACCCAGAGCCGACATGCTGAGCGCGGCAGCCGTCACGCTGCAACAATTGATCGGCTGCTGGAAATTCTCCAACTGTACACTGACAAGGTCGCCGAACATTGTAGCGAAACAGCGTTTTCTGATGTCTTTGGGTATATTCCGCCAGCTCTCGCTGGACAGGTATGCCAACCGGGTTCCGTCCAGCGCAAGCGCTTCGAGGCTGACAGGGATATCCGAGATCTGAAGATGTTCTTCGTAGAAATAATCACCCACATCTGCGCTGGCCAGAGGGTGGCCGTTTTGCCGCAATTGAACGACACCACGCAACACAACATACATGCCGTTCGCGGGCAGGACCGTGTTTCCGGTTACCTCGATACACTCGAAATGAGGGTTGATAACAGCAGGCTCGGCCACTTCGGCCTCGCCGGGCAGCACTTTGTAAATCTGGCTCCAGTCTGCGTCATTTGGGATGTATGATCTGGCATTGGCAATTTGGTCTGTGGTCAAAACTATGTCCCCCCGGAGCTGCGTTTCAAATTTTGAATTTCGACCAGCAGAATGTTTGTTTGTTGTTCGGGTGGGAACTTATCTTCGCGCAACAAAGACCACCCGGGTCGGAGCTTTTTCTCTGATCGAGGCTGATCTGTTGATTTAAAAAGTATGAACAAATCGGCCCAATTGGCCGAACAATATCCGATTTTTAGACAAAAATCACGAATACTATGAGTTTGATTTCAATGGCGTTGATGCTTGGGTCGGCTGCGGTCTGAATCAGTGCACGGCGCGTACCCTGCCAGAGCCATTTTTCGTTTGTCGCGCAGAGTTTCTGCCTAATCGAGGAAGAGGTAATCTAGGCGCATCACGGCGCTGGCCTTTTCCTGATTCACGCCAAGGAACCTTGAGATGACGGCTTCGTTTTCACTGCGGTCGGCCGTTTCCCGCAGACGCAAACAATTCTCAATCCGCGCCGCTCGGATCTGTTGCGATTCATAACTCAGATCGTTTCGCAGCGTCGGCACTAGGCGCGCTACGTTTTCCCTCGGGCTGTTTTCACCCGCCAGCCCGACGCGGCGGGCATGTCCGATAAGATAGTCGTCGGAATACTCGCATTCGACTTCAAGCACATGGGTTTTGGCCTGATCCCCGCAGAAATCTTCAAGCACATCCAAATTGGCTGGGTCGAGGCACAGAACCAATTGATCCGACCGGAAACTGTCAAACAGCATGCGTACAACCGCCCGCCTATGGCGTGACCGCTTGGTAAGGCTCGCTTCTATCCCACCCAAGTCGGGCAGGTAGGTGTCCTCTTCGTTAAACAGGTACTCAACACAGGGGATATCCGTCTCAGACGCGATCTGACTGACCAGCCGTTTGGCAACATGCCATTTCTTGCACACGATCACGAAAAGCTCGCGTTCAGGGCCCAAGGCCCGACCGGATTCCCAGAAGCGTTGCCCAAAGCGGCGACCGATCCGCCCGCGTCCGGTCAGAAATGCGTAAAGGTTAGGCCCTTCATTCGAGACCGGAAAATCAATGCCCTCGCTGGCATAAAGCGACCCCAGGCGATCTTTAAGCTCGTGCGCTTCGGGGCTGATCTTACGAGCAAACAGGTAATCCTGCCCCAAAAGCATGTCATAGTGGTCGTTGTAGAATGTGACCGGCATTCCATAGTCAGAAAACATAAGGAAAGTCGGTGTGCGGTTTTCGATCTCACCCTTCGGAATCAGGTGGCGTACCAGCGTCTGAAAGAAGGTCTCGTCCGGGATCCATGTGGTTGAGAAAAACCGGATCACATCTCGTCGCTGGCGCAAGAAGTCCAGGATCATCTCAACCGTGCGGCGGCGCAAGCACCACCACTGGCTGCCGATCATGATTTGCAGATCTTCGGGAATTTCCCGCGTCAGACCAAACCGCTTCTGCATCTCATAGGCGGTGTAAAACAGTTTGGGCTGAGTGCGTTCGTTGAAATGATGGCGATAGATCAGCCGGTCTTCTTTCATGCCGGTCTTGATCCAGTTGCTTTCAAAGAAATCGTGGCTTTCGATGAAATCCTTATCGCGATCGTCCAGAAAACGGTGGGTGTATTCGGCAGTTTTTATGGCCATGCAATCGCCAGAAAGTATGTAGAAATGCGTGGCGCGCGGAAATGCCTCGACCGCGGCCTTCACGGCGTTCAGCGTGGCGTGCACCAGCGACCATTCTCCCCAGCCGCATTTGATGCGCTTGGCGGCAAAGGCCACGTTGGGATTTTCGCGCAGCGCGGTTCGGATCCGGTCATAGGCGTCAGAGCTTGCACGCGCATCGAAGTGGATCGCCATGCAATCGCCCGCTGCAGTTAGCTGTTCGGCCTGTGCGATGATCGCCTCGGGGTCCTTATGGCACAGCAATATGTAGGCAATCTTTGCCATTGGTATCAGGTAATTTCCATTTCTGCCCGGTTTCAACCGTGATACTGAGGATGCGCGATTGAATAAACAGAATAATTTTGGTTCTTTAAGACCAAACGCTGGCGTATCGGATCGAGTTCTGACCAGCGAAGGAGGCACAGCAGATGGGGTTTCCCGGTACCTGGATGACCGAGAGTGAAAGCATGGTGTACCGTGTGGTGCCCAAATGTGCGTGCTCGACCATTGGCCAGATCATGTATTACTCGGATCACGGTCAGTTTTTTGATGGCGACATCCACGATGCAAAGGACGGAATGCACAAATGGGCTTTTGACCAGAGTCAGGGCCTGATTACCAATAATGTGCGCAGCCACGCCTCGTACTCTTTCACCTGTGTGCGCAACCCTTACACCCGCATACTTAGCTCGTTCTTTGACAAGATCTGCGGCATCCAGCGAAACGGCAAGCGATACCGGGGCAATCTGGTGCCGACGCTGATCTACAACTACGGGATCGAAGTGGGTGGCGATGACGGAAAGGGCGAATTCGATCAGATTGCCAGCTTCCGCCGGTTCCTGCTGTTTGCCCGTGATACGATCCGCTGGCGGCGTCCGATGGACCCGGACATTCACTGGTCAGCCATGTCAGGTCATGTATCGACCTTCATTGTGAATGGCGGGCGTTACGACCAGATTTTCTGGACCGAGGCCTTCAACGACGGAATGCAGGGTGTTCTGGATCATGTCGAATTGAAGCACCCAGTCGCATTGGCCGATATTCCGCGGTTCAACGAATCCGAAGGCCACGGCCCCAAACGCGCGCATCCGGTCGAGGATTACTTCGACGATCTGTCGATGCATCTGGTCTATGAAATCTACAAACAGGATTTTGAGCTGTTCAAATACGATTTCGAAAACCCGGCCAACAAGATGCCGATCGGCGAAATCGATCTGGATGAAATTCACGCCAAACTGGGCGATTGAGGGCAGGGCCTCCGCCTATCCTCACTGTTTCCTGCCAAATACTTCCAAGTATTAGCCTAGAAAGGGTCGATTAACGGCCAGCTGAAAAGGCTGGCCGTTACCAGATCAAAGCTGGCGTACAGCTCCTTTTGCCGCGCTGGTGGTCAGCTTGGCATAAGCTTTCAACGCAGTAGAGACCTTGCGTTTGCGCGGCGCGGCAGGTTCCCACCCCTTGGCGTCTTGCTCCTGGCGGCGCTCTGCTAGCTCTTCATCGGACACAGCCAGGTGGATCGAGCGGTTGGGGATATCAATCTCAATTTTATCGCCGTTCTTGACCAGTCCAATTTCACCACCCTCGGCTGCCTCGGGCGAGACGTGGCCAATCGACAATCCGGACGTGCCGCCCGAGAAGCGGCCATCGGTCAGCAAGGCGCAGGCTTTGCCCAGCCCTTTGGATTTCAGATAGGAGGTGGGGTAGAGCATTTCCTGCATGCCGGGCCCGCCGCGCGGGCCTTCATAGCGGATGACAACCACGTCACCCTCTTTCACCTTGCCGGTCAGGATGTCACTGACGGCCTGATCCTGACTTTCGCAAACGTAAGCAGAACCGGTGAATTTCAGGATGTTTTCATCCACACCAGCTGTTTTCACGATACAGCCGTCGCGGGCGATGTTTCCGAACAGAACCGCAAGGCCGCCATCCTGGCTGAAAGCGTGCTCTTTCGCGCGGATCACGCCGCCTTCGCGGTCGGTATCCAATTCTTTGAACCGGTTCGACTGGCTGAACGCCTGCGTTGTGCGCACACCGCCAGGAGCGGCCCTGAACAGCTCTTGCGCCCTGGGGTTGTTGGCGACCTTGATGTCCCAGTTGGCAATCGCCTCGCCCATCGTGGCCGAGTGCACCGTGCTGCAGTCTTCGTGCAGCAGGCCCGCTCGGCTGAGTTCGCCGAGGATCGAGAAGATTCCGCCAGCGCGGTGAACATCTTCCATATGCACGTTCTCAGTGTTGGGCGCGACTTTGCACAAGCACGGCACCCTACGGCTGAGGCGATCCATGTCGGTCATGGTGAAATCGACCTCGCCCTCATGTGCGATGGCCAGCAGGTGCAGAACGGTATTGGTCGACCCACCCATGGCGATGTCGAGGCTCATGGCGTTCTCAAACGCGTCAAAAGTTGCGATCTCACGCGGCAGGAAGCCTTTTTCGTCCAGATCGTAATGTCGCTTGGTGATCTCAACGATACGGCGACCCGCTTCCAGGAACAGCTCTTTGCGGTCGGCATGTGTTGCCAGTGTCGAACCGTTGCCCGGCAAGGCCAGACCCAGCGCTTCGGCCAGACAGTTCATCGAGTTGGCCGTGAACATCCCCGAGCATGATCCGCAGGTCGGGCAGGCGTTTTCTTCGATGTGCTGAACCTGCTCGTCGGTGAATTTGTCATCCGCTGCGGCGACCATGGCGTCCACAAGGTCGATTTTCTTCGCGTCCAGATCGGCGATGTCGATCTTGCCCGCCTCCATTGGCCCACCTGACACAAAGATCGCAGGAATGTTCAGGCGCATGGCAGCCATTAGCATGCCTGGCGTGATCTTGTCACAGTTCGAAATGCAGACCATGGCGTCAGCGCAATGCGCATTGACCATGTATTCCACAGAATCCGCGATCACTTCACGCGAGGGAAGCGAATAGAGCATCCCGTCATGGCCCATGGCAATGCCGTCATCCACCGCGATGGTATTGAACTCTTTTGCAACGCCACCTGCGGCCTCGACTTCACGCGCCACCATCTGACCCAGATCTTTCAGGTGCACGTGGCCGGGCACAAACTGGGTGAACGAATTGACGATGGCGATGATCGGCTTGCCGAAATCATCATCGCCCATGCCTGTGGCGCGCCACAATCCGCGGGCACCGGCCATGTTGCGGCCATGGGTAGAGGTTCTGGATCGGTACAATGGCATGTGCTGTTTTCCCTATTTCCTCGGGTTGCATGTCTTTGGGGTCGTACGTTATAGCGCACGTAGCATATGTGCGTTATAACGTACAAGAGGATTCGCGGAGCGCTAAAATGGATGCTGATGACATTACGCTTAGGTTGCGAGATGTGCGGTCGGCTTCGGGTCTGAGCCTGTCGAAAGCGGCTGAGTTGACGGGCGTCAGCAAGGCCATGCTGGGTCAGATCGAGCGTGGTGAATCCAGCCCGACAATTGCAACACTGTGGAAGATCGCCAAAGGCTTTCAGGTGCCGCTGAGTGCGTTGATCGACACGGCCAATGGCGACCCCTCAGTCTTTCAGACTGTCACCTTTCCCGGCAGTATCGAAGTCAAGATCGTCTTCCCTTTCGATCCCGTTCTGAGGGCCGAGACGTTTCACGTCAGTCTGACCCCGAACCAAAGTCACGAGTCACCAGCGCACGCAACGGGTGTAACAGAAGAAGTCTTTGTTCTTGAAGGTTCTCTCGACATTCTGCGCAACGGGGACTGGGTACCCTTGCAAGCAGGCCAGGGCGTGCGATTTGCTGCTGATTTGCCGCATGGCTATCGCGCAGGTCCGCAGGGGGCAGCGTTTCTGAACATGCATCACTACGCCCAACACACCGAATATTCACAGACGACCAAGGCAGAGTCATGACCGCATTTTTCGACAGCCTCACCATCGTTGACGCCATCGGCTCGTTCGGAGCCCTTATTGTGGTTGCGGCCTATTTCGCGACACAAATGCGGATGATGAACTCTGACGACCTGGCCTTTCCTGTCGTCAACCTGCTGGGGTCGGTGCTGATCGTCTATTCCTTGCTTGAGAATTTCAACTTGGCTTCAATGCTGATCGAAGGGTTCTGGATTTTGATCAGTATCATCGGCATCATTCAGCACTTTCGCCCGCGCGGGGCGCGATAAATCAAGTGGGTATCAGGCGCTAGCGCTATCCACACTTGAACCTAAAAGACGCGGGGTATAGGGAAAATCCAAGCTCGCTTAGGGGAGGCTTTGATGCAGGACGATCCAAAAACCCTCGTTTCGACTGAATGGCTGGCCGCGCATATGAAAGACCCGGATCTGCGGATTCTGGATGGGTCTTGGTATCTGCCCGCGCAGAACCGCGACGCCAAAGCCGAATATGATGCCGGCCACATCCCCGGGGCGCGGTTCTTCGATATTGACGAAATCTCGGATCACCGATCGGAACTGCCGCATATGGCTCCTCCGGTCGAGAAATTCATGTCACGCCTTCGGGCGATGGGCGTGGGCGATGGTCATCAGGTTGTCGTCTATGACGGCGCTGGGCTGATGTCAGCGGCACGTGTCTGGTGGTTGTTCCGTCTGATGGGCCAGGAAAACATCGCGGTTCTGGATGGCGGTTTGCCCAAGTGGCAAGCCGAAGATCGCGAGATCGAGGATCTGCCGCCGGTCATCCGTGATCGTCACATGACTGTGCGCGTTCAAAACCAACTTGTCCGGGACGTCACGCAAGTTTCCGCTGCAGCCAAGTTGGCTGATCATGAGATCATCGATGCCCGCTCTGCCGGTCGGTTTACCGGCGCGGAAGCCGAGCCGCGCGAAGGATTGCGTTCGGGCCATATCCCCGGGTCCCGCAACGTCCCGTTCGGCCAGTTGCTCAATGCAGATGGCACAATGAAATCGCCCGAGGACTGTCGTGCCATTTTCCAGGCCGCTGGCGTTGATCTGTCCAAACCTGCAATCACCTCATGCGGGTCGGGCGTCACTGCCGCGATTCTGAGCCTTGCGCTTGAACGCATGGGCAAGAAAGACCACTCGCTTTATGACGGCTCCTGGGCTGAATGGGGTGCCTTCCCAACCCTGCCCGTCGCAACCGGAGAGAACTGATGTTCGAGAACCTCAAGCCGCAGCCTGCCGACAAGATTCTGGCCTTGATGCAGATGTACCGCGAAGACCCGCGCGATCAGAAGATCGACTTGGGTGTGGGCGTCTACAAGAACGCCGATGGCGTGACTCCAGTGATGCGTGCAGTCAAAGCTGCCGAGCGACGCATTTTGGAAGAGCAGGAAACCAAAGCTTACACCGGTCTGGCGGGTGATCCGGCTTTTGCAGACGCGATGATCGGCTTGGTTCTGGGCACATCGGTTCCGCGTGCCAACATTGCCGCTGTGGCGACACCCGGCGGCACGGGCGCTTGCCGACAGGCGTTCGAGATGATCCGCATGGCGAACCCTTCGGCGCGTGTGTTTGTTTCGAACCCGACCTGGCCGAACCACCTGTCGATCTTGAACTATCTGGGGATAGAGACCGTTCAGTACCGGTATTTCGATGGCGAAACCCGCGGCGTTGATTTCGACGGGATGATGGCCGACCTGAAAACCGCCAAAGCAGGTGACGTAGTTCTGTTGCATGGCTGCTGTCACAACCCGACCGGTGCCAACCTGAACATGGTGCAATGGCAAGAGGTCGTGAACCTGATCAACGAGCTTGGCCTCGTGGCGATGATCGACATCGCCTACCAGGGATTTGGTGACGGTTTGGAAGAAGACGCACAGGCGGCACGCCTGGTTGCCTCATCGGTCAAGGAATGCCTGATTGCCGCGTCTTGCTCGAAGAATTTCGGTGTCTACCGAGAGCGTACTGGTTTGTTGATGGCGATCAGCGCGGACGCCGGACAAACCGCTTTAAATCAGGGAACACTGGCGTTTCTGAACCGCCAGAACTATTCCTTCCCGCCGGATCATGGCGCGCGCGTCGTGACAACCATCCTGATGGATGAGGCCCTGCGCGCGGATTGGGCAGCAGAGCTGGAAGAAGTCCGCCTGTCCATGCTGGGACTGCGCCAGCAAATGGCCGACGAGTTGCAGCGTCTGAGCGGTTCGGACCGTTTCGGTTTCATTGCCCAGCACAGGGGTATGTTCTCACGCCTGGGTGCGGCACCGGAACTGGTCGAGAAACTGCGCGTAGATCACGGCATTTACATGGTTGGTGACAGCCGCCTGAACATCGCAGGTCTGAATGCGGCGACGGTGCCGATTCTGGCACAGGCGATTATCGCCGTGGGTGTCTGACCGGGTCACCATCAAATAACAGAAGCCGCGCCAACCAGCGCGGCTTTTTTCTGGAATATGGCATTCGGTCCGACTGGCCCTATCGCCAACAAACAACCGCCCCTAACCTCATAGAGGTACTGAATACGAGGTTAGGAATGCGCTGGGCTGTTATCTTCAAAGACACAGAGGACATGCTTCAAGTTCGCGCACGGCGCGACCTTCGCGATGCGCATGTCGCATATGCCAAGGCCCATCCCGAGTTGTTGATCGGCGGCGGCTTGAAGCCTGATACAGATGAAGACTTTTGCGGCGCGCTTTGGGTTGTTGAGGCCGACAGCAGAGCGGATGTCGTCGGTTTGATCGAAAAAGACCCTTTTTATGTGCCGCAATATCGTAGCTTTGAAATTTTCACTTGGGGAAAATTGCTCGAAGATCAGATGGCGGTTTTATAAAAAAAGCCGGGCGCGAACGCCCGGCTTAGGCTCTAATATCTCAGGCTTTAGCCCTTCGAGAATTCGGGGTAGGCTTCCATGCCCAGCTCTGCCATATCGAGGCCGTTGATCTCGTCTTCTTCGCTGACGCGAATGCCAAGGGTGGCTTTCAGGATCGTCCAAAGGATCAAAGCGGCCACGAAGGTGAAGACACCGTAGGCCACTACACCGGTCAACTGGGTTATCAGGCTGGCTTCACCGTAGAAGATGACGGCGATGGTGCCCCAGATGCCTGCGAACAGGTGGACCGGGATGGCACCGACCACATCGTCGATCTTGAACTTGTCCAGCATCGGAACCGCGAAGACCACGATGATACCGCCCACAGCACCGATCCAAAGCGCGCCGAACAGGGTCGGGGCCAGAGGTTCAGCGGTGATTGACACCAGACCGGCCAGCGCGCCGTTCAGCACCATGGTCAGGTCAGGCTTTTTGTACAGGACCTGTGTCATGATCAGGGCTGCGACAGCACCGGATGCGGCGGCCATGTTGGTGTTGGCGAAGATGCGCGATACGTCGGTTACGTCACCCACGGTGCCCATCGCCAGCTGCGAGCCGCCGTTGAAACCGAACCACCCCAGCCACAGGATGAAGGTACCCAAGGTCGCCAGCGCCAGATTTGAACCGGGCATCGGGTGAACCTTGCCGTCCTTGTACTTGCCAATCCGCGGGCCAAGGATCAGACAGCCAGCCAGAGCGGCCCAGCCACCGACCGAGTGTACAACGGTCGAACCGGCGAAGTCGGAAAAGCCCATGGCGTCCAGCCAGCCGCCGCCCCATTTCCAAGACCCCGAGATCGGGTACAGGATACCGGTCAGCACGACGACGAAGATCAGGAAGGGCCAAAGCTTGATACGCTCCGCTACGGCACCCGACACGATCGACGCGGTTGCCGCCACAAAGACCAACTGGAAGAAGAAGTCCGACCCGATCGAGGCGTAGTCCAAAGCAGCCTCGGCAGGGTCAACGCCGACTGGATCAAGCACGGTCGGACCACCAATGGCAAGGAAACCATTGAAGTCGCCCGGATACATCGTGTTGAAGCCAACCAGCCAGTACATGATCGCGGCAATGGAAAAGAGCGCAATGTTCTTGATCATCTGCATGGCGACGTTCTTGGACCGCACCAGACCGCCTTCCAGCATGGCAAAGCCTGCAGCCATGAAGAAAACCAGAAAGCCCGCCATCAGGAACAGCAAGGTGGTGAAGATATACTGGGTGTGCAGCGCAGCCTCGCCTTCAGCGGCCTCTTGCGCCAGACCCATCTGCGGCAGCACGACAAGTGCAGCGGCAGGGATGAGAGATTTCATCAGGTTCATTTTACTTCCTCGAATGAGTGTGAGTGGCCGCGCTTACAGCGCTTCCTCGTTGGTTTCCCCGGTTCGCACGCGCAGAGCCTGCTCGACATCGAGGACGAAAATCTTGCCGTCACCGATTTTCCCGGTTTTGGCGGTTTTGGTGATGGTCTCGACGATCTGGTCGGCCATTGTGGCGGGCACCACGATCTCGAGCTTGATCTTGGGCACGAAGTTCACCGCATATTCGGCCCCACGGTAGATTTCGGTGTGACCGGACTGCGAGCCGAAGCCCTTGATTTCGGTCACCATCATGCCGCGCACGCCAGCTTCGGTCAGTGCTTCGCGCACCTCCTCCAGCTTGAACGGCTTGATTGTCGCAATGATCAGTTTCACGTCTTTCCCCTCTGATTGTCCGGTGGGACCGGTTTGTTTGCACCTGCAGAAAAAGAGCGTGACAGAACGTCGTAAGAAACGGTTACGGGTCGTAATTGCATACCAAAATGGCGTATTGTTGCACATTTTTTGCACAAAAAGTACGAAGTGGCTAAAAAATGAGCAGATTGATGAGGGGAAATTACGGAAATTCGGACCTCTACATAGACGGGTCTCCGGGGTATGGTGGCGCAAAAGTATAACGGGCAGAGTTTGAGCATGACTGAGTCCAAGCGCCGAAAGCCGCGATTGGTTGCGGACAAAAGATACCCCTCCAAAGGGCGTAAACCGTCGGCCTCCAAGCGCCCGGCGGGCAAGAAATCGACCGCACGCAAGACGACCGCCCGCAAAACCACGCGCAAGACAAAGCGCAAACGCACCGGCGGAAACGGAGGCGGTATTTTCCGTCGACTCTTCCGCTGGATCTGGAGGTTGATCTGGGGTTTGACGTGGCGCGTGGGGGCAATTGTCGCCGCCCTGATCGCATTGGCGGTCGGCATCGTGTATACAACTCTGCCCAATGTAGATGCCTTACTGGACGGGCGCGCGCGCGGGTCAGTGACCTTGTTGGATCGCGATGGCAAGGTTTTTGCCTGGCGCGGGGATCAGTTTGGCGGGGTGATCACGGCGGATACGGTGTCGCCCCATCTGAAGAACGCCGTGATCGCGACCGAGGACAAGCGATTCTACCGTCATTTCGGTGTCAGCCCGCGCGGCGTTGCAAGTGCCGTGCGCATCAACCTGAGCGAAGGACGCGGGCCTTTGTCTGGCCATGGCGGGTCAACCATCACCCAACAGACAGCCAAACTGCTGTGTCTGGGAGAGCCGTATGATCCGTCTGAATGGGACTCTGAAGCCACTTACGAGGCCGATTGCCGCCAGGGCTCGCTTTGGCGCAAGGCCAAGGAAGCCGTTTATGCAATGGCGATGGAGGTCAAATACTCCAAGAACGAGGTTCTGACGATCTACCTGAACCGGGCCTTCTTGGGTGCAGGCGCGCGCGGGTTTGAAGCGGCCAGCCAGCGATACTTTGGAAAGTCTGCCGCAGAAGTTTCCCCAGCTGAGGCTGCGATGCTGGCCGGTCTGCTGGTGGCACCCACGCGGTATGCGCCAACGAATAACCTGCAACGTTCTCAGGACCGGGCACGGCTTGTGATTGGTTTGATGGAGGACCAGGGCTATTTGACCGCGGCACAAGCCAGCGAAGCACGCACCAGACCGGCCGAGCTTTCAGAAGCTGCCGCTGCGCGCGCAGGCGGATATTTCGCGGATTGGGTCATGGCAAGTGGGCCCGAGTTCTTTACGCGCAACACCACCGAGGATGTGGTGATCCGTACCACTCTGGATCAGCGCATCCAAACCTCTGCCGAAGAAGCGCTGAAGTTCATCTTTCAGGAAAAGGTGCGCGAAGGGTCCGAGGCGCAGGCCGCGATTGTCGTGATGTCTGCGGACGGTGCAGTGCGCGGCATGGTTGGTGGGCGCAAGACAAGGGTGTCTGGTGCGTTTAACCGGGCGACGCAGGCGTTGCGTCAGACAGGGTCGTCCTTCAAGCCGTTCGTTTACGCCACCGCGCTGGAACTTGGGTATTCGCCGCTGGATACGGTGATGGATGAGCCTTACTGCGTGAACATTCCCGGTTCAGGTCAATGGTGCCCCAAAAACTACACCAACAAGTTCTATGGGCAGGTGACGTTGGCAGATGCGTTGATGAACTCTTTGAACATTCCGGCTGTGAAAGTGGCGGAGATTTCGGGTTTGGATAACGTCCGCACTGTCGCAAGCGGCTTTGGTATTGCCAGCGATCTGGCGCAGGGTCCGGCCTTGGCGCTGGGCGCGTCGGAAAGCACGCTGATCGAGATGACCGGAGCTTACGCAGGAATCCTGAACGGTGGATCGGCAGTGGAGCCTTATGGCTTAACCGAGCTGAAGCTGCTGGGGGATGAAACTCCCGTCATGGTCACGACGACAGGTATTGGTGAACGGGTGATCAACGACTCGGCCGCCAAGCAACTGACCTGGATGATGGAGCGTGTGGTGTCCGAAGGCACCGGCGGACGCGCCAAGCTGCCGGGTTGGCAGGTGGCAGGCAAAACCGGGACAACTCAGGCCGCGCGGGATGCGTGGTTCATCGGCTTTACGGCTGATTATGTGACCGGCGTCTGGATGGGGTATGACGACAACACGCCGCTGTCTGGCGTAACCGGGGGCGGGCTGCCTGCTGAAATCTGGAAAGAGACCATGCTGCGCGTCACCGAAGGGATGACGCCTACGCCCCTGCCGATGATGGCACCTGAACCGCCGGTGCAAGTTGCGCAGCCACAGCCCCGTCGTAGGCAGGGCGGTTTTGCGGAAGACATCAATAACCTGCTGAGAAATATATTCGGCGGCAACTAACAAAAAAGGCGGTGCACTGGGTACCGCCTTTTGTCGTTCGTTTCTTGCGTGGTTTAGACGCTGGCATCCAAAGCTGCCAGGATCGCATCACCCATTTCGGTGGTGGACACCGGTGTGACGCCTTCATCCGCCAGCAGGTCGCCGGTGCGGACGCCTTCAGCCAGAACTTTCTCGATCGCGGCTTCAAGGCGGTCTGCCTCTTCGCCCTGATCGAAGCTATAGCGCAGCGCCATGGCAAAGCTGAGGATACAGGCGATCGGGTTTGCTTTGCCCTGACCCGCGATATCAGGGGCCGAGCCGTGGACCGGTTCGTACATCGCCTTGGGGCGGCCATTGGCCATAGGCGCGCCCAGCGAAGCTGAAGGCAACATGCCCAGAGAGCCCGTCAGCATCGCGGCACAGTCGGACAGGATGTCACCGAACAGGTTGTCGGTCAGGATCACGTCGAACTGCTTCGGCGCGCGCACCAACTGCATGGCGCCGTTGTCGGCATACATATGGCTCAGCTCAACCTCGGGGTAGTCGGCGGCGACACGATTCACGACTTCACGCCACAGGATGCCGGATTCCATGACGTTGGCTTTTTCCATCGAGCACAGCTTTTTGTTCCGGCGCATCGCCAGTTCAAAGGCCGAGCGTGCGGCGCGTTCAATCTCGGATTCGGTGTAACGCTGGGTGTTGATGCCGACGCGTTCATTGCCTTCTTCGAAGATGCCGCGCGGTTCGCCGAAATAGACGCCCGAGGTCAGCTCGCGCACGATCATGATATCCAGACCGGCAACGATGTCTTTTTTCAGCGACGAGAAATCGGCCAGCGCGTCAAAGCACTGGGCCGGGCGCAGGTTGGAATACAGGTCCATTTCCTTGCGCAGGCGCAGCAGACCGCGCTCGGGCTTGAGGCTGAAATCCAGATCGTCGTATTTCGGGCCGCCAACAGCACCCAGCAGAACCGCGTCCACCTCTTGCGCTTTGGCCATCGTCTCATCAGACAGCGGCTTGCCGTGGGCGTCATAGGCGGCACCGCCTACCAGATCCTCGCTCACGTCAAATTGAAGACCGCGATTGGTGCCGAACCAATCGATGATTCTGCGCACTTCGGCCATAACTTCCGGGCCAATTCCGTCTCCGGGCAGGATGAGGAGCGAGGGGTTGGACATGAAGGGTCTCCTTGCGTTTTGTTGCACAGGCCCTAGCGTCTGCGGTGCATCGGGTCAATGAGACGAACCCGTCAAAACACGAGGAAAACACATGCTGACACCTGGAAATCCGGTTCCTGCGCTGAAAATCGAAACCGTGGCGCATGGCAGCTTCGATCTTGAGGCAGACAAGGGCGAAAACGGGACTCTGGTGATTCAATATCGCGGACTTCATTGCCCGATCTGCATCAAGCAGATGACCGAGGTCGAGGCGGCGCTGGACGATTTTGCGGCGCTGGGCGTCGAGGTCATCATGATCACAACCGATACCGCCGAACGTGCCGCCGAAACAGCCGAGAAAGCCGGGGCAAAACGACTGCGCGTGGGTCACAGCCTGCCGCTGGCTGCCGCCCGCGAGGATTGGGGGCTGAACATCTCAACCAAGCGCGAAGGCAGTGCAGAACCCGATTTTTTCGCAGAGCCCGGTCATTTCTATATCGCACCCGATCAGACGCTCTATTACGCGTGGCAGCAAACCACGCCATTTGGGCGCCCGTCGATGTCGGATATTGCGGGTGGTCTGAAGTTTACCCTTGGCAACAATTACCCTGCGCGCGGGACTTATACAGGGCCGCTTTGACCGTCAAAGACTAGCCTTGAGCCCTTCGGCCAAAAGGTCCCAGACCCTGCGAATGCGCGGGGTCTGGCGCATGGCTTGCGGCGCGGCCAGCCACACCGGCATTTTCTTGATCTCGACCCCAATATCCAGAATTTCGACCAGCGGATCGGCCTCGGCCACCTGAATCTGACTGAATCCCAGTCCGCAGCCTGCTCTGATCAGTTCCCAATACACGGTCTGGTGGTCGCATCGTGTGGCAAAGGCATCGCGCCCAACGTTCCAGCCCCTTTCCTGCATCGAAGCAATGATGCGGTCATCCGTGTCAAATCCCACAA
Organism: Ruegeria sp. HKCCA5763; assembly: GCF_013034545.1. Lineage (NCBI taxonomy): Bacteria > Pseudomonadati > Pseudomonadota > Alphaproteobacteria > Rhodobacterales > Roseobacteraceae > Ruegeria > Ruegeria sp. HKCCA5763. The sequence goes on from NZ_WQGF01000013.1 coordinate 26,980, forward strand.
GGTCGTGTTGGAACACCTCTTCTGGTGAGGTCGGGCGACCTGCGCGATCCAAATAGCTTTTAGCGGCGCAAAAACATAACGAGATCTCACCCAAATGCCGGGTCAGAATGTCCATCTGTTCGGGGCGGTACATGCGCACGGCAATATCGGCTTCTCGGAACAGCAGGTTTTCGGTGGCATCGGTGGCAACCAGTTCCAACTGAATCGCAGGTTCCTGTTGCCGGATATGTGCCAAAATCGGCGGCAGGATGTGGTTCGATGCAAAGACCGACGCGGTAATGCGCACTGATCCTTCCAGTTGTTGCGACTGACCGGCTGCTGTCATGCTAAAAGCGTTCATGGCCGTGTGCATCTGTTGGGCCATGGGCAGCAATTGATGGCCCACATCGCTTAGCTTCAGCCCTCTTGCGTGTCGTTCAAAAAGAGAAACCTCCAGCTCGGCTTCCAGCGTCTGAATCTGCCGTCCCAAGGTGGGCTGGCTGCGGTCCAACTGTCGGGCTGCGGCAGAAAGAGACCCGGTTTCGGCCACCGCAAGAAAGCTTTGGATCAGGGACCAGTCGGCATGTGTAAGGGCTTTGTCCATTCAAAAATGAATACATGATCTGCAATTTGGGGCAATTCCCTATTGCTTTCCTTAGGGTAATCTCTGCCCCAACAGGAGGGAACCATGCCGCAATCCGTACTTATTCTGGGGGCCACGGGCCGATTTGGTCGCAACGCTGCGCTGGCGTTTCGCAACGCCGGGTGGACCGTGCACAGCTTTGACCGCACGCGCGACACGCTGGAACAAGAGGCGCGCGGAATGGACGTTATCGTCAATGGCTGGAATCCGCCCTACCCCGATTGGGCAGGTCTTGTACCGGGCCTGCACCAACAGGTGATTAAGGTAGCGGAGGAGACCGGGGCAACGGTTTTGGTGCCGGGAAACGTCTATGTCTTTGGACCTGAAGCACCGGGTCCCTGGTATGGTGGAACACCGCACAAGGCGCGCAACCCTTTGGGTCGTGTCAGAATAGAGATGGAGGAAGCCTATCGCCGCTCGACCGCGCGTACCATTATTCTGCGTGCCGGGGATTTCATTGACACATGTGCCTCGGGCAACTGGTTTGATCAGGTCATGATCAAAGATCTTGCTAAGGGGCGGTTGGTCTATCCCGGCAACCCGGACATCCCGCATGCGTGGGCTTATCTACCAGATCTGGCCCGCGTTGCAGTGCTGCTGGCCGAAAAGCGCCATGAGTTGCCCCGGTTTTGCGATGTCCCATTCGAAGGTTACACCCTGACCGGATCACAATTTGCTCATGCTCTGTCGAAGGTCACTGGGCAGGACATTTCCGTGAAGCCGATGCACTGGTGGCCCTTGAAATTGGCTCGACCGTTTTGGCGTATGGCCGCGCACTTGCTTGAGATGCGGTATCTTTGGCAAGTGCCCCATCAGTTGGACGGCACATACCTTACCGAGTTGCTAGGCGCGGTGCCGCGGACTGATTTGGATGTTGCCCTATGTTCTGCGATTCCAACGCAACTTGTAGCCCCATCGCCTGCGATCCGGTCCGTCGGCGGCGGTCTGTTGAAACCTGCCAACAACTGACCTTCGTTGCGTTTACTTTGGACGGTGAAGGTTACCCGGTTCAATAAGAGGCCAGACCTCGCGCTGCTAATCCAATTGGCTGCGGCGGAGCGACGGATGCCGCCGCGAACAATTTTTCTGTTTATTGGATCTGATCCTTCAACGGGTGCGCCACGCCCCTTCGGGACCAACTATCGCGTCGCCCGAGGTTTCACGACCTCCACCGGTTTGTTGGCAAAAACCCTGATAGCTGAGGCTCACGAGGCGTGTTGACCCACAGCTCACGGTCCGGGTGCATACCGCCGCCGCGCACAGCGGGCACGGCGGATGACCGCATCCGGTGCAAAAGGCGGGTATCCGCTGTACCGCAATTTGGATGTACGCCGCCGTTTCCAGCCACCTCGGCCTCCCAGCGTGCCTTGCGTTCAGCAACAACATTTGGGTCGTCCAAAACCGGCGCGTTTAGCTCGTTCACATTCAAATCGGCAATAATCTCATCTCCGTCCTCAACCAAAGCAATCGGGCCACCCAAAGCAGCCTCAGGTCCGACATGCCCAATAACCAGCCCGACCGATCCGCCCGAAAAACGCGCGTCGGTCATCAGAGCAACTGTGATCCCCCGTTCGCGGCACAGGGTCGTGATCCGTGCCGTTGCGTCCAACATCTCGGGCATGCCTGGTGCACCTGACGGCCCTTCGTATCGAACAATGATCATATCATTGTCTTCAAATCCCATTGGGTTGGTGTCGAGCATCTCAAGCAGGCGGGCTTCGCCCTCGAACACCCTCGCTTTACCTCGGAACACGTTGTCCTCAAGTCCGCGCTCGACACCTGCAAGCTTCAAAATGGCGCTGAATTCCGGTGACAGATTACCGCCCAGAAGGCGCAGGCCGCCCGTTTCTTTAAAGGGCGCTGACACAGGATAGATCACCGTACCGTCCGGCGCGGCAGCGCCCAGACGTTGGACCTGTTCCGCCAGAGTTTCGCCAGTGCACGTCGGCGCGTCGCCATTGACCATGCCAGCGTCGATCAGTTCCTTGACGATCACCTGCACACCACCGACCCTGTCGATGTCCACCATCGAATAGCGGCCGTAGGGTCGTGCGTCTGTCAGGACCGGAACAATTTTCTGAGACCATTCATTGAACTCTTCTGGTGTGACGATGTCTTTCCAGAAATTCGCGTAACCTGCGGCACGGGCAATCTCGGGCACGTGCAGAACCACGTTGGTCGAGCCGCCGATCGCCATCGCAACAGTCAACGCGTTGCGCAGTGAGTCGCGCCCGACGATGTCGCGCGGTCGCGTGCCGTCTTCAATCAACTTGGCAAGGTAGCCTACCAACTGCGACGGAAACTCTTCCATGCGGCGCGGGTCGTCCGAAGGCGGTGCCACCATATGCAATGGCTGCATGCCCACAACGCCAATAAAGGTCTGCATCGTATTGTAGGTGAAAATCCCACCGCACGATCCAATACCGGGGCAGGCAAGGCAAGCGATGCGTTTGCGGTATGCTGCGTCCTCGCTCCCGGCAACTTGATAGGCGGCGATGATGTCCAGCATTTCGCCGGTTTCCGGGTCTTTCGAGGGATGAATGGACCCATCGGACATCATGATCGCAGGCTGGTTGTGTTCAAGCAAAGCAGCCAGCGTACCAACCGGTGGCTTGTCACATGCCACCACAGCAATTGTGCCCCCCAGGCCGGAGGCTGAGAGATGTTCGGAAAACACGTCGTTGGTCACTTCGCGCCCGATGAGTGAATAGCGCATTTCGCGCGTTCCATTGCGGATGCCGTCAGATGTTGCGATGGAGTATTCAGGCTGAACCAGACGCATGGCGATTTTGCCTGCGTCTTTGCCAATCTGGTCTCGCAGTGCTGCATGTATTGCTTCGACCTTGGGCTGCACGCCAAGATAGCACTGACTATCGCCTTTTGTGCCGACAACACCAACAGAAGGCGCGTGGATCAGATCTTCGTCCGTGCCAAGTTCGCGCGCAATTCCATAGGCCTGAGAGTTGCGTCCAGGATGGTCGTCGATCAGTACAGGATTCTTAGCCACGAGATACCTCCAAAATGGATTTCAGAACTCAATCGACCGCCATCACCTCTGAGGGAAACTGTGGGCGCAAAACCTTGCGCGCAGGCAGGTATGAGGGTTCCAGATCAGTGAAACTCAAAGACGCGGTTCCGTCAATGAAACTCAAATTGGGGTTTTTTTAAACGTATTCTCGGGGCAAAGAGCTATGGCAGCGCCACGTCGACCCAGACCAGCCGGTGCCTGCTTGCACGATGCGCATTGTCCCACAAAGGTTCACCATCTTTGGGCCATAGAACACCTGAATCCAAGACACGCAGATCGCGAGACGGTAAAACGTAATCGACGCGCATTTCACCCGTCGCTTTCCAGTCAACTGTTACGGACGAGCCTGATGGGTCTGTCGGTACCGGATCTTGAAGGCGAGGATCGGTCAGAAGGGTGCGAATGGCCCGTTTGTGACCTTCCCCGCGCTCGGGATCGAGGTTGGCATCACCCGCAATGACGAAGGGACCATTTGGAACCGGCCCCAGATCACCGCTCAGCAGGACAGACCAAAACCTAATCTCATCCCGATTGCGCAGTCCGTTGCGATCCTCGGGCCCATCGAACACCGGTGGGGCTGCGTGAAAGGTCATCAGGTTGAGCCGCCCCAAAGGTGTTTCAATGGGCACCACCCAATGCGCTGTTGAGGACAGGCGCTGTATTTGGTGTGCTTCTTAAGACGGAAAAGGGCGGTCATCCACGAAAGGTAATGCTGCCCCCGGAAGATCTTGCCAGAGCAGCTCTGAAAAGTTCAAAATCTCTTCGGTGACGATTTCATAGCGGGACAGAATTGCCAGCCCGCCCTGTCCGGTGAAACGGCCCCAGCCCTGCGCGTCACCGGGGCCTTGTGTGCGTCCATCACCATCCAGATCCAACGGTGTTTCCAAGCCAGAATTGGGCTGAGCGGCATAAAAGTAACCATAGTCCAGACCAGCGGCGCGCAGCTTTTGAGACAGAGCGTTGACTGCGGCTCCCTCCAGATCCCAGTCGATACCCTGAAGCGCGATAATGTCGGGGCGGGCGGCTGAAACCACGTCGATGGCTGCAAGAACCTGGGCGTCATCCCGGTCTATGTCCCGCAGCAACAGCGCCGGGCCTTTTCGGCTCAGCTCGGTGTTGTAGGTGGCGATGCGCACGACTTCTGCCTGCGCCGCAATGGGCAGCAGAAGCAGGATAAGCAGGCGGATCATGCGGCCTGAGTCGTCTCGCTTGTTGAATAGGCGCGCCGTTTTTCCACGATCAGCCCGGCGATACGCAGGGTGGCCACACCGCGCATGATCATGCTGGCGGGCAGGAAGGCCCAGGCGCTCATCATCCAGATCAGTGTCTGTGGATTGTTCAGCGAAATCGGAGCGATCACACTGTTCATCAGTTTTATGACGGCCGGTATGAGGAACGGTAGCAAAATACCGATACAGATGTTCAGGCGGCCATCACGTTGCAACCGAATAACGACATCTCCGCCCTTGGTGGGGTCAAACAAAGGAAGATTGGTCCATACATTGAAGGCACCGTTTCCTGTGGGCCACCCCCGGACTTTGACGGCATAGGCAAAACTGGCGATCGTCACCAAAGCCGCGACGTAGGCTACGCTGGCTGTAACCCTAATCAGTTCGATCAGCGACTGGCTGGCATCCGCTGGCAGCATCAACACGATCAGGCGCACCGGAGAATAGGGAAAGTCCACCACGTTGGCGACGGCCAGACCAACGCCGTAAGAAAAGGTTGTCAGTTCTGTTGGAGCATAAACGTTTTTGCAGATTAGCGTCAAAAACGTGACCATCGACATAAGGCCAACAAAACGCAGGCGGTTGACCGGTGGGGCATCGCGAAATTCTATAAAGCTGGGAAAGGCCGAGTTATACTCGGCGAACGTCAGTATGAACGCGAGGATCGCGAGGAAGACCAGTATTTCGGTCCCGTTCGTCGATGATACAGGCAGATACAACGCGGGTGTCAGCACCATCAGTGCCACAAGTACTCCGCGTATAGCCGCCCCTGTTGTGCGTGCAATCACATTCCGAACCCTTTTTCAAACCGGACCAGCCGATCTTTGCCGACTTGTATCCAACTTGTGCCCGTCCAATCTCGTCTTTGCGACGGATGCCTCGTTAGCGCCAAGATGAACGATAAGCGGCATTTCGCTCAAGACAGGGTGCAGAAAACACGTGATTTCGGGCAAAATGATGGCGCAACTGGTGCGGGATTGCATCATTTTGGGCGCAAATTCGACGTGTATCTCAATTTGAGACCAAGATGTTGTGGTTGTTGGAAAATCAACCCCAAGAATGAGAGCGGGGCCACCTAGGCGACCCCGTTAGGTTGAGTATCCACAGATTCGACCCCAGAATCAGACCCAAGGGCGGGCTTGACCGGCGTGATCTTCGAATTTGTCGATGTGGTGGTCTTTTTCCATTGTCAGGCCGATATCGTCCAAACCGTTCAGCAAGCAGTGCTTGCGGTGTGGGTCGATGTCGAATTCGATGACAACACCATCCGAGGTTGTGATCTGCTGATCTTCCAGATGAACGGTCATGCGGGCGTTCTCGCCTTTGTGCGCGTCTTCCATCAGGACTGCATGATGCTCTTCCTCGACCACGATGGGCAGGATACCGTTCTTGAAGCAGTTGTTGAAGAAGATGTCGGCAAAGCTGGTCGAGATCACAACCTTGATGCCGAAATCCTTGATCGCCCAAGGCGCGTGCTCGCGCGATGAGCCGCAGCCGAAATTGTCGCCAGCCACCAGAATCTCGGCCTCGCGATAGGCGGGTTTGTTCAGGACGAATTCCTCGTTCTCCTGCCCGTCATCGTGATAGCGCATCTCGTCAAACAGAACGACGCCCAGGCCGGACCGCTTGATAGTTTTCAGGTGCACTTTCGGAATGATCATATCGGTGTCGATATTGATCAGCGGCATTGGGGCGGCCACCCCGTGGACTTTGTCAAACTTTTCCATGTTCACACTCCTGCGGGAGAGGGCCGCGCCCATGCCCCGCGTTTAAGCTTCTTTTGTTTCGTCTTTGGGTGCGTTCTTGACGAAGAACGCCATGAAGACCAATCCGAACCCGTTGAACAGCATCTCGATGCCCAAGAAGATCCCCAGTATACTCAGCAATGCCTGTGGCTCCTGCCCGACATAGCTCCAGATGATACCGGCAAGGATGATCGACAAGATGCCCGAGATCATGGTGGGCCAGAAAAACTGTGTTCCTTTCATCTGGAACGACAGAATGACCCGCGCGATGCCGCCTGCCATGAACAGGATCAGCATCACGGTCGCCAGCGTCAGCGTACCCTGCAATGGGTGACCCAGAAAGGACCAGCCCAGAAACAGCATGACCGCACCCATGATGAGCGACAGGATCTTGTTGCCGGTGCCTTCAACGGTGAAACCGCCGACCACCTGCAACGCGCCCGAGATCAGAAGCAACGCTCCGGTCACGACCGTGACGGCCACAGACGCCACAACTGGCGCGCCCAGCACAAAGATACCGAACGCTATGGACAGAAGCCCCAGCAGGAGCCATTTGATCCAGTCACTCATGTTTTCAATCCCTCAAATATCTAGATATGAGGGAAGCTTACATCAATTCACGGACGTCTGTCAGCCGTCCTGTGATTGCCGCTGCGGCAGCCATTGCCGGGCTCAGCAAATGGGTCCGACCACCACGGCCCTGACGACCTTCGAAGTTGCGGTTCGAGGTCGCGGCACAGCGCTCGCCCGGTTGCAACTGATCCGGGTTCATCGCCAGACACATCGAACATCCGGCCAGACGCCATTCGAACCCGGCCTCTTTGAAGATGTCCGCCAGACCTTCTTCCTCGGCCTGCGCACGAACCAGACCCGAACCGGGCACGACCATGGCGCGCATTCCGTCCTTGATCTTTTTGCCCTTCAGAATTTCGGCCGCGGCGCGCAGGTCTTCGATGCGGCCATTGGTGCAGGACCCGATGAACACTGTGTCGATTTCCACATCGCTGAGCTTCTGACCGGCTTCCAGACCCATGTATTCGATCGAACGGCGGGCCGCGTCGACCTTGCCTCCTTCGAAGTCTTCAGGGTGAGGTACAGATGCGGTGATCGGCAGAACATCTTCAGGGCTGGTGCCCCAAGTCACAACCGGAGCAATATCCTCGCCACGCAGGGTGATGACCTTGTCAAAATGCGCGTTTTCGTCTGTGTAAAGCGTTTTCCACCAGTTCAAAGCGGCTTCCCACTGCGCGCCCTTGGGGGCGTGCGGGCGGCCTTTGACGTATTCAAAGGTGGTTTCATCCGGCGCGATCAGGCCAGCGCGCGCGCCGCCTTCGATGGCCATGTTACAGACGGTCATACGACCTTCCATCGACAGATCACGGATCGCTTCGCCGCAATACTCTATCACATAACCCGTGCCACCGGCTGTGCCGGTTTCACCGATCACGGCCAAAGTGATGTCTTTGGCGGTCACACCCGGCTGCAGTTTGCCGGTGATTTCCACCTTCATGTTCTTGGATTTCTTCTGGATCAGCGTTTGCGTGGCCAGAACATGCTCGACCTCAGAGGTGCCGATGCCGTGGGCCAACGCACCGAACGCGCCGTGAGTCGCCGTGTGGCTGTCGCCGCAAACAACGGTCATGCCGGGCAGGGTCCAACCCTGTTCAGGGCCAACGATGTGCACAATGCCCTGACGCACATCGTTCACGGGGTAGTAGTGAATACCGAAATCCTTGGCGTTCTTGTCCAGTGCTTCGACCTGGATGCGCGATTCCGGGTTTTCAATTCCGTTCACGCGGTCCGGTGTAGTGGGCACGTTGTGATCCGGCACAGCGATAGTTTTTTCCGGCGCGCGCACCTTGCGACCGGCCATCCGCAGCCCTTCAAAGGCTTGCGGGCTGGTCACTTCGTGCACCAGATGGCGGTCGATATAAAGCAAACAGGTGCCATCATCGGCTTCGTGCGCGACATGGGCATCCCAGATCTTGTCATAGAGTGTTTTGGGGGACATCGGTCCTCTCCCGTATGTAATGAGAAATGGCTGGCGAGTTGGCTCAGGCCGCAGATAGGCGGGCCAGAACCGTGCGGGCGGCCCCAAAGAACCGTTCACGCAGGCGCGTGCGGTCTTGCAGTTTCGGAGCAGGGGCCAAGTTGAGTCTCATGCGGTCCAGATATATCGGGCTTGACTGTCAATCAAGGTTCAATCCGGTGTCAGGCTTGCATCACCCGGCGTTGCTGTCCAAGCTGTGATCATGAACCAAGACCTGATCCCCAGCACGTTGTCGGACCTATACAACAACATGGTCGGGGCTTTTTCTGTTCAGTTTGGAAAAATGGTCGAATTGGTCGTTACACCGGGCTGGCGGCAATACCAGTTGATTATCATCCTGTTCCTGTGGGCGCTGGCCTTCCTGCTAAAAGCTCTGACGCAGTCCAGATGGGAAGCTTGGGCACGAGCGCGAAGCGGATGGCCAAAGTGGCGCCTGCGCGTGCTCGTCCAGCTGATGCGGCGGCTGACACTGGTTTATTTCGTGATTTTATCCTGGTCGCTGTATTTGATTATGCAGCACGTCACCTGGCCGTCTCGCAGCTATTTTATTGGTGTGCTTGCAACATTGGCAGCGGCTTGGCTGGCTATTGCGCTGATCGCCAGACTTGTACGAAACCGCACACTGCGGCGCATCTTCAAATGGGCCATGTGGGTCTATGCAACGCTCGTTGCATTGAACCTGACGGATGACGTGGCAGGTTTTCTGGATGGCGTGGCGATTTCCATCGGCGATCTGCACATTTCGGCGCTGGGCATTCTCAAGGCGATTCTGCTGATTGGCGTTCTGCTGACGTTGGCGCGCATCGGCACCCGGGCGGCTGAGCAGGGGTTGCAGAGCAATGATGACATCACGCCGTCAATGCAGGTGCTTTTAGCCAAGGGCATTCAGGTTCTGCTTTATGGCGCAGTCTTTTTGACCGCCATCCGCACGCTAGGGTTTGATCTGACAGGTATCGCGCTGCTGTCGGGGGCGATCGGTGTGGGCATCGGGTTTGGCCTGCAAAAAGTGGTGTCAAACCTGATTTCCGGGATCATCATTCTGATGGACCGCTCGATCAAGCCCGGCGACGTTATTTCGCTGGGCGACACGTTCGGTTGGATCAACGCATTGGGTGCGCGATACGTCTCGGTGGTCACTCGGGATGGGCGGGAATACCTGATCCCGAACGAGGATCTGATCACCAATCAAGTGGTGAACTGGTCGCATTCCGACAAGTTCGTGCGTTTGGATCTGGATTTTGGCACCAGCTATGACGATGACCCTCACAAGGTTCGTTCCACGGCGATCCGGGCGGTGAAAGCGGTGACACGGGTTCTGAGCGGAGGGTCCCATGAGCCGGTTTGCCACATCACCGGCTTTGGCGACAGCAGCGTTGACTATGTGTTGCGCTTTTGGATCAGCGATCCGACCAAAGGGCTGACCAATATTCGCGGCAATGTCTATCTGGCGCTTTGGGACGCTTTCAAGGAAGAAGGCATCTCGATCCCGTTCCCGCAGCGCGAGGTTCGGTTACTGCCAGACGGCGTAACCGCGCAACAGATCGTTGAAGAGTGAACACGCGTACGCGACCTTTGGTTTGCATTCATTGAAATGTTGCAATCCCCTTGTTACCTTATTAGTACCCCGGCGCCGGGGTTTCACGGCGCGCAGCAAAGGAGGACTATGCCCTGTCTCTACATACTCAGGCGGGTTTGCCCGCCGATGATGGGGCCAGTGTAATGGCCCACTCTCAGTCAATCAGCGACAAGCTGCTTGAGCGTATCCTTTCCTCACTTACCGATGACAAGGCCGAAGACGTCGTGCAGATCAACCTGCAAGGTAAGTCTTCTGTTGCGGATCACATGGTGATTGCCTCGGGTCGGTCGACCCGTCAGGTATCGGCCATGGCGGAAAAGTTGACGGATCGCATCAAGCAGGAATTCGGTTTCACTTCGAAGGTTGAAGGCAAGGATGCCGGCGACTGGGTGTTGATCGATACGGGCGACGTGATCGTCCATATCTTCCGCCCCGAAGTGCGTGAATTCTATCAGCTGGAAAAGATGTGGCTGCCTCAGGGCGGCAGCGCCTCGGCGAACTGAGGCGCCATCCTGGCCCGCATTGAGGGGCCGGAGGCGAGAGAGATATGCGTATCAGCATAGTTGCGGTCGGGCGATTGCGCGCTGGACCGGAAAAGTCCCTGCTTGATGATTACGTGAACCGATTTGACCGGACCGGCCGCGGCTTGGGCCTTGGTCCCGCCCGCGTGATCGAGGTCGAAGACAAGAAAAATGCAGGCATGGGGGCCGAGGCTGCTCTTCTGCGCAAAGCGCTGCCCAAAGGCGCGGTGATCTGTACATTGGATGAGCGCGGACGGGTCATGTCCTCACCCGATTTTGCCAAGAAGCTGGGCGGCTGGCGTGATGCCGGGCGGCAGGATTTGGCGCTGGTTATTGGCGGAGCGGACGGAATAGACCCTAATCTGCGGGCCGAGGCCGATTTTTCCATCTCATTCGGGTCAATGGTCTGGCCCCATATGCTGGTCCGTGTGATGCTGGCCGAGCAACTTTACCGGGCCGCAACCATCCTGTCGGGCGGCCCTTATCACCGGGTCTGACATGGCGCAGCTTCTGATCGTTTACCATTCGCGCACTGGTGGCGCCCGGCAAATGGCCGAAGCGGCGGCTGCGGCGGGTCACGACGAGGCAGACATTGTTCTGAAAACCGCTGATCAGGCCGGTCCTGAGGATTTGTTGGGCGCGGATGGCTATATCTTCTGTGCCCCGGAAAATCTGGCCGCAATTTCAGGTCTGATGAAAGAGTTTTTCGACCGCAGCTACTATCCGGTTCTGGGTAAGATCGAAGGTCGCCCTTATGCGCAAATGGTTTGTGCAGGATCAGATGGTGCCAACGCCGCGCGCCAAACCGCGCGCATTGCAACCGGCTGGCGGTTGAAAGAAGTGCAGCCGCCTCTGATCCTCTGCACTCATTCACAAACGTCCGAAGCGATTCTGGCCGAAAAGACCATCCCCGAAGGACAACTTGAGAAATGCCGCGAGATCGGTGCAGCGATGGCGGCAGGCTTGGCCCTTGGGGTGTTCTGAACTTCAGTACAGGTCAATCACCGTTGTGTCTTCACCCCAGCCACCGACATTGTCTCGTGCCTGAATCTGGACCTGGGTTGTGCCTTCGGGTATCGCTACACCGCTCAGCGAGCGGGTGAACGGCTGCTCATCCACATGCGGATGATGCAGGACACGCATCCCTAGTTCATTGCCATTCATGTCCAAAACGCGCCAGCCATCGGCGTAGTCATCCCATCCGGTGTCCGGGTGCCGGATCGTGACATCGAAGCGCCATGTGTCGCCGCCGCGGGTGGCCGCGACCTTCTCGATCGTTGGGGGGTCGGCAAAGGCAGGGCTGGCCAGGAAGGCGCTGAGAATCACATATCGCATGGCGCGAATGTACGGGTTATCACGGCGCATCGGGATCACGTCTCTGTGTAAGGGGATTGGGATATCAGGATTGTTCGGGACTGCGAAGCAAACTCGCGTCGATACAAAACACCGAACGTGATTATGGTGCTCAGCATCAAAGCGATTGGCCCGAGGAACCATGCCAGCGAGGCCAATGCAAAATAGGTGGCGCGCAGGCCACGGTTAAAGCTGCGGGCGGCTGTGACGCAAATTTCGGCCGACTGAGCGGCGCGCGGGTACGCCTGCGGGTCTTCGGGATCGTTCGGGACCGAGGCCATCAACACAGCACAATAGCCAAACAAGCGATGCGCCCAGACATATTTCAGGAATGCGTTGGCCAGCAGAAGTACGACGACAAGTATCTTGATTTCCCACACCAAAGCGGGTGCGCTTCCAATGGCAAGGTCGCTGGCCACCCCGGCAAGTCGCTCGGTATTGCCCAGCAGGGCCAGCCCGCCGCCGATGGCAATCATCGTGGTGGATGCAAAGAACGTGCTGCCCTGCCGCATGGCGGCCACAACCTGCGCGTCAAACATGCGCGGTTGGCGCGTCACCATCTCGCGCATCCAGTCGCGGCGGTAATTGTCCATCATTTGCGAGACAGATCGCCTCTGTGGCGACGGATGTTCGATCTTCCACCCTATCCACAGCCATGCGCCCAGCAGCAAGCCGAGGGCGGCGTAATCCAAAGGGGCAAACAAAGCGGCACGTTCGATCCAGGTCATGGGCGTGACAGTAAAACTGAACGGAAGAACTTGCCAGATCATGAAATTGGTAATATTATTTTACCAAATTGGAGGATCAGCGATGGAAATGCCCCGGCCAAATCCCGATGTTCTGGCGCGAAAGCAAGCCGTTCTGGCGCGATTGCTGCAGGTATTGCCTGAGGATGCTGTGATTCACGATCCGGCTGAGACGCGGGCCTATGAGTGTGACGCGCTGACCGCTTATCGCTGCCCGCCGATGCTGGCAGTACTTCCGTCAACGACGCAGGACGTGTCTGATGTCCTGCGAATCTGCTATGAAGAAGGGGTTCCTGTGGTGCCACGTGGCTCCGGCACGTCACTGGCGGGTGGGGCCTTGCCGACTGCGGATTGCGTCATTCTGGGCGTGGCGCGGATGAATGAGGTGCTGGAGGTCGATTATGACAACCGCTTCATAAAGGTGCAGACCGGACGGACCAATCTGAGCGTGACAGGCGCGGTCGAGGAAGAGGATTTCTTTTATGCGCCCGATCCGTCTTCGCAATTGGCCTGTGCCATTGCGGGCAATATCGCGATGAATTCGGGTGGCGCGCATTGCCTGAAATACGGTGTGACCACGAACAACCTGCTGGGCGTGACCATGGTGATGATGGACGGCAGTGTTGTGGAAATCGGCGGCGCGCATCTGGATGCCTCTGGCCTGGACCTGCTGGGTGTTATTTGTGGCTCAGAGGGGCAGCTGGGCGTGGTGACCGAGGCCACGCTGCGCATTCTGCGTAAACCCGAAGGGGCGCGACCGGTTCTGATGGGGTTCGACGACAATGAGGTCGCGGGCCAATGTGTCTCTGACATTATCAAATCGGGCATCTTGCCGGTTGCGATCGAGTTCATGGACACCCTGTGCATTCAAGCCTGCGAGAATTTTGCGCATGCCGGGTATCCCGATTGCACCGCCTTGCTGATTGTCGAGGTCGAAGGCTCGGAGGCTGAGATCGACTATCAGTTGGCGAAGATCATAGAAATCGCCAAGCGCCACAATCCTGTTGAATTGCGTGAGAGCCAGTCTGCCGAAGAAAGCGCGAAGATTTGGCTGGGTCGCAAATCGGCTTTTGGCGCGATGGGTCAAATGAACGATTACATGTGTCTGGACGGCACCATCCCGGTATCCTCCTTACCCGAAGTCCTGCGCCGCATCGGTGAGTTGAGCGAGGAATACGGCCTGCCCGTTGGCAATGTCTTCCACGCGGGTGACGGCAACATGCACCCCTTGATCCTGTTTGACGCCAACAAACCGGGCGATCTGGAGAAATGCGAAGCATTTGGTGCTGATATTCTGAAGCTGTGTGTCGACGTAGGCGGGTGCCTGACCGGAGAACATGGTGTCGGCATCGAAAAGCGTGATCTGATGGCACACCAGTACGCGCCAGCGGATCTTGAGGCGCAGATGGCGATTAAAGATGTGTTCGATCCGCAGTGGTTGTTGAATCCCGCGAAGGTGTTCCCCTTGGACGCATCCGAGGCGAGGCGCCTTGCGGCGGAATAGGGGCTCTGCCCCAATTGCGCAGGCGCGGTTTCCCCGGAGTTTTTGTGAAAAGATGAAGCACATGAGACCTGAAACGGAAGACGAATTGGCGGATCTGGTGGCCGGGCTGACCGAGCCAGTGCGCATAGCCGGGGGCGGAACGCGTGGTGTGACCGGGCCGGAGCCTGAACTGAACGTTTCCGGGCTGAGCGGTATCACCCTTTACGAACCCGGAGCCCTAACACTTGTGGCTAAGTCAGGCACGCCGTTGGCCGAGATTGAAGCCGCGCTGGACGCGGAGGGGCAACAACTGGCGTTCGAGCCGATGGACCATCGTGGATTGCTTGGAACTTCGGGCGAACCGACCATCGGTGGTGTTGTGGCGGCAAACGTATCTGGGCCGAGGCGGATACAGGCCGGGGCGTGCCGGGATTTTCTGTTGGGCGTTCGCTTTGTCGATGGGCGCGGTCAAGTGGTCAAGAATGGCGGACGGGTGATGAAGAACGTCACCGGTTATGATCTGGTGAAGTTGATGGCTGGGTCCTGGGGCACTTTGGGCGTGTTGACCGAGGTTTCGCTGAAAGTGCTACCCAAGCCAGAGGCCGTTGCGACGCTTGTTTGGGAGGATCGCGGATGGGTCGTGACGTCAAAGTTGTTTTGTGACGCGTTGGGATCGCCATACGAAGTCAACGGTGCGGCTCGGTTGCCCGAGGGCGGCGGCAAGCCGTCCCGGACGGTGCTGCGGATTGAAGGGTTTGACCAATCGGTCGAATATCGCGTTTCCAAGTTGCAAGAGCTCTTTGCGGAAACGAATCCGGATCAGGTTGTCACTGATGCGGCCGAAAACACCGCCATTTGGCGCGAAGTGCGTGATATTGAGCCTTTTGCCGACAGACCGGGCAATGTCTGGAAAACCTCTGTCAAACCGACTGACATGATCCGTGTGGTCGGTGACGCCAACCCGAACAGGGTCGTGGACTGGGGTGGGGGTCTGATCTGGACTTTAGCACCGGAAGGCACTGATCTGCGATCTGAACTAAGTGATCTCGAGGGACATTCGACCCTGGTGCGCGCGACCCCGGAAGACATACAGAATCTGGGGCGGTTTCAGCCGGAAAATGCTGCTGTTTCGGCTCTAACACAGGGGATACGGGCAAGATTCGACCCGCGATCTGTGTTCAATCCGGGACTCATGGGATAGCGCGATGCAGACAACATTTACGAAAAAACAGCTGGAAGATCCGGCCATTCAGCGTTCGAATGAGATTTTGCGCAGCTGTGTCCATTGTGGGTTTTGCACTGCGACATGCCCAACCTATCAGGTGTTGGGGGATGAATTGGACAGCCCGCGCGGTCGTATTTACCTGATCAAGGACATGCTGGAAAACGAACGTGTACCGGATGAAAAGACGGTCAAGCATATTGATCGCTGCTTGTCCTGCCTGGCTTGCATGACCACTTGCCCTTCGGGCGTGCATTACATGCACCTGGTCGATCATGCGCGCGAATATATCGAGGCGAATTACAAACGTCCTTTGACGGACCGTATCCTGCGTTCGATTCTTGCCCAAATCCTACCCTACCCGATGCGATTTCGCTGGGCCTTGATCGGAGCAAAGTTGGGCCGTCCGTTTCGGTTTCTGATGCCCGACGCCCGGTTGCGGGCGATGCTGGACATGGCCCCAAAGCACATCCCGCCGGTCAGTCGCAACGACGACCCTCAGAGCTTTGCGCCCAAGGGAGAACGAAGAAAGCGTGTCGCGCTGATGACCGGCTGCGCACAGAAGGCTCTAAATACCGACATTAACGATGCTACGATCCGGTTACTGACGCGTTTGGGGTGCGAGGTTGTGGTGGCCGAAGGCGCCGGATGTTGTGGAGCCTTGACGCACCACATGGGTAAAAGTCGTGAAAGCCACGCGGCTGCCGCAGCCAATATCAAGGCCTGGGCGCGCGAAATGGATGGTGACGGCTTGGACGCCATCGTCATCAATACGTCTGGTTGTGGCACGACGGTGAAAGACTATGGGCACATGTTCCGCAATGACTCTCTGGCCAAGGACGCGGCGCGTGTCGCGGGTATTGCCATGGATATCAGCGAGTTGGTCATGCAACTGGACCTTCCTGAAGGGCGCGACCAAGACCTTACGGTCGCTTATCACGCGGCCTGTTCGTTGCAGCACGGACAAAAGATTAAGACCTATCCTAAGGACTTGCTGAAACGGGCAGGGTTCCAAGTTGTTGAGCCTGCAGATAGCCATCTGTGCTGTGGCAGCGCAGGCACCTACAACCTGATGCAGCCCGAGATTTCGGGCCAATTGAAAAAGCGCAAGGTCAAAACGCTGGAGGCGAAGAAGCCGGACCTGATCTCAGCCGGAAACATCGGATGCATGATGCAGATCGGGTCGGGTACCCAAGTGCCGGTCGTGCACACGGTTGAATTGTTGGACTGGGCGACCGGCGGACCAAGGCCGCCGTCGTTGCAACACCCCAGGGACGCTGTACCGATCCTGAAGTAATTCGCTTTGGTGCCGACGCGCATCACTTGCCCGGAATTTCTTATAACCCCTGATTGCCCTATTTTCGCCCAACGTAACCCGTAGGACAAAAAGGTCAGAGTGAGTCCCGGAGAACCGCGTGCGCAACTGGATCAAGGCTATTGTGCTCTGTGTCATGCCGATGGCGGCCACAGCGCAGGATACCGGGCTGGAAAGTCTGGACACCTCGGATTCCGGGCGCGATTGGATGGCCGTGGGGCGGCTGGACATAGCAGGCAGAGGGTTTTGCACCGGAACGCTGGTGTCGCCAACACTGGTGCTGACAGCAGCGCATTGCCTGTTTGACAAGGTGTCCGGGCAACGGATCAATCCGTCGGAAATTGAGTTTCTGGCCGGGTGGCGTTTAGGCCGTGCCCTGGCCTATCGGACTGCGCGGCAAGCTGTGGTCCATCCCGACTATCAATTTGGTGCAGAATCCACGGCCGACAGGGTCAGCGCAGACGTGGCTTTGATCGAGCTGTGGCAACCGATCAGAAATACCGCCGTCATTCCTTTTGAGTCAGGGAATCAGCCCCGCAGAGGTGCCGAAGTTGGCGTGGTCTCTTATGCGCATGACCGGTCCGAGGTCCCTTCGCTGCAGCAGGTCTGCTCAGTCATGAACCGGCAGCAGGGTGTCATGATCATGTCCTGTGACGTTGATTTTGGCTCATCAGGTGCGCCGGTCTTTTCCTTTGCAGGCGCGCGCCCTCAGATCGTGTCGGTTGTGGCGGCCAAGGCCAGTCTGGACGGCCAGAACGTAGCAATAGGCACTGCGGTCGAACACTCGCTGCAACTGCTGCGCGACGAGCTTTCTGCAGGGCGAGGGTTTGGGCTGTCAACGCCTGGGCCGGGGGCAGGGAAGAACATCGGCGCAAGGTTTATCAGACCATGATCAGAGTTTTCTTCAGCCTCATTGTCGGACTGAGTGTTTTGGCAACCACGTCCCACGCTCAATCAAACAAGCGTAAGCTGACGGATCGCGACGATCTTTACGGATGGGAGGCGGTTGGGCGTCTGGACATGGGGGACGGATCCTTTTGCACCGGTACGCTGATCGCGCAAGACATGGTGCTGACAGCTGCCCATTGTGCCGTGGACCAAAGTACCGGAACAGCGTTTGCCGGCGAGGACATCACTTTTCGTGCAGGGCTGAGCAACGGGAAAGCCCTGGCAGAACGTCAGGTCACACAGGTTGCGATCCACCCCAACTACGGCTCTAGACCGCCGCTTTCGAGCGAAAGCGTTCGGATTGACGTTGCGCTGTTGCGACTTGATAAGCCCATCCCCTATTCCGTCGCAGATCCCTTTGCGCTGTACAGTGGGCGTGTTCTGGGGGATGAGGTCAGTATCGCTTCGTATGGGCGCGGCCGGTCCGAGGCGATCACACGAGAACGCTCCTGCCGGATCATTGATCGTCGTCAGGGCCTGATCCTGTTCAATTGTGACATCACGTTTGGCTCGTCCGGGTCCGCCATTCTGACGAAGAAGGGATCGCGATGGCAGATTCTGTCGGTGGTTTCGGCGGTTGGTACAAATGGCAGCCGAAAGGTTGGCTTTGGTATGGAGCTTGGTGAAATTGTCGCCGAGCTAAAGGCAATCATGCGACGCGATGCGCCGCAACCCAAAGCGTCAATCCGCAGGCTGCAGGTGGGGTCAGGCAAGTCCGCGTCTGGTGCAAAATTCATCAGCTCTGGCGGGGGTTGAACTCGGTCAAATCGCTACCCATGTGATGAATATCGGATCGCCACAACGGGGTCCGGTATGAACCACTGCCCGTCCAGTCGGAGGGCAAAATTTCGTAAATCGCTCAAGGATGAGGATACGACACATGCGTACATTTGACTTTGCACCGCTGCACCGCGCGACCATTGGCTTTGATCAGATCGCCGATATGATGGATCGCGTTCTGACCAATGATGTGGCTCAGCCGAGCTACCCACCATACAATATCGAAAAAACTGACGCCGACACCTATCGCATTTCGGTCGCTGTTGCCGGTTTTTCGGAAAATGACCTGTCCGTCGAAGTGAAAGAGAATTCGCTGATTGTCGCTGGCAAGAAAGCCGCCGAGGAAAAGGATCGCAGCTATCTGCACCGCGGCATCGCCACCCGCGCGTTCGAGCGTCGTTTTGCGCTGGCTGACCACGTCCGCGTCACGGGCGCAAGCCACGAAAACGGCATGCTGAACATCGACCTGAAGCGTGAAGTACCCGAGGCGCTGAAACCACGCCGTATCGAGATCACTTCGGCCAAGGCCATCGAGAAGGACGTCGTTGACGCCAAAGCTGTCAACTAACGCGCCTTAACGTTCCGCGGCAGTCGCCTCCTCCCTGACTGCCGCAACACCCGCCCCGCGTTCCTCCAGACGCGGGGCGATGTTTTTTCGTCATCGGGACCTTCGGTAGGCGGACAATTCTGCCATTTGGCATATCGGAACGAGTGTCGGCTATTGGTCGTCGGTAAACTTGATACAGAACGCTTACAGTACCTTTTGTGCTTAGACGCAACTTTGGTACTGGGTGGGTCATTGACGTTAGCGTCAATCATGGAGTTTTCTTTATTTTGAAAGCATCTTTCCGGTTTTATAAAGTCGTCGCGCAGTGACTTCGATCAAATCCGTAAGCCTTCCGCGCTTCTCCATTTGCAAAACGCCCGCGTCCAACGATCGAAGCACTGAATCAATGTCAGTCGTTTCAATTTCGTAAACTGTTAAGTACTTTCCCTTGCCCTCACACACTTCGGCACGTTCATAGCGTGAATTCAAATCAGCTTCACAGATGTATCGTGTGGCACGCAGGATTCCTTTGATGGCGAGGACATCCGGCAGGTCGATGTCGTCATACCACTGATTGTACTCATCCTCACGAGAAGGATCGACGCAATTGGATTCTACGACGAAAATATGCGTGACCATGGTGAAACAGTCTCCGTATTGAGGGGTCCTAATTGAGTGTTAGTGCATGATTGGCCTTGGTTCCATTAGCCCCTGAAGTTTCTATCATTCCAATTTCTCAAACCGATCGTTCGTGCCTGGCGCAGCATCGGTCAATATGGGCTCAAAGCTGACGCTAGAATCAAAATGACCCCGCACAATTTCGTGCGGGGCCCATTGACGTCTTGCAAATAAATTAGTTCCCAGCCGTCACTGACCCGATCGACCAGAACATCGTCTCGCCCGAGGCATCGTCAACGCCGTCATTGTCGGTCATCACAAACGCCTCGCCCGAGGGCAGGATGGCCAGACCTTCGATCTTGTCCAAAACATAACCACCCGTCGAGGTCAGGTCGGGCAACAGGTCACGGACCTCTTGCTTGCTGACCAAGGGCAGAGCGCTACCCAGCGGGGACGGTGTCATTTCCGACAGCGGGATGCGGTAGACCTTTTTGGTTACGGCGCGGTGGTCATGTTGGTTGTCGCGCTCGATGACATAGACATGATCACCAAAGGCCACGATTTCCGACAGACCGACCCAGCCCTTTTGCGGGTCTGCCTTGGGGTAATGCACGGCACCCCACTCCTTAGTCTCAAGGTTGTAGGCCACCAGTTTCACGTGGTTTTCCGGATCATCCTTCCATTCGCGCTGAACTGCCATCCACAGGGTATTGCCCACCTTGGTGATGCCTTCGAAACCAAAGCGTTTCTCAACTGCCATCAGTTCCGGCGGCAGGCCGATCTCGCCCTTGCGGTCCTTGATCAGACCATCTGCCGAGACGTGATAGATCGCATGGGGGATGACGCGGTCGGTGCGGCCTTCGGAGACGACGTAGAAACCACCTTGGCCGTCCAGCGTGATGCCCTCCAGATCCAGCTTCTGCGCCGGATTACCGTCCTGACGGTGGATGCGGATCACGTCCACGATCCGTGCCGGGCTCTGGCTGGGGTCGATCTTGAAGATCGACGGCTGGAAGCCATAAAAGCTGTCATTGACCGCATAGATCATGCCGTCCTCATCCGCGACCAAGCCGGACAGAGCCCCCCATCCGATCAGTTCATCCGCACCTTCCGAGGTTAGATGCGGATAGTTGGCCGGGGCGTCCTGATATTCGAAGATCGAAACATGCGCGCGTGGGCCGCCATCTTCGATCAGGTCTTTCTCGTTGGCCGAGATCAGAAGGTTGCGTTCGGGGATTGCAACATAGCCTTCCGGTCCAACGCCTGAAGGCAGCAGTTGTTTCAGCACTGGGTTGGCTGGTTCGGTGGCGTCATAGACACCCACGACCGAGGCGCGCTCGGCCCCGACAAAGATCATTGGTGTGCCGCCAAAGGTGGCCGCGGTTACACTTTCCGGCTCAACGCCTTTGCTGTCTGAACGCTTGTCAGGGTAGTGGCCGATCTTAATGATGGCCTTCTCGAAATCGGTGCCGTTCTCGTAAACAACCGTGCCGTCTTTGTGGAAGATCGTCCAACCGCGCGACCCGCCTTCATAGTCACCTTCATTGGCGGTCGCGAAATGATTGTCGTCAATCCATTTCACCGCGTCCGGTTCGCGCAAACGACCCGGCTGGCTTTCGGTGAAGATCAGCGCGCCGCGCTCATCAGTGGCGTCGATGCTTACCAGATCAACCGCGCCTGCCGAGAAATGGCTGACCACGTTGCCGTCCCTGTCGACCACTGCGATGTGGTTGTTTTCCTGCAATGTGACGACAATTTCACCCAGAGCGTTGATGTCAACGAACTCGGGCTCGGGGTCGGTGGGCGCGACCTCTGCCAAACCGGTTAGCGAGGCCATCGTCATACCCGCGCACTCCAGCGCGCCGTCTTTCAGTGGCACCAGTGCTAGCGATCCGGCGGGCAATTGTGGGATTATGCCATCGTTCAGGTCTTCGTCGCGTTCGTTTTCGATCGCAACGGCAACAAAGCTGCCATCCGGTGCGATGGCGACGCTGTCAGGCTGACCGCCCAGATCACAGGCACCGGTTTCGGCCTTGCTTGCGATATCGACTGAGATCAGTTTGCCGGACGGGGCGGTATAGCTTTCCGACGTGTTCACGCCGACAAAAGCCGTCGTGCCAACAATGCCCACGGAGGTCGGTTCGCCGCCCACTTCCATCGCGCCCAGCGGGGCCGGGTTCGCGGGGTTAGTGATGTCGATCATGCCGATCACGGCCAATGGGCTGTCGGTATAAACCAGCGTCATACCATCCGCGGTGGCCGCGATGATCTCGGGCGAGGTTTCTCGGGTGGTGTCGGCCCCTTCGGCTATGTTCTTGACGACTGGAAAAGACGCAATTCGGTTGAAGTTCATCTCTGCCACGGCCTGACCGGCGGTCAGGGCAAGGGCAGATGTCAGGCAGGCAAAACGCAAAGACATCGTTGAGTATCCCCTCTCAGTTGGATGAGAGGGGGATGAACGCAGGTCATTGCAGGGATGTGACGGTTTATTTGCAGTTTTATGACAAACCGAATGGCCCCGGCGCTTTGCACCGGGGCCAGGTCAGATTAAACCGACATGCAGACGTATTTCATTTCCAAATAGTCTTCCATACCGTGGTGGCTGCCCTCACGGCCCAGACCGGATTGCTTGACGCCACCGAACGGGCCCAGCTCGGTTGAGATGATGCCCGTGTTCACGCCTACGATGCCATATTCCAGCGCCTCGGCCACTTTGTAGACGCGGCTCAGGTCCTTGGCGTAGAAGTAAGAGGCCAGACCAAAGATCGTGTCATTGGCCATGGCGATGACATCGTCCTCATCTTCAAACTTGAACAAAGGCGCCAACGGGCCAAAGGTTTCGTCCTGCGCGACCAACATATCCTGGGTCACACCGGTCACAATGGTCGGCTGGAAGAACGTGCCACCCAGATCATGCGGCAGGCCACCGGTCAAAACCGCGCCGCCCTTGTCGGTGACGTCCTTGATATGCTCTTCAACTTTGGCGACAGCTTCAGCATTGATCAGCGGGCCGGTTGTGGTTCCGTCGGTCAGACCGTCACCTACCTTGAGCGCCTCGGTGGCGGCTTTCAGCTTGGCTGCGAAGGCGTCGTAAACGCCAGCCTGCACGTAGATACGATTGGCGCAGACGCAGGTCTGACCGTTGTTGCGGAACTTGCACATCATCGCGCCTTCGACCGCTGCATCCAGATCGGCGTCGTCGAACACGATAAACGGAGCATTGCCGCCCAATTCCATCGAGCATTTCATCACCTGATCGGCAGCCTGTTTCAGCAAGATGCGACCGACCTCGGTTGAACCGGTGAAGGTCAGCTTGCGCACGCCGGGGTTTTCGCAGAATTCCTTGCCGATTTCGCTGGCGCGCGACGACGGAACCACGTTGAACACACCAGCCGGAATGCCAGCCTTTTCGGCCAAAACGGCCAGAACCAGAGCGGACAAGGGTGTTTCCTTGGCCGGGCGCGCAACAAACGCACACCCAGCGGCCAGGGCAGGACCGGCTTTGCGGGTGATCATTGCGTTGGGGAAGTTCCATGGTGTGATCGACGCCGCAACACCAATCGGTTGTTTCAGCACCATGATCCGCTTGTCACGCTGATGCCCCGGGATCATCTCACCGTAGACACGCTTGGCTTCTTCGCCGAAGAATTCGATGAAGGACGCGCCATAGCCGATCTCACCAATCGCCTCGGCAAGTGGTTTGCCTTGCTCGGCCGTCAGGATTTTGCCCAGATCCTCAGCGTTTTCCATCATCAGATCGAACCAGCGGCGCAGGATCACCGCACGTTCCTTGCCGGTCAGTTTGGCCCATTCCTTTTGCGCGGCTTCAGCTTGTGCAACCGCTCCGGCAACCTGGGCACGGCTGACATCGGCCACTTCAGCGACTACGTCACCGCGTGCGGGGTTGGTCACGTCAAACGTCCCGTTATCCCCGTCCACCCATTGGCCGCCTATATAGGCTTTCGTCGCCAGCAGTTCAGGGTTCTTCAAAATCGACTTCAGGTCTGTAGTTGCGTCCAGCATGGGCCAGCCTCCGGCAGGAATAATGTTTGCGCGCACCCAATCAGCGGGTTCGAAACTGTCTATGGCCACTTCGCCCCCTAAATCAATCCAGATTTGGCTGAATAGTGTGTGATTTTCGTATACCGATCCACGTTAGGCTGCAGCCAGCCGCCTATCTTTTTTGCCCCGAGTTTGCAAAAGTCTGGTGGAAAAATTAGCGCAGGGGGATGTAAATCGGTGTAACATTCCCTATCTTATTGGTTAAACAGACAAAAAGGGACACCAGAGATGTCGAACCAGCAATTCGAAGCCCTTATAGAAGAAACTCAGGCAAAAGTGCGTGAGTCTCAGTCACAAATCGAAGGGCTGACCTCACGGATTGAGGCTGCGCGGGCCAAGATCGGCACCGCCGAGGCGGATATCGACATTGAGAACGCAACGCTCGAGGATGTTCACGCCCATACCGAGGTGATGAATGCCAATATCGCCGAGCTGATCATGGGGCTGGACGACGTTACAAACGCGTTTTCCAAAGATTTCGACGAAATGCGCTCGAAAACCGGGTGGGAGGCGTTTGTTGGCATCTTCTCGAAAGGTAAGTCCGAGTCGATGCGGCAGGAACGGATGCGCACGGCCAATATCGACGACAAGCTGCAGGACCTGATCGCTAAATCAGATGTGATCGTGCAATTGTTGCAGGGGCAGCTGTCCGTACTGGAAGAGCAGCGCGTCAAAGTTGAGGACAACTTGACCGGCACACTGGATGACCGTGAGGCGACCGTGGCCGAGCTTGAGGCGTTGCGCGCCGAGATCCAAGGCATGGATCCGACCATTATCACGCTGGAAAACAAGATCAGCGTTGAACAGGACGCCGCTGCACGGACCCAGTTAGAGACTGAATTGGCCGAGCTGAACAAGCAATACAACGCCAAGGTTCAGGAAGAGCAGGTCAAGCTGGCCAAGTCTCAGACGCTGGAGCGCTATATCGAAAAGGGCAAGACCTGGGTCGACTCACTGCAGAACCAGGCGGCGACTCAGATGGTGCTGATCAACAAGCTGCAGACAGACACGCAGCAGCGCGTGGTGCTGTATGACGCGCTGACCAAATCGCTGAAAACCGCGCAGCAGCAGGACGTGGCGCACCGCATCAACGAAATCGGCGTGCAGACCGACCAAGAGGCGCAAACCGCAATGGCCGCCATCGGCACCGCGACCAACCAGAAAATGGCCGATATGCTTGAAGCGCACGAGGACCACATGGTTTTTGCCCGCGACGTGCTGGAGAAAAAGGCCAAGGCGGACGAACGCTTTGCCCGCCGGTTTGCGTCTATTGTCGAGAAGCATGATAAAAATTTGTATGGGGGTTAAACCCTGATGTGGAGCTGGAAAGTATTTTGCAGGTTTGGCCTCTTGGGCATTTTTTTCACGATTGCAGGGGGATTAGTCTCCTTTCTCTCTGGTGTCGGTGTTTCGTTGTCGAAAATTGGTGCCGATGCGCCCTTTCAGGTTGCCAGCCAAGAGGCAGTAAACGGAATTGTGTTCGCAGCACTTTTTCTGGCAATTATTTTCATCTTGGTTGGGTGTCTTGGAAATCTAGCCCGCGCGCTGTTTTCAATGACTGCTCACACCATTCGGAGCCGCGAGCCACAATTCTTCAATGTGCGCCAATCGGAGGCCAATATGCTCTTTAGCTTCTTTGAACTTGATGCATTTGGAAGAGTGCTTTCTGTCAAGGATGAAGGGCAGTGATTTCAGAAGTTGAAATGCTGCCGAGAACCGCAAATGACTGACCCCACCCAAGACCATGTCGGCCTGACCGACACCTTCGCCTCGCGCCGCTATTTCCGCAAATTTGAGGTGATCACTGTCCACCTCCTGCGCGTGGCCGCGACGATGGAGGCGGAGGGCGCGATCAGCAAGCAAGAGGTGCGGATCGTGTCGCGGTATCTCTCGGGGTTGCTCTATACCTTCCGCGCACTGTCCATGAAATACCTGCTGGTCGGGCGCGATACTGGGCGGTTCTTTGGCAGCCTGGCCATGGACAAGCGCGACAGCGGGTTTCCGGTGGCGGCCGAATTGTTGACCATGGCCAATGACGCGCAGCAGGCGCAGGTGCATCTGGCGAATATGCCGTCGGAAGACGATCTGAAAACCGACATGGTTCGGACAATTATTGGCGACCGGGAGATCCCCACCAAGCTGCAATTCGCCCTGTCACAAAGGCTCTTTTATGAAGAATTACTGAAAGGTCAGCTGTTCTGGGCCCGCAACGATCCCGAATGCCATTGGATCGGGAATGAGGGGGATCGGCGCAAGTTCATGATCCACTGGGCGGTCTATGACAGCCAGATCAACCTGCCGGTCATCTACTTGATGCAGCTTGAGGACAGCGGCAAGACGGCCCTGCCCAAGGACCAGCGCCGCTGGCCCGAGGTGCAGGCGCATCTGATGGCGCAGTCTTTGGGCGGTTTGAAACTGGTGACCATCGCCAAGGGCTT
The DNA here is from genome assembly GCF_013034545.1 of Ruegeria sp. HKCCA5763. Taxonomy (NCBI): domain Bacteria; kingdom Pseudomonadati; phylum Pseudomonadota; class Alphaproteobacteria; order Rhodobacterales; family Roseobacteraceae; genus Ruegeria; species Ruegeria sp. HKCCA5763. The sequence continues at coordinate 53,263 of NZ_WQGF01000013.1, forward strand.
CGACCAGGATTTTGACGACCTGCATCCCAAACACCTGCGCCGCATTCATGTGGGGCCAATGTATTCCTCGGCCTATACCGAGCAATCGGGTCCTTTGCGGCAGGTGCTGGAGGACGCACAGGCACCCGAAGGTCAAGATTGGGCACTGGCCTGGACCACCGAGGAGCTGGAAAGCGAAGAGGTCATCGAAGAACGCGCCGGATGGTTTTCAACCGTCGAGCGCGAGATTTTCGCGCTGGATCCGTTTGGCGGGCAGGGCGCTGAGACCGGGGCCACGCGGACGCAGCGGTCGATCATCCTGCCCCAACGCCCCTTTCAGGTGCTGGCCGAGCGCAACCCGCCGGGGTTTGCCGATGTGCGCAAATTCGTCGTTAGCAAGGCAGGACAGGTGTTGCGCTATTGAGTTTTTCGCCTTCGGCGACCGTATTTTGGACGAGAAGAAGATGCAGGGTTGAACAAATGAGTTTGACGTCAGATCAGATGGAATTGCGCGAAGACGATATTCGCAAACATTACCCGGCGGCGACCGCCTTGCTGAATGGGTTCGAACACGCGCCGCGGATTGCGAAACCGGTTGAAGTGGCGGTCGAGCGATCTCCGGGTGTCACGACCGGGAGGCGGTTTCGATCCACCACACCCGGTTTGGTGACGCGGCGCACTGTACGCGCAGACGGGGTGCATCTGGTTGAACGGATTGAGGCATCCGATGACGGCGATACGCTGGTCTCGCCGCCGCAGGCCACCACGCAACAGGCCATTCGCCGCGCCATCGCAATCGCTTTGGCTGTGGCCGAGGCTTATGCGGACCAGACACCGCTGGCCGATTTGAAGCGTGCGAACCTAGCCGGGGATCTGCCTGCCGCGCGGAAGGCCGAGTTCTCGGGTTTGCTGACCGCGGAGGCGCTTATCTCATCGCATGTGCTTGGAAATGCGCTGGCGTATCTGATGTCCTCACATCTAAGTGAAACCACCGTCGATATCGGCGAGGTCGAAGAGATCCTGACCGACAACGGCCAACTCGCCCTGCATGGCGCGCTGTGGGAGCTGGACCAAATGTTGGCCAAACACGCCCCTGACGACGCCCACCTGATCGCCGCCACAAGTGCCTATGCCGAGCAGTTGATGGAAAAGGCCGCCCTGCGTGCGCAGTCGGCGGACCATCTGGCCCCGTTCCAGAACGCCGCCTGGCATATCGACGCCGATGACCTGACGATCCGAGGGTTCGAGCCGGCCTCAAAGGCCAAATCCTCCACTCTGACCATGACGTTCAAGAAACCGAACGAGGTGGTGGGCAACCATATCGCCAAGTATCAGGCGATGAAGCTGGCCAAGATGCTGATGGCCTATGACTTCGACCGCCGCCTGAACCCGTTTGCGGAACTCGGCGGGTTCATCTTTACCTTCATGGGTGACGGCAAACCGGGCACCGGCAAGACCACCCTGATCCAGATGATGGCCGGGCTGATCAATGACTATTGCCAGAACGCGGGCTATCCGTTCCGCTATCAGAACCTGAGCACCGACAATATCGACAGCTATCAGGGCAAGTCCGGCCAGAACGCCAAAGCCTTTATCAATACGATCATTGATCCCTCGGTCATCGGTTTCGGGACCATCGACGATATAGACCAACTGGCGGGAAAACGCGGCGACCGGCAGTCCAGCGCGGGCCAACTGGAAATCACCGCTGTTCTGATGGAGAGCTTTGCTGGCGCCAACACCGTCGTGCGCGGCAATTGCACCTTTGGCATGTTCTCGAACTACCCCGAGAATGTGGACGACGCCCTGCGACAGCGGGCCGGCGCGCGGTTTCTGGTGGACGGGCCGCAAACGCGCGAGGATTACATCGACATCCTGCACCTGCTGATGGGCCGCAACCACGACATCCCGCTGGGCGAACACGAGGCTTACGCCGCGCAGGAGATCAAGAAGGCCGTCGCCGCCAGTTTCGAAAGCCATGCCCGCCCGCATGAGGACGCCCTGTTGCAGGTCTATGACCGGGTTTCGGGCGAGATCGGCCAGATGGACACGATTGCCAAGCTGGGCACCTACCTCAAGGCGATCCAGGCCGCGGATGAGCGGTTCACCGGCCGTGCGATCAAGAACATCACCGACGCGGTCAAGGTCCGCGCGATGGATTTCGAATTGCCCGACGAGTGGATGGAGAACCCCGACCTGTTCCTGTTCCGCGACTACGACACCAAGAAAGCGATGATCGAAGACCTGCGCCAGCCGATCACGGTTGAGATGGTGATCCAAGAGATCAACCGCTACGCCGACAGCGAGTTCCGCTATGCCGACAAGAGCGACGAGGTCGCCATCGAGAACGCTGTCCGTGAGATGGGCCGGATGGAAGAGGCCAAGCGGCGGTATTTAAAAGGAAAGAACTTTGACTAGAAGATTTGTTATTGAAGCAGAAGGCTACCCGGAAATGCCTGGCATGATGCTGGTAACCGTCGAGGCTATGAAACAGGTAGGGGGCTCCGCAAGTATTTACGAACTTGACGAGAAGGTCGCGGAACTTGAAGGCGTTTCTGAGGAAGAACAATCCTTCATGATGACCGGAACTAACCAAGGCCAACCACGATTGAACTACTATCTGGCTTGGGCTCGAACCTTTTTGAAGAAGGGTGGTGCGCTCGAGAATTCCGCTCGTGGTATTTGGGCGTTAACTGAGTTCGGAAGCACCATAGATACAATTGACGATACTCAGCGAATAATCGACCAGGTTAACGAAGAAGAAAAAGCTAGAGCTCGCGAGCGCCGGAAGAAGAAACAACAAAACGGGGATGAGCCCGAGTTGTTTTCACCTTCTGATCAGAGTGGCAATATCGAAGAGACGCCTGATACAGAGACGTGGAAATCAAGGTTACTTACCACTCTAAAACAAATGGACCCATACGCCTTTGAACGTTTAGCACAGCGCTTGCTTCGGGAAGCAGGGTTTACCAAAGTCGAAGTCCGTGGAAAATCCGGTGACGGTGGAATCGACGGTGTCGGCGTTCTTCGGGTGAACCTCGTTTCGTTCCAGGTGTTCTTTCAGTGCAAACGCTACAAAGGAAGTGTTGGGTCATCGGAAATTCGCGACTTTAAAGGGGCGATGATGGGGCGAGCAGACAAAGGATTGTTCATAACGACTGGAAATTTCACCGCGCAAGCTTCGGACGAAGCTACAAGGGATGGGGCTACCGCGATTGACCTAATTGATGGGGATCGCCTGTGTGATTTGCTCAAAGAAAACGACCTTGGGGTTGCGACAGAAATGATTGAGTCGGTCACAATAGATGAGAAGTTCTTTGCCAGCGTTTAGTGTTAAATCAAAGGAAGGAAGGTCCGCTTAGTGATCCGCCTCATCGAAAAAGGCCTGATGTTCGGTAATCTTGTCCACATCTCCAGCCCGGCTCTGGTCGAGCGGTATAACCGCGCGCTGCAGCATCTGGCGGGCAAGACCACGGCGCTGACGGATTTCCATGTCGATATCTCGGGTTATTCGCCGGAGGTGGGGATTGAGCTGGAGGACACGCTCTACCTCAATCCCAACGGGGTCAACCGGCAGTTCATCCTGCTGACGACCGAACAGAAACGCGCGCCGCTGTTGAATGTCAAATTCTCGACCTCGCGTGATATCCTGCGTGAATTCATCGAGATGAACGAGGCGCAGTTGTTCGCCCTGACCGCCACCGATGCAGTGGCCGGAGAGCTGGTGAACTCAGTCTTCAAACTGTCCACACCGCGCGACCTGCTGAACCTGCGCAAAATCGAGATTGAGGCCGACACCGCAGGCGGCACCTTGCGCAAGGCCCAGCAACTGGCGGGGATGGTCGAACGGTTCAAGACCGAAGAGGATGCGTGGTTCGACGACGTATTGATCGCCAAGATGATCGAGACGGCCAAAGAAACCGGCGACGTCACCCGCAATCCGGTCCGTCTGCGCCACACGGATTTTGAGCAGCGCAATTTCTGGACCGCGCATTTTGGCGGGCTGTATCTGTTTCCGGATGTGGATCACCCGGCGGCCATCTGTATGGGCGAAAAGCCGGATGATCTGCCGATAAAGTACACCTTCGACCCGTCACAGCGGAACCAGATTGCCAAGTTTCTGGACTACAACGATCTGGTCGAACCGATTGTCAAAGCGCGCGGCGTGGATGCCGCCGCGATCCTGCAACAAAAGATGGATTTCCTGACCGTCGATGCGGCTGCGGATGCAGATGTCGACCTGACCGGGCTGGATCGCAGCGACATGCGTCGGCTGGCGCGCAACCACTCGGATCGCCTGCCCGAGGCTTATCACGGGCTCGCTCAATTGCTGCGCTGGGCGAGCGATGGGGGGCCATGGCCGCGTATCACCTCGGACCATCCGGCCTATTTCTATACTTTGCGCGCGGCGGATACACCGAACCGCGATCTGGTGAACATGCTGCTGTCTGAGTTGGCCCCGCTGGACCCGCGCCAGATGTTCATCTGCCATAAAGAGCTGTTCTACCGCACATATTCAGGTTGGCCCGAGAGCAAGAAAGCCTATGTTGCCGACTTCCTTGCGCGTGAGTATCAGGTGGACAAGCAAGGGGCCCGCGCCGCGTTGTTTGGGCATGAGCCGGATATGAGCGGCAATGACCGGGTCAGCGATGACATAATCGCTCGGGTCGGTCCCTGGGGTTCGGTGAGGAAAGGCTGATATGATCGGATTGTTGCGCCTGTTGCTGATCTTGCTGGTGGTCCAGACGATTGCCTATGTGGCGCTGTCTTTCTATTCGCGCGGCATTCGGCGGCGTAAGCTTGAGGACTGGTGGGATAAAAAAGGCAAAACGGGCAACAAAGAAGCCTTTGTCGAACGCGGATTGCATGTGTATGACAATTCGTTCCGGCGTAAACTGATCCTGGGTGTCTATATTGTGCCGTGGGTGGCGATTGGCGCGCTGATCTACATTGTGAATTACATGTGAGGATTTAGGCATGGCCTATGTGAAATGGGCGTTCATTATTATCTTCTGGGGTACGATTGCGGCGGTCTTGCAATACTCATTGCCGCAGCATGACATTGTGCGCATCGTCAATACCTATGAAGAACGGCAGGATCTGAACGACTGGACCCGGATTTTCTGGTCTGAACCCCAGGACCAGTCCGCAAGCCTTGCCAATCGGGACGTGCAGTTCATTCAGGCCGTTCGCGAAAGCGGTAAACCCATCGTCTATCGAAACGAGGATACTGGATGGGGTTGGCCCCCCTATTTCAAGTTCGATACCGCAAACCTGTATACCGAAGCCAATGATGCGAAATCGACCAAAGAGAATCCGAAATGGGTGGTTGTTACTCACTACGGCTGGCGCAACGAGTTTCTGTCGATCTTTCCAAACGCCATCTTCATCAACCATGTAGATGGGCCGGATGCGCGGATTATCCCCTGGTTCAACATCATATTCCTGACGATTTTCGCCGCGGTGGTCTGGGCGATATGGGTGCGCTGGCGCAGGTTCCGGGAGGCCCGGATCGACCCGATGATCGAAAACGTGGAAGACGGGCTGTATGCGGCGGGTGACGCAATTGAAGAACGGCGCACCAGGTTTCGACGCTGGCTGGACAGCTGGAAGTCAAAGTAAAGCGCAAGGGGCGTGCAATCAGCACGCCCTTCCGCCGTCACCTGACTATGAACTCTGCGTGCAGCGCGCCCGCTGCTTTTATGGTTTTCAAAATGTCGATCATGTCCTGAGGCGACACGCCCAGCGCGTTCAATCCAGCAACCACTTCGGACAGAGTTGTCGCCTCGGGGATTTCGGCAAGACCGGTGCCTTCTTCCTCTTCGATGCCAGCGATGGTGCGGGGCACGACCACTGTTTCACCTCTGGCAAACGGGTTGGGTTGCACTGCAATCGGGGCCTCTTGCACTGTTAACGTCAGATTTCCTTGGCCTGCTGGTGGTCAATGGCCCCGGCGGACATGTCACTGTCGATGGCAAGCTGTTTGCCCGGCATCCCGTCCAGGGCAAAACGCGCGCCGACCTCGGCCATCCGGGCCGCACCTTTGGTGATGACCATGAAGTTTACAATCAACAGGACGCCAAACACCACAAGGCCCAGAAAAATACTGCCGCCCATGACGAAATTGGCAAACCCTTCGATCACATCACCCGCCGCGTTTGGGCCGGTATGTCCTTGCCCGATGATCAGTTTTGTCGAGGACACATTCAGCGACAACCGCAGCATAAGGGATGCCAGAAGGATCGTTGGGAAGGACGAAAAATCCAGAGGTCTTTCGATGAACAGGGTCAGTGTGAAAATCAGGATGGCCAAGGCAAACGATGCGGCAAGCCCCACATCCAGCACCCAGGCTGGCATCGGAAGGATCATCATTACGATGACCGTCATCAGAGCCAGTGCCAGAAGAACTGTGGGTGAAAACAGGGATCGGGCGTCGATTTTGGGCACACGAAACTCCTAGTTGAACGCGATAAATGCGGTGGCGGCGCCCGCGGTCGGGACCAAAGAGCCCAATGCCCCACCGTGCTTCACGCTTGACCGCAGGGGGATCAAAGGTGTTCCTGTCCCGGTGAACGGATCGCGTGACATGGCTGCAAGCCGAGGCGAGGTCTCGCCGCTAAGCTGGGCCAGCACGGCCTGAAACCGCCCCGTGTACGCTTTGGCCAGCGATTCCGTACGGGAGTGATAGGCCCCGGCGGCAGCGGGCCACGTGCCAAGCTCGGTATACAGGGCTTTCAGGAAGCGGGCGGCGTAGCTGGCGTTCTCATCGGGGTCGAACATCGCGTCGATCGAGCGGAAGTCTTTTCCGTGCCAGCGGTAGTTGATCTGGAAACAGCCGACATCAAAGCTGCGCGCACCTGCTTTGAAGATCTTGAAAACATGGGCTTTGGCTTCATCTTCGGTCGTGAACCAGTATCCCTGACCTTCGGCGTTGATGGTCCATGGCCAGGGTGAAAAATGCCCCGCCAGTGTACGGCCGGTTTCAACACGTGAGATTGCGCGCAACACGTCCAGAGGCACCCCTTCGGACAAAGCCGCACGTTGCGCGGCTTGATCGCACAGATCCCGTGTATGGGCATTGGGCGCGGCAAACACTGCCTCAGCCAGCGCGCCAAGCAGGAACATGATGAAAAACGAAAGCTTTCGAATTGGCATTCTGCCGGTCCGGGATTCTGAACTGTCCCGGCCAAGCTAGCCAATAATCGGTTTACAGAGGGTTATCGCCGCTTCAGTTTCGATCGATCCTGCGCCCAAAGACAACGCTGGTATTGGTGCGCAGGACGCCGGGAATCTTGGCCAGGTCGTCGACCAGAATGTCCAGATCTTCCAACCGGGGTGCTTCAGCCGAAAGCATAAGGTCGAATTCACCGTTGATTGACAGACACAATTTGACTTCGGGGTAGGCTTCGAGCCGTTTGATGATGCGGGTCGTTTCTTTTTGCTGCACCTCCAGCATGACGATCACCTGAACCTTGGGTGTATCTTCCGTCGCCCCAAGGCGCACGGAATACCCCGTGATGATGCCGCGCTGTTCCATCCGGTTGATCCGCTCATGTACCGTCGTGCGCGCGACGCCCAGTGTGGCTGCGATCTGTGTTGTCGATGCACGCGCATTGGCTTGCAGTGCGGCGATGATGCGACGGTCTAGCTGGTCCATTGGGGCTCCGGTATGCTATGACTCCGGGTTTAGTTCAGATCGAAGCTCTTGCTCAAGGCTCACGCGGGAAGTGCGGGTGCAGGTCGTCAATGACAATTGGATGCACATGCGGGCCTGACCCGGCCAGGTGCGGGTGATCGGGCGGTAAATCCGGATGATCGTGAAGGATCGGTTCCTGATCAAGCCGCGGCCAAAGGCTGATTGCACCTACAACGCCCACCACGGACAATGTCGCCATGCTGCTGAGGGTAACGGTCGGCCCGTACACGGTCATCAGCCATCCTGCCAGTGGGTAAAGAACCAACCAGCAGCCATGCGACAGGGTGAACTGTGCGGCGAACACGGCAGGGCGGTCTTCGGGCTGCGCCGACCGGGTTAATAAGCGGCCCGAAGGTGTGAGCGTTGTGGAATATCCGAAACCTGTAAAGGCCCACAACAGGGTCAGCAGACCCAGTGACAAGGGAACAGTTGCTGCAAGAACCGCAGCGACGGCCATCGATCCTGTAGCAAAAACGGCCCCCGAGAGCATGACGCGACGGTCTTCGATCCGATCCAGAAGGCGAGGCAAAGTAAAGGCTGCCAGCATCGATCCGCCTCCGAACCCGGCCAAGGCTATGGCCACGGCGCTTTCCGACAGGCCCAGATTGGCGCGCACGATGACCACAGTGTTGACGATAACCGTCGAACTCAACGCGGCTGCGCTCCAACTGAGCGAAAGCAACCCACGCAACCGGGGTGTCCTCAGATAAATGCGAATGCCGCGTGTCGTGCGGTCATAAATGCCGCGGGGTTTGGTTGGCCTTGGAGAAGGCAGCCCGACTGAAATCACAAGTAAAGCAGAAGCCAAAAAACCCAATGCAGTGCCCCAGAACAGGCTGTTGAAGCTGACAAGCAGCAGCAGGGTTGCGGCAAACATGGGGCTGAGCAAGCTTTCCATGTCATAAGCCAGGCGCGACAGAGACAACGCGCGTGTGTATTCAGCCTCATCAGGTAACACGTCAGGAATCGTTGCCTGAAAGGCAGGCGTGAATCCCGCCGAGGCTGATTGTAGTACGAAAATCAATACATAGACCTGCCAGACTTCAGTTACAAAAGGCAGGCATACCGCAACAGCAGCGCGGATAAGGTCCAGAAAAACCAGCATTTTGCGACGATCCAGGCGTTCGGCAAATGCGGCCGCCAATGGGGCGACGGTGACATAGGCCACCATCTTGATCGTCAACGCGGTGCCCAGCACAAGGCCAGCGGCGTCCCCTGCCAGTTCAAAAGCAAGCAAACCCAACGCAACCGTGGCCAACCCGGTTCCGGTCAGGGCGACGATCTGGGCGAGGAACAGGTGGCGGTAGGTGCGGTTTCTAAGAATGCTCAGCATGGTTCAAAGGTATTTCGTAATCGTTTTGAAGTCTTCGATCCCGCTGCCACCGTCTTCAGAAGACAGGCAATGGTCGATATGATCATGGATCAAAGCGCGCTTGGCATTGGTGACGGCCCTTTCAACAGCGAAAAGCTGTTGTGCGACGTCTGAACAGGGGGCGTGTTCTTCCAGCATGGCAATGACCTTGGCCAAATGACCGTGGGCGCGTTTCAGCCGGGCCGTGATTTGTGGGTGCGACTCATGTTTGTGATTTGGCATGATTTATCCTTATCCCCCCCTTGAGGATAAAATCAATTGCTTGGTGATGAAATGACCGCGATTTTTGGACGGCGTTGAGTTTATGGACCAAACCGCCTATCTCGGAGGCGAAAGCGCTCAGAGGAATAGTTGCGTGGCGAACCATTTGTACAAAAACGATCTGCCGGACGGGCTGGATTTGGGGCCCATTGTGGCCATTGACTGCGAAACCATGGGGTTGAACCCGCATCGCGACCGCTTGTGCGTGATCCAGATGTCGGGTGGTGACGGCAACAGCCATATTGTTCAGGTTGAACGGGGCCAGACCGCAGCGCCGAACCTGTGCGCCATGCTGGAAAACCCCGACGTGCTTAAGCTGTTCCACTTTGGGCGTTTCGACATTGCCGCGATGTATCACACCTTTGGCGCGTTGGCTGCACCGGTTTACTGCACCAAGATCGCCAGCCGGTTGGTGCGCACTTATACGGACCGGCACGGGCTGAAAAACCTGTGCCAGGAACTGATCGGTGTCGATATCTCGAAACAACAGCAAATGAGCGATTGGGGCGCTGAAACCCTGACGGACGCTCAGTTGGACTATGCGGCATCGGACGTTCTGTACCTGCACCGCCTGCGGGACGAATTGAACAAACGGCTGGCCCGCGAGGACCGGACCGAGATGGCGCAGGCGTGTTTTGATTTCTTGCCAATGCGTGCGAAGCTGGACCTCGCCGGTTGGCCCGAAACGGATATCTTTGCGCACTCATGACCGATACCGAAGCCTTTCTAAGAACTGCCCGACAGGTTGTCACTGATGAAGCCCGCGCCCTTGACGTGCTGGCCGAAAGCCTTGATGAACACTTTGCCGAGGCTGTGCAACTGATCCTGCAAGCAACGGGTCGCATCATTGTCAGCGGGATCGGCAAATCAGGCCATATCGGTCACAAGATTGCTGCGACTCTGGCCAGCACGGGTACGCCGGCCTATTTTGTTCATCCGGCCGAGGCCAGCCATGGCGATCTGGGGATGGTATCCAAGGGCGATGTTGTCCTGGCGATCTCAAACTCGGGCGAGGCTCCGGAACTGGCCAACATGTTGGCATTTACCCGACGCTTTGGCATTCCGCTGATCGGCTTGTCCAGTAAGCCCCAGAGCACGCTTATGAAGCAGGCGGATGTACATCTGCTGATCCCGTCAATGGGTGAGGCATGTGGCTTTGGCATGGTGCCTTCGATCTCGACGACATTGACTTTGGCAATGGGCGATGCGCTGGCGATTGCTTTGATGAAGTACCGGGATTTCAAGCCCGAGAATTTCCGCGACTTCCACCCTGGCGGTAAACTCGGCGCGCAGCTCAGTAAGGTGCGCGACCTGATGCATTCGGATATGCCTGTTGTCGCATCGGGCACTCCGATGAGCGAGGCTTTGCTGGTCATGAGCCAAAAAAGCTTTGGTGTCGTTGGTGTTACCGATGACGCAGGCCGTCTGCTGGGCATTGTCACCGATGGCGATTTGCGTCGTAACATGGACGGGCTGTTGGACAAGAGCACGCAAGATGTCATGACCCGTGATCCGATGACCATTGCTCCCAACGCACTGGCCGAAGAAGCGGTCGCGATCATGAATGATCGCAAGATCACTTCGCTGTTTGTGGTCGACCCCGAGGCGGATGGACAAGCACAGGGCTTGTTGCATATCCACGATTGTTTGCGCGTCGGTCTGGGCTGAGGGGGGGGGCGAAGTGGACAGATATTCCCGCATGGTGCAGTTCCTGAAGGTCCTGTTGCCGCTTGCGGCCATCGTCTTGCTGTCCACTGTCTTTCTGCTGTCCCGCAGCATCGAAACAAATGTGTCAGTGCCTTTCGCGCAAAATGACATTGATGAACGGCTGGCGCAGCAAGTCGTGACCCAGCCAAATTACCAGGGTACAACCCGCAAAGGCGAAGATGTGCAAATTGAAGCCACGCAGGCCACCCAAGGCAGCGAAGGGTCAACTCCGGCAGCGTCTGAATTCCGCGGCCGGTTTGGTTTACTGAATGGCGGAACGATCACATTGGATTCCAACTCTGGGTTAATTCGTCCGGATGAGGGCACGGCCACCTTTGTCGGCGACGTGGTGATCACCACAGCGGATGGTCTTCAGGTCACAACAGATCTGCTCAACACGTCGCTGGACGAAATTCGCGGCGACACACCGGGGCAGGTGAACGGAACCGGGCCGATCGGCAACTTTTCCGCCGGGCGCATGACCTTTGGAACTGAAAAAAAGGATGGTCCCGTCCATATTGTTTTTACAGATGGCGTGAAGCTGATATACGAGCCTGAAAAGGCAGAAAGATAACCTGTGTTCGATTTTCGTTTTGTTCCTCTGTGTCTCGCTGTAATTGTGGGTGCCGGGTCCGCGACTGCGCAAGAAGCGCAGGTGGCCTTTGGTTCTGCGAATGCCGACCCAAGTCTGCCGGTCGAGGTGACGTCTGAAACGCTGAATGTGAACCAGGAAGACGGCTCTGCCGAGTTCCTTGGAGATGTCATCGTTGTACAGGGTGAAATGCGGCTGACAGCTGAACGGGTTTTGGTGATCTACAATCAGGAACGCTCGGCCATCGAACGGATGGAGGCAAGCGAAAACGTGGTTCTGGTCAGCCCACCTGACGCTGCTGAAGGCGATTGGGCAGAATACACAATCGACTCGGGCGTGATCGTGATGAAGGGGAACGTCCTTCTGACACAGGGCCCCAGTGTTATCAGCGGCGATCAGATGAACGCCAATCTGACGACGGGTACCGCAACGATGACAGGGCGTGTCAAAACGATCTTGCAGCAGGGCAACAACTGATGGCGCGCCCCGAGCTTTCTGTGGCCGAGGGCAGTTCAGGCCTACGTATCGAGAAGCTGCGAAAGTCTTATCGGAAAAAGACGGTTATCCGAGAGGTTTCCATGACACTGGACCGGTCCGAGGTCGTGGCGCTGCTGGGACCAAACGGATCGGGTAAAACCACAACTTTCTATTCCGTGGCGGGTCTTGTGTTTCCCGAGGCGGGTAAAGTGACAATCGACGGCCAGAATGTCACGACCTTGCCGATGTATCGGCGCGCTCGAATGGGGATCGGCTATCTGCCACAGGAAATGTCGATTTTCCGCGGGATGAGCGTCGAGGACAACATCGCCGCCGTTCTGGACATCACTGTCGCACACGCCCATCGGCGCAAAGAGCGGCTGGAAGAACTGCTGTCTGATTTCTCTATCGAGCATTTGCGCCGGGCCCCGGCCTTGGCGCTTTCGGGTGGTGAGCGCCGCCGTGTCGAGATCGCGCGCTGTTTGGCAGCAGATCCGAAATATCTGCTCTTGGACGAACCCTTTGCAGGCGTCGACCCGATCAGTGTCGGGGATATTCGGCATCTGGTGGCTGACCTGAAAAAACGGGGAATCGGTGTTCTGATCACAGATCACAACGTCCGGGAAACGCTGGAAATTGTGGATCGCGCCTATATCCTGCATGATGGCCAGGTGCTGATGTCTGGCACACCTGATGAAGTTGTCGAAAACGAGAATGTGCGTCGGGTCTATTTGGGCGAAAACTTCCGTATTTCATAGGGTTGTGCTGAATGGCATCCGGTTCACGACGGAAATCGCGTATATACACGCCTGTTTTGATTGACTCTTCCTTCGTCTCTTGCCTCAATTGGTCTATGGCATTTACTCGGTTCCAGTCTGGATCTCGATGTCCCTTCTTCGAAGGGCAGGTTTTAAGGCAACCGCAGAAAATGTCGCGACCCCCCACCCGATAAAAACAAGTTCGTCGCGGACTGCGACGTCAGAATGGGTGTGAATTGTGAAGGAGATCACATGCGTTACCAAATCAGCGGAAAACAGATCGACATCGGCGCGGCCCTGCAGACACACGTGCAGACCGAGCTGGGCGAGGTTGTGGGCAAATATGCTCAGCGGCCAACAGATGCCAACGTCGTCTTTTCCCGTTCAGCGCATGAATATGTATGCGAAACAACTGTGCATCTGTCGACGGGCCTTACCGCCCAGGCCAAGGCGCACGCAACTGAGATTTATGCAGCATTCGAGGCATGCTGTGACAAGATGGAAACCCAACTGCGCCGCTATAAGCGCCGACTGAAGGATCACCACAAGGACCGTTCAGAGCCGGTTGAACTCTTTGGTGCGTCCTCTTATATCCTCGCCTCTGACGAATCGGACACGGCAAACGAACCCGAATCGCTGCAGCCCATGATTGTGGCTGAGATGGAGACGAAAATTCCGTCTCTGAGCGTTGGGGAAGCCGTGATGCAAATGGAACTTGCTGGCGCTCCGGTGCTGGTGTTCAGGAATGAGAACAAGGATGGATTGAACGTTGTCTACCGTCGCGATGACGGTAACATCGGCTGGATCGATCCGTAACAGGCAAGAAAACGGGACCGCACCCGCCAAGGCGGGTGCCGTTCCATGGAGCGTGATCATGGAGCTTTCGAGCATTCTCAAGCCCGAGGCAGTACGTGTACTCTCGGCCGCTTCCAGCAAGAAGCGGTTGTTTCAGGAAATCGGCGACGTCGCCGCCGCGACCCGGAGCCTTGATGCTCAGGCCGTCGTTGATTGCCTGCTTGAGCGCGAAAGCCTTGGCCCCACTGGCGTTGGGCATGGTGTGGCTTTGCCGCATGCGCGCCTGGCCGGGCTTGAAGCGGTTTCGGGCGTGTTTGTCATGCTGGAAAAACCCATCGATTTCGGGTCGGTTGATCGACAGCCTGTAGACATCGCTTTTGCGCTGTTTGCGCCGGAAGAGGCGGGCGTGGATCATCTCAAGGCGCTGGCATTGGTGTCGCGCACGTTGCGAGATACTTCGGTCTGCACCAAGCTGCGAGCGAACCCAGATCCGGTTAAGCTCTATGCGATATTGACCGAAGCTCAATCTATGCAAGCTGCTTAAAAGACTAAAAAAGCCCCCGTTTTCCGGGGGCTTTTTTAGGCAGATCTGGATCAGCCGCCGGATCCCATTTCCAGCGTCCACCAGATTTTTCCACCGCTTTCCTGATGCCAGGCGAACCCCATCTGGGTTGCCTTAGGGTCCATGATGACAGCGCGCGGTCCCGGTTCTTGCATCCAGGCTGCCAGTGTCTCGGTCTCGGTCTCGTAGGTTTCGGAAATGGCCTCGCCCAGAAATGTGCCGAAATACCCGACCCGCGCGGCCCGATCGATCGGCGAAGAACCATCTGACCCAAAGTGCCAGGGCCGGTTTTGTCGGGCCATATCCTTGGAATGCGTTGCTGCCGCCGCGTTAAGCTGAGAGTTCAACTGCACTGCCTGCAGACCCTGAGCCTGCCGCAGAGCGTTGACCGAATCCAACATACGGAACTGCAGCTTTTCCGGGTTGCCGCGAATCTTGTAAACCGTCGGCAAGGGGCGGCCATCTGCGCCAATGGCCGTGGTGCGGGTGTCAGTACATGCCGCAAGTGCGACAAAGCAAATCAACAGTAAAGAAACGATACGCGTCATGATCGACCTGATAATTGTGTTGTCACCCGGCATAGCGTGCCTGACTGCGCTGAGCAAACGTACATTCGTCATTACTCGCGTGATTCTGCCGGTTTGGTTTGCGACTGAAGCATTCTCGCAATAGAATAGGCCAGATTTCAGAACTCTCCAGAACACAGGACCCATTGTCATGGACAAAAAGCGTTTTCTGTCGCCCACACGCCGGGGGTTTCTGACCGGTGCTACCGCGTCGTTGGCGTCTCCGGCGCTGGCCCAGTACATTCCGGGTGATCCGCTGCGCCCCGCGCCTGAACCCGAGCCGCCCGTGCGTCGCAACGTGTCCGGTTTCCGGGCTTTGGACTGGCAGCCGTATTTCTCGAACACCAGAAACGGCGCTATTCTGGTCGATACCGTGTCTCGCGCGCTGCATTATTGGTCAGATGATCAATCCGTATACAAACTCTATCCATCTTCGGTGCCTTTAACCGAAGAGATGACCCGTCGCGGGCGCACCAGCGTGATCCGCAAAGTTGAAGGCCCCAGTTGGTCGCCGACACCGTCGATGAAGAGAAGAAATCCGGAATGGCCCGACTATATCCCGCCGGGGCCAGATAACCCTCTGGGAACGCACGCTTTATATCTGGGCTGGAAATATTATCGCATTCACGGCACCCACGATACGCGCAAAATTGGGCGACGTTCGTCGAATGGCTGTATTGGCCTCTTCAACGATGATATTGCTGAACTGTTTTCTATGGCGAAGGTCGGCACGCAAGTGTTGCTAATTTGACGACATTTTCCTTCGCGAAGCCGCTTAGCGCTCAAGTTGCAATTGCAATCCAGCGCCAATGCTGATTAGAAAAAAACACGAGGTAAGTCTTAGGTGCGCGGTTCCGGGCATTGGAACCGTGCAAATTCTGGAGGTTAATATGAAAAAACTCGTTCTCGCCGCAGCTCTGACCGCCGCAGCTTCGACCGCATACGCTGGCAACCTGGAAGAGCCGGTTGTTGAAGCACCTGTTGTTGTTGAAGAAACTCAAGGTTCGTCGCAGGGCATCATCCTGCCGCTGATCCTGCTGGTTGTTGTTGCTGCTGCTGTTGCTGCAAGCTAAGCCAACACGGAATTCTTGAAAAAGGCGGTGGAGCAATCCACCGCCTTTTTTATTTCCGACTGTTTGTCTCGGCCCTCGGGGATTCATTGTTGAACGAATCGCCCGTCCACCGTGGCGATCGCCCGAGCGAAATTATTCCAGCCAACCGCGCAGGTTATCTTCGACCACCTTCCCAAGGGCCGCTATGTGCGCATCGTCGTCGTTCAGGCATGGAATATAGGTGAAGGTCTCGCCTCCCGCCTCTTCAAAGCTTTCCTTGATCTCTTCGTTGATCTCTTCCAGCGTTTCGATGCAATCGGCTGAGAACGCGGGCGCGATGACGGCAATGTTTTTCTTACCCTGCTTTGCCAGATCCGCCACGTGATCCACGGTGTAAGGCTTCAGCCATTCCTCGGGACCGAATCGAGATTGGAAGGTCGAAACCAGTTGATCATCCGACCAGCCCAACCGCTCTTTCAGCAGACGTGATGTCTTGGCGCACTGGCAGTGATAGGGATCGCCTTGCTGAAGATAGCGATCTGGCATTCCGTGGTACGAACAGACCAGAATGTCGGGTTTTGTCTCCATTGCCGCATAGGCGCGCTCGACAGATTGCGCCAGCGCGTCGATGTAACTGGCCTGGTCGAAATAGGCGGGCACAGTGCGAGATGCTGGTTGCCAGGCCTCTTCCATCAACGCACGGAAGAACTGGTCATTGGCTGTGGCCGTCGTTGCGCCTGCGTATTGCGGGTAGAGCGGGAAGAACAGAATGCGGTCACACCCTGCCGCCACCATTTCACGTACCTTGGACTTGGTTGAAGGGTTGCCATATCGCATACAAAAATCGACCATCACCTGATCGCCATAGCGGTCATGCATCGCCGCCTTAAGCTTGGCGGTCTGATCCTTGGTGATCGTCATCAAAGGGCTTTCGCCTTTGTCGTGATTCCAGATCGATTTATAAGCTTCGCCTGAGCTAAAAGGCCGTTTGCTTAGGATTATGGCCTGCAGAATCGGCTGCCATTTCCATTTCGGATAGTCGATGACGCGCTGGTCCGACAGAAACTCGTTCAGATAACGGCGCATCGGCCAATATGTATAGTCATCCGGTGTACCCAGATTTGCCAGCAGAATGCCGACGCGGCCCATCCTGATCTTGGGATGATCCGTAGGAGCGTGTGCAGGGCGGATAGCGTCGAACATATGGGACTTCCTAAATTTCTTATGGTCCGGCCTGAGATAAGGGGATTTATCCGCACGTCAATCAGGCAGTTTGCCCTCGGTGGTGCGCAAGGCGTCAGCCAGACGGGCTTGGGCCGATCCTGGGCGCAGGGGTTTGGGTTGGCTATCGTGCGGCGACCAACCGGTCAGACAGATCAATTCGAAAGTGGCGGTCAAGCGGCCTGAGTCGGTCGAAAAGTGATCCGCATAGATACGTTGTGCGGCCTCGAACACGGTCCGTCTGGTCGGGCGTTTTAGCCGTGCAGACAAAGCGTTGGTTTCGCCCATATGGCGCAGATCGCGCATCAGATGCCAAATGTCGCGGTATTCCGCCGTCAGAGGTATCGAATCCGCCACGGGCAAGGCCAGACCTGCCCGTTGTAGCAGCCCGCCCAGATCTCTCAGCTCGGCCATTGGTGCGACACGGGGGCTCAGCCCGCCTGTACTTTCGACTTCGGCTTGCCCCAAAGCCGCGCGCAGTTCGTGAAGTGTTTCGCCGCCCAAACATAAGACCAGCAAAAGCCCGTCAGGTTGCAGCGACCTGTGGCATTGAATCAGCTGCCCAACCGGATCATTGGCGCAATGCAGGGCCATCGCGTGGATGACCAGATCATGGGCGCCGGGCTGCAGTGGCAGAACGTCGTCATCCTGGACCAAGGTAGCTCCCGAAAAAATGCCGTCCCAAAGCTGTGGAAACGGGCTCACGATCGCAGGCGCTGTAAAGGCTTTGTTAACTATAGAGAGCCGATCCTGCGCCTCGTCAATCGCGGCGCGATGCAGGAAGAAGGCGTCATCCTGTGCACGTCCGCGGTGGCGCAGGATAGTTTTGCGATCAAACAGAGAGGGTGCGTTGGACTCGGGCAACTTCATAGCTCGCAAGTATCGCATCGCGCGGCGGATTCAAACCGCACTCGCACTGATTTACCCGCCTCGTTGTATGGGATGCGGCGCGCTTACCGCGTCAGATTTTGGCCTGTGCGGGGCGTGTTGGCGCGAAACGCCCTTTATTGGAGGCACCGTATGCGAAAGCTGCGGAGTGCCGCTGATGGGCACACAGGATGGGTATCGGATCGAGTGTGACGGCTGCCTAAAAGCCCCGCCGCCCTGGAAGGCTGGCAGATCAGCGTTGCTGTATGATGGAAAGGCGCGTGCGCTGATCCTGGCTTTGAAACATGGCGACCGGCCCGAGCTAGCCCGCCCGGCAGCGCGTTGGATGGCGCAGGCAGGGCATGAGCTGTTGCGACCGGATATGGTGATTGCCCCTGTGCCGCTGCATTGGTCCCGTCTACTCAAACGGCGTTACAATCAATCGGCCCTGTTGGCGCAGCACCTGGGTCAGGACAGTGGGCTGGACTGTGTGCCGGACCTGCTGGTGCGAAAAAGACGGACACCGGTTCTGGATGGCAAAACGGCGCAAGAACGGGCCGAGATCCTGAAAGATGCGATTCGCATCCACCCGCGCAGGGTACAGCATCTGAACGACCGGGACGTGTTGCTAGTGGATGACGTGATGACATCTGGCGCAACACTGGCGGCCTGCGCCCGTGTATGCCAGGATGCAGGAGCAAATCATATTTTCGTGTTGGCTCTAGCGCGCGTTGCCAAGGATGCCTAATTCGCCCAAGATTGCGCGAAACCCAAAGGGAACGGAAAATGAAGCCGGTAGAAATTTATACCTCGCCGCTATGCGGTTTTTGTCATGCGGCCAAACGTCTGCTGAAACAGAAAGGCGTTGAATTCAAAGAAGTCGACGTGCTGATGCATCCCAAACGCAAACCCGAGATGATCAAACGGGCCGGTGGCAAGCGCACGGTGCCGCAGATCTTCATCGGAACACAGCATGTAGGCGGCTGTGACGATCTGTATGAACTGGAACGTCAGGGCAAGCTCGACCGGTTGCTGGCGGCCTGATGAAGACCGCGCTGCTGCAGATCACCTCGTCGGACGATCCGGCCGAAAATCTGAACACGGTGCGCGCCATGATGGCCGAGGCGGCTGGGCAAGGCGCGCGGTTTGTTTTGACGCCTGAGGTTACGAACTGTGTTTCGACCAGCACAACGCGGCAGCGCGAGGTTCTGCAGCATGAAGAAGACGACATCACCCTGGCGGGCTTGCGCGAAGAGGCCGCCAGACTGGGTGTGTGGCTTTTGATCGGTTCGCTGGGGATTAAAACCCATGACACGGATGGACGCTTTGCCAACCGGTGCTTCATGATCGACCCGCAGGGTCAGGTCGTGGCGCGCTATGACAAAATCCATATGTTTGACGTGCAGGTTTCCGAATCCGAGACCTTCCGCGAATCGAAGAACTACCGCCCGGGCGAGAAAGCCGTGATTGCCGAGACCGATTTTGGCAAGGTGGGGCTGACCATCTGTTACGATATCCGCTTCCCCAATTTGCACGCTGCTCTGGCGCAGGCGGGGGCACGCATCCTGACGGTTCCAGCGGCGTTTTCGCCTGTCACAGGGGCCGCGCATTGGGAATCGCTGTTGCGCGCCCGCGCGATCGAGACCGGGTGTTGGGTGCTGGCTCCGGCACAGACCGGAGAACATCCCAAGACGCGCGGAAAAACCCGCTACACGCACGGCCACAGCATGGTTGTCGCCCCGTGGGGGGAGGTGCTGATCGACGCAGGTACCGATCCGGGCATTCACATTTTCGATTTGGATGATAGTTCTGTGACAGAGGCGCGCCGACGTGTGCCCTCTTTGACGCATGTGCGGCCTTTCGACAGGCCCTGATCCAGAACCGGACTTATGACGGACGAAAAAAATGCCCTGGCGGTCACGCTGTTCAGCGAGATTCTGACTGCAGACCAATTGTTGCGCAACCGGCTGAGCCGGGTGCTGCCCAAGGGCATGGAAATCTCGCATTTCTCGGTGCTGAACCATCTGGTGTTTGTGGGGGATGAGCGGACCCCGGCGCAACTGGCCAGCACCTTCCACGTCACGCGTGGAGCCATGACAAACACCTTGGCCAAGCTGGAATGGGCCGGATACATCCACATCCGCCCCGACTGGGACGACGCCCGCCGCAAGATGGTGGCGATCAGCCCCGCCGGTCGGCGGGCACGGGATCAGGCGATTTCGTCGATTGCCCCGCTGATCAACCGCGTGGTCGGAGAACTGGGGCTGGAGCGCGTCCGCAGCACGCTGCCGGTGTTGAGGGATTTACGGTTGCAGTTGGAGGGAGAGTAGGGGTAGACGCTTTCCAATTTTCGACGTCCGTCAGTTTCTAGTTTTAAGCTAGAACTGGCCATGTTTGAATAACCTGCGCGACAAAACACTAAGATTAAGCGGCCGTTTTAGTTTGCACCTGTCTCTATGGGTTCTAAACCAATTGGAATGAACCTCAATTCTTCGTCAATGTTCTCATGAAGCCGTGTTCCCATTACGGCTCGCATCGTTCCCAGCGTGTTATCAACATAAGGAAAGCCGCGAACAAGCTGACCCCACATCTTACGGCCACATACTCGAATTTCCGGAACATTTAGCGCGCGAACGCTATGAAGCCATATCATTGCACCCGCCGCATCAGATGGCTGCCCGATTTTCTGGAATTTCTTTACACCATTTACTAATTTTAACGAACACATGTCACATTGATACATAACGTCCTCATCCCGAGGGATGCTTAGGTCGAGTGCTGCGGCTGGAATCACACCGCTATCTAACATTCTAAGCCTTAAAATATTTGCTATAACCAACATTGTTGAAATTTCTTCGGCATCAGCACCTTCTAAGCCAGCCGTGAAGCGCTCGATATCGTTTTTCATTGCATCCGCGGATGCGTTTAAAACTCGTTTTTTCAACCATCCAAACATAATTTTTCCAATCGTTTTAATACCAATCTATTGGCTTTTTTGGACGTGTTGGCAGGCAACAGCAACGGGAATGCCAACTTCGATCGCCTCGAATTATTGTTTGGTTTTTTATGCTCTTTCTTTCCACACCAGTTTTATGACCCCGGCTTCACGCTCGCCGTCACATAATTCACGCTCAAGTCCCGGTCCGAGATCGACCAGCTCCACAAGATCGGGTTGAACACAAACCCCTTGCGATCCACCGGGTCCAGCCCGGCCTGGCGCAGTAGCTCGAACAGTTCGTCAGGTGTGATGAACTTGTTCCACTCATGCGTGCCGCGCGGCAACCAGCGCATGACCACCTCGGCCCCGAAGATCGCCATCGCGTATGATTTCGGATTACGGTTTATGGTGGAACAAATCTGCAGCCCACCGGGTTTCAGCAAGTGTTGCGTGGCGGTCAGGAAGCTTTGCGGGTCGGCCACGTGTTCAACCACTTCCATGTTCAGCACGACGTCGAACTGCTCACCAGCGGCTGCCATGTCCTCGGCAGTGGTGTGGCGATAGTCAATCTCCAAGCCCGATTGTTCCGCATGGATGCGAGCGACAGGAAGATTGCGTTCGGCGGCGTCGGCACCCACGACCGCCGCGCCCAAGCGCGCCATCGGTTCACTGAGCAACCCACCACCGCAGCCGATATCCAGCAGGCGCAAACCCTCGAACGGGTTTTGCGCGGTCAGATCACGGTCAAACTCACCTGCAATCTGCTGTGTGATATAATCCAGACGGCACGGATTCAGCATGTGCAGAGGTTTGAATTTCCCGTGGGGATCCCACCATTCCGCCGCCATCGCCTCGAATTTTGCGATCTCGGACGGGTCCACAGTGTTCGGATGCGCTTGCATTCCTGTCTCCGTATGCTCTTTTACGCTTAAGGACTATATAGGGCCATAATGGACAAGTACCCGGACCAAAAGCGCGCAGTTCAATATCTGTACCCGCCGATCGACCCGTTCGATCAGCGCATGGTCGATATGGGCGATGGGCACCGTATCTATGTGGAACAATGCGGCAATCCCGATGGGATACCGGTTGTTATCCTTCACGGAGGCCCAGGGGGCGGCTGCAGCCCTGCTATGCGGCGCTATTTTGATCCGCGTGCGTACAGGGTGATTCTGTTTGATCAACGCGGATGTGGTCGGTCGCGGCCCACAGCATCGGTCGAAAACAACACGACGTGGCATCTTGTCGCTGATATCGAACGGCTGCGCGAACTGTTCGAAATTGATGAGTGGATCGTTTTTGGCGGCAGCTGGGGGGCGACGCTGGCTCTGATCTATGCGCAGACGCATTCTGATCGGGTCAGCCGTCTGGTGCTGCGCGGTGTGTTTCTGGCCACGCAGGCCGAGTTGGACTGGTTCTACGGCGGTGGGGCCGGACGGTTCTGGCCCGAGCACTGGCAAAAATTCACCGCTCTGCTGCCCGAGGGTGAGCTGGACGATACAATTGCTGCTTATAATAAGCGCCTGTTCTCGGGCGATCGCGCGACCGAGATCCTGTATGCACGCGCCTGGTCGCATTGGGAAAATGCGCTGGCCTCGATCCATACCAACGGATCGGTGGGCGAAAGTCCGGGTGAATACGCCCGCACCTTTGCGCGGCTCGAGAATCACTATTTCATCAACAAGGCGTTTCTGGAGAGGGATGGGCAGATTCTGGATCAGATGGATCGGATCGCCGATATTCCCGGACATATCGTTCAGGGGCGGTACGACATGATCTGCCCGCCTCAGGCCGCATGGAATCTGGCTGAACGCTGGCCCAATGCCGAGTTGAAGATGGTGCGGCAGGCGGGCCATGCGTTGTCTGAACCCGGCATCAGCGCCGAGCTTGTGCGCATCATGGATCGCGTGGCGGAGGGTGTGGCATGACCCGGATTGACCGCCGTGCCTTGTTTGCGTCAGGTGCCGCTGCCGCGCTTTTGGCGGCGACCGGTGCGTCCTTGGCGGACACGCCGAAGAAAGGCGGCACGTTGCGTCTGGCCGTACCGCGCGACGACAGCCTTGAACAAGTTGCACGCGGGGCTGTTTTCGACTCTTTGACCGAGATCGCGCCCGACGGAACGCTGCGGGGTGAGCTTGCAACAGGGTGGCAGACCGACGCCGACGCACGGGTCTGGACCTTTGATCTGCGTGATGATGCGGTTTTCCACGATGGTACACCGTTGGAAATTACGGACGTTCTGGCCGTTCTGGCGGAAGTTGGTCGCGCCGAAGCCATGGCCCCCAATCGCGTGCACTTGGAACTGGCTCAGGCCAATCCGGGTCTGCCCTTTATGTTGGCAGACAGCCGGTTTGTCGTCAAACGATCGGGTCAAACTGTGTCGCCATTACATGCCGCCAACGGCACTGGCTGTTACCGCGTCGAACGGGCCGAAGACGGGCGACATTTCCTCGGTCGCCGTGTGGTGGGGCATTACAAGGATGGTCAGGCCGGATGGGTCGATGCCATCGAGGTTATCGTAATTCCGGACGCGGGGGTTCGGGCCGAAGCGCTGCGCGATGGTTATGTCGATGTGGCGGCTCTGCCGGATAAGGCGGAAATGCAGGGTGTCCGCGGTCTTCGGTTTCACCCGTCCGAAGCGGACATGGCCCTTGCTGTAGCTGGTGCTGTCGGAATGCCGCGCCATATTGCAGGACCTTCGGTTTTAGACGACGGCCGTATCGCAGAACGGTGGTGGATGGCGTAAATTCGGCTGCGAATCCCGCCGGGGGTTGCAGACTCGGACCATCCTGCGTATATGCAGTTTCAACAGCGGCGCGTTGGACTTCTGGTTCAAGGCTCCACCGGAAAATTCGACGGGCCGCGCGCCCGTTTTTTTGTGCCCGATTAAAGGGTAGAGCACCTGATGACAAACGACTTGATAGCCAAAGCTGCCATTGACCGGCGACTGGCCGAGATCATCGCCCCCGTGATCGAGGATCTGGGGTACGAACTCGTGCGTATCCGCCTGATGAGCGGTAAGCAGACCACGCTGCAGATCATGGCGGACAAGCCCGACGGCGGCATCGAAGTGGACGACTGTGCCGAGATTTCGAACGCGGTCAGCGCCACGCTGGATGTCGAAGACCCGATCCTTGATGCCTATACGCTGGAAGTGTCCAGTCCCGGTATCGACCGCCCTCTCACGCGCCTCAAGGATTTTGAGACGTTTGAAGGCTATGAGGCCAAGATCGAAACGGCCGAGCTGATCGACGGTCGCCGCCGCTTCAAAGGTGAATTGGCCGGGATCGAAGGGGATGAGGTTCTGATCAACATCCCCGAGGGAGATGAGACGATCACCATCGGTCTGCAATTCGACTGGTTGAGCGACGCCAAGCTGGTCCTGACCGATGATCTGATCAAGGAAATGCTGCGCCAGCGCAAGGACGCCGGCGCCCTGAACGAAAACGCTTTCGACGAGATTGAGACCGAAGGGTCCGAAGAGGAGACGAACTGATGGCAATCACCTCAGCCAACCAGCTGGAGCTGCTGCAGACCGCCGAGGCCGTGGCCCGCGAAAAGATGATCGACCCCGGTCTGGTTGTCGAAGCGATGGAGGAATCGCTCGCCCGTGCCGCCAAGAGCCGTTACGGCGCGGAAATGGACATTCGCGTGTCCATCGACCGTAAGACCGGCAAGGCGACCTTTACTCGTGTGCGCACCGTGGTCGAGGATGAAGAGCTTGAGAACTATCAGGCGGAAATGACTGTCGAACAGGCGCGCCAGTACATGGAAGCGCCCGAGGTTGGTGACGTCTTCGTCGAAGAAGTGCCCCCCGTGGAAATGGGCCGTATCGCAGCGCAGTCCGCGAAACAGGTGATCCTGCAAAAAGTCCGCGAAGCGGAACGTGATCGTCAGTACGAAGAGTTCAAGGATCGTGCGGGCACCATCATCAACGGTGCAGTCAAGCGCGAGGAATTCGGCAATGTCATCGTCGATCTGGGCGGTGCCGAGGCTGTTCTGCGCCGCAATGACAAGATCGGTCGCGAAAGCTATCGCCCAAATGACCGCGTTCGTGCGTATATCAAGGAAGTGCGTCGTGAGGTTCGTGGCCACCAGATCTTCCTGTCGCGCACCGCGCCAGAATTCATGGCGGAACTGTTCAAGATGGAAGTGCCGGAAATCTATGACGGCATCATCGAGGTCAAGGCCGTGGCCCGTGACCCCGGCTCGCGCGCGAAGATCGCCGTGATTTCGTATGACGGTTCGATTGACCCCGTCGGTGCTTGCGTCGGTATGCGCGGCAGCCGCGTACAGGCGGTTGTGAACGAATTGCAGGGCGAAAAGATCGACATCATTCCGTGGAACGAAGATCAACCGACCTTCCTGGTGAACGCGCTGCAGCCCGCCGAGGTCTCCAAGGTGGTTCTGGACGAAGAAGCCGGCAAGATCGAAGTTGTGGTCCCCGAGGAACAGCTTTCGCTGGCCATCGGCCGCCGTGGTCAAAACGTACGTCTAGCCAGCCAGCTGACGAATCTGGACATCGACATCATGACAGAAGCCGAGGAATCGGCGCGTCGTCAGAAAGAATTCGAAGCCCGCACCCAATTGTTCATGGAAACGCTGGATCTGGACGAGTTCTTCGCTCAGTTGCTGGTGTCCGAAGGCTTTACTAACCTCGAAGAGGTTGCCTATGTCGAAATCGAAGAACTGCTGGTCATTGACGGCGTTGATGAAGGCACGGCACAGGAACTGCAAACCCGTGCACGTGAATTCCTGGAAGCGCAGGCCAAGGCAGCACTGGACGCAGCCCGTGCGCTGGGCGCTGAGGACAGCCTTATTGAATTCGAAGGCCTGACACCCCAGATGGTAGAAGCGCTGGCCAAGGACGATGTGAAGACTTTGGAAGATTTCGCAACCTGCGCGGACTGGGAACTGGCCGGTGGCTGGACCACGGTTGATGGCGAACGCATCAAGGATGACGGTGTACTTGAACCTTTTGGCGTGACGCTGGAAGAGGCACAGGACATGGTCATGACCGCGCGCATCCTGTTGGGTTGGGTTGATCCGGCCGAGTTGGAGCAGGCGGAAGAGGATGTCGACGGCGACGGAGAAGACGAGGAGGTCGAGGCCTGATCTCAGGCCTCGGGTGGCGCGTATGGGTCGCGGTGGCGTCCATAAAGATCGGTCTGACGGACCCGAACGCAAGTGCATTGCCACGGGCGAGGTTCAGCCGAAATACGGTCTGATCCGCTTTGTGACGGGACCGGACGGTCAGGTTTATCCCGATGTTGCGGCAAAGCTGCCGGGGCGTGGGGTCTATGTGGCGGCAGATCGCGCCGCACTGGACAAGGCCGTTGGCAAAAAGCTGTTTGCGCGCGGGTTCAAGGCGCAGGTTTCTGTGCCGAGCGATCTGAGCGACGAAGTTGAAAAACAGATCGCGCGCCGCGTGGTTGAGTTGCTCAGTCTGGCGCGCAAGTCTGGTGACGCGGTTGCCGGTTATG
This sequence comes from Ruegeria sp. HKCCA5763, assembly GCF_013034545.1. NCBI lineage: Bacteria > Pseudomonadati > Pseudomonadota > Alphaproteobacteria > Rhodobacterales > Roseobacteraceae > Ruegeria > Ruegeria sp. HKCCA5763. The sequence goes on from NZ_WQGF01000013.1 coordinate 79,589, forward strand.
AAAAGGTCAAGACGTGGCTGGACCGAGAAGAAGCGCAGGTGCTGCTTCAGGCCATTGATGGATCGGGGCGCGGCAAGTCCAAACTCAGCACGCCGCACTTCGGAAAATACATTGGTTGGCTGACTGCGGACGAATTAGGGCAGGCATTTGGACGCCAAACGGTGATTCATGCTGCCATGGCCTCTGGCGGACTCGCCAAACGTGTTGTAGAGGAAGCGCAGCGCTTGCGTGGCTTGCGCGAAACGGATGACGGCGGCAGGGGCCGCGCGGAAGGGTAAGAAGCTTTATGAGCGATAATGACGGCAAAAAGACATTGGGTCTTCGTGGCGGGGCACGCCCCGGAAATGTGAAACAGAGTTTCAGCCACGGACGCACCAAGAATGTCGTGGTGGAAACCAAACGCAAGCGCGTGGTGGTCCCCAAGCCGGGCGCGGCAAAGCCAAGTGGCGGTGCTGCACCTTCGGGTGATCCGTCGCGTCGCCCGGCGGGTATATCCGACGCGGAAATGGCGCGCCGCATGAAGGCGCTGCAAGCAGCCAAGGCGCGCGAGGCTGAAGAGGCCGCCGCCCGTGAGGCCGCTGAAAAGGCGCGCGAAGAAGAGCGCGCCCGCCGCCGTGCGGAACAGGAAGCCAAGGAGCGCGAACAGCGCGAAGCCGAAGAGCGTGCACGCCAGAAGGCGGAAGAAGAAGAGCGCAAGCGCAAAGAGGCGGAAGAAGCTGCCAAACGTGCTGCTGCAGCGCCCGCGCCGGAAGAGCCGAAAGCGGCACGCGCTCCGACCAGCAAACCTGCGCCTGCTGCGACTCCGCGTAAACAGGATCGTGAACGCGAGCAGCGCGGTCGCGGCAAAGGTCGTGAAGATAATCGCCGTTCTGGCAAGCTGACACTGGGTCAGGCCACTGGTGGCGAAGGCAACCGCCAACGCTCGATGGCTGCGATGAAACGCAAGCAAGAGCGTGCGCGTCAGAAAGCCATGGGCGGCACGGTTGAGCGGGAAAAGGTGATCCGTGACGTGCAGCTGCCCGAGGCCATCATGGTCTCGGAACTGGCCAACCGTATGGCCGAACGTGTGGCTGACGTTGTCAAATCGCTGATGCAGATGGGCATGATGGTCACACAGAACCAGACCATCGACGCTGACACGGCTGAACTGATCATCGAAGAATTTGGCCACAAGGTCACGCGTGTTTCTGACTCGGATGTTGAAGACGTCATCAAAGAGGTCGAAGACAGCGATGAAGATCTGAAGCCGCGCCCGCCGGTCATCACCATCATGGGTCACGTTGACCACGGTAAAACCTCGCTGTTGGATGCAATCCGCGATGCGCGTGTTGTGGCGGGCGAGGCCGGTGGCATTACCCAGCATATCGGCGCCTATCAGGTGAAAACCGAGGGCGGCACCACGCTGACCTTCCTGGATACACCGGGCCACGCAGCGTTTACGTCGATGCGTTCGCGCGGTGCTCAGGTCACGGATATCGTGGTTCTGGTTGTTGCGGCTGACGACGCAGTGATGCCGCAGACGATCGAGGCGATCAACCACGCCAAAGCGGCAGAAGTGCCCATGATCGTGGCGATCAACAAGGTCGACAAGCCGGACGCAAACCCGGACAAGGTGCGCACCGATCTGCTGCAACACGAAGTGATCGTCGAGAAAATGTCGGGTGAGGTTCAGGACGTCGAAGTGTCCGCGATCACCGGTCAGGGTCTGGACGAGCTGCTGGAAGCCATTGCGCTGCAAGCCGAAATTCTGGAACTGAAAGCCAACCCCGACCGCGCCGCCCAAGGTGCTGTGATCGAGGCGCAGCTGGATGTTGGTCGTGGTCCTGTGGCCACCGTTCTGGTTCAGAACGGCACGTTGCGCCAGGGCGACATCTTCGTTGTGGGTGAGCAATACGGTAAGGTCCGCGCGCTGATCAACGACAAGGGTGACCGCGTCAAAGAAGCTGGCCCATCGGTTCCTGTCGAGGTTCTGGGCTTGAACGGCACGCCCGAAGCCGGTGACGTTTTGAACGTGACCGAGACCGAAGCACAAGCCCGCGAAATCGCCGCTTATCGCGAACAAGCTGCCAAGGACAAACGCGCCGCCGCTGGTGCCGCAACGACCCTTGAACAGCTGATGCAAAAGGCGAAAGAAGACGAGAACGTGGCCGAGCTGCCGATCCTCGTCAAAGCTGACGTGCAGGGGTCTGCCGAAGCTATCGTTCAGGCGATGGAAAAAATCGGCAACGACGAAGTGCGCGTGCGCGTGCTGCATTCGGGCGTGGGCGCGATCACCGAGACCGACGTCGGCCTGGCCGAAGCATCAGGCGCGCCAGTCATGGGCTTCAACGTTCGTGCCAACGCATCGGCCCGGAACACCGCGAACCAGAAGGGTGTTGAGATCCGCTATTACTCGGTGATCTATGACCTTGTGGACGACGTGAAAGCAGCTGCATCCGGCCTGCTGAGCGCCGAGATCCGCGAGAAGTTCATCGGCTATGCCGAGATCCGCGAAGTCTTCAAGGTCACCGGCGTCGGCAAAGTTGCCGGCTGTCTGGTCACCGAAGGTGTTGCCCGTCGTTCGGCAGGTGTCCGCCTGCTGCGCGACAACGTGGTGATCCACGAGGGCACGCTGAAGACGCTCAAACGCTTCAAGGACGAAGTGGCCGAGGTTCAGTCGGGTCAGGAATGCGGTATGGCGTTCGAGAACTACGACGATATTCGCCAAGGAGACGTTATCGAAATCTTCGAGCGCGAAGAGGTCACCCGGACACTGGATTGATCCGGTTCAAAACGAAATTAGAGAAAGCGGCCCCCTTGGGCCGCTTTTTTGTTGGTTCTTGTTGGGTTTCAACATCTGCCGCGTGGGCAAAACCAATCTTGGATTCCGCACCTTTTCTGACGCAGCATCCTGACGCATTCGCGGCAACTGCATTTCCTCTCAACACTGCGTTGGATGGTGCCTTTGTTCCAAATGTATGGACATCTTCGGGTGCAGCAGCGGCTGAATAGTACGAGTTCGCCTTTTAGTTGGTCGCGCTCTCAAACCGGGATCCCGTTTAGCCAAGTAGGGGGTTGGACTTGAGGCACTCGGCGGCAAAATCCACAAAGGCGCGCACTTTCGCAGACACGGTTCGGCCCTCTTGATGCACAAGATGGATGGGAACCTCGGGCGGTTCATAAGGCTTTAAAACAGTCTTGAGTCGCCCATCTGCTATGTAGGGTGCCACCTGATAAGACAGAAGCCGCCCGATGCCATGGCCTCGCAAGGCCAACTCGATCACAGCATCATTTGTATTCATGCTGATGCGCGGGCTCACGCGTTTGACAGTTGTCTTTCTGCCCGTTTGAAAATGCCATTGGGCCGATGGATTGAGCGCAGTTGAGTTGATTATGGCACGATTGGATAAGTCTTCGGGTGTTTCCGGTTCGCCGTGTTGGTCAAGATATGCCGGCGACGCAAATAGTACCTGCCTCACTGCGCCGCATTTGACAGCCATGAGGCTTGAATCCGCCATGTTGCCGATCCTGATGCCGACGTCGAGGCCCTCATCAATCAGGTTGACCACGCGGTCAACATAGAGGGTACGTGCCGAGAGCTTTGGGTACAGATCCAGAAATTCGCCCAAAAGCGGAGTAATGAACATACGACCAAACAAGACCGATGCAGTGACACTTAATTCCCCGGTGGGTTCGGAATAGGAACCGATTGCAGCGCGCTCGGCCTCTTCAAGATCAGCCAGAATACGTTTGGCATCCTCAAAAAACCTTTGCCCACTATCAGTCAGCATAACTGAGCGCGTTGTGCGCACAAAAAGACGTAGCCCGAGGCTTTCCTCAAGCATGGAAACCATTCGGGTCACTGTTGGCGGCGACATTCTGAGGTGACGGGCCGCAGCGGCAAAGCCTTTCAGCTCGGCCACTTTGACAAAGACGTTTAGCGCGTGAAATCTGTCCAAAATATTATTCCATATTTTGGAATAATATATTGCCAATTATCCTAATTCCGCAACACAGAAGCTCTGATTAACTTCACCTCAGTCCCAGGGCATAGCCCAGATCAAGGTGGAGAATACGATGGTACGACCCTTTGCAGAGATCAGTTTCACGCCCTCCGTACGCGAAACGCAGGCCAAGAATGGGTCAGCGACCGGTTACGCGAAGTTTCTGGCAGGTGCCCGTCAGGAGGACCTGATCAGCCCGGTTGAGGCCAGCTTCATCGCGCAAAGGGACGGCTTCTATCAAGCTACGGTCTCGGAAACCGGCTGGCCTTACGTACAATTCCGCGGTGGACCAGTTGGTTTTTTGAAGGTGTTGGATGAACGGACACTTGCCTACGCCGATTTTCGGGGCAACCGGCAGTATCTCAGTACAGGCAACCTGCTGATCAATGACCGCATCTCGCTGATCCTAATGGATTACCCCAATCAGAGACGTCTCAAGATCTGGGGTCGGGCGATGCTCATTGATGCCGAGACTGATCCGGCCCTGATGCGGCGCCTGAGTGCGCCAGGCTATCGCGCTCATCCTGAGCGGGCGATTGTGATCAAGCTTGAGGCGATGGACTGGAACTGCCCGCAGCACATCCCCCAACGCATGACCCTTGAAGAATTTGAAGATTATCTGGCCCCGTTTCGCACTGAACTGGCAGCGCTGAAAGCGCGAAACGCAAGGCTCGAAGAGGCGCTCGGCTAGCAAAACTGACCGGTGTCAAACCCCGCGCGTTAAGACGCGCGCCCTAGAATGACGAAAGGAAATACCCATGCCGCGCAATCTGAAATCCATCCTGAGCGCCAGTATTCTTGCGCTTTCTATTGTTGGGCCATTGGCACCAGCCCCTGCAATCGCCGCAGAGACCCAAGTTGAAGCTACTCAGGCCATCAGTTTCCGTACGGAACAAATCGGCGACATCAATATCGCCTATCGTGAGGCCGGAGATCCGAACAGGCCCACTGTCCTGCTGCTTCATGGGTTTCCGACCTCTTCACACATGTTCCGAAACCTTATTCCTGAACTGGCCAAGCGCTACCACGTGATTGCGCCCGATTTTCCAGGATTCGGGGCATCGGATATGCCGATGGCCGAAGACTTCGAGTATACCTTCGCGAATATATCGAAAATGATGACGTCGCTGCTCGACCGAAAGGGCGTAGATCACTACGCGGTCTATCTGATGGATTACGGCGCTCCGGTTGGTTTTCGTATGTTTGCGGAACGGCCCGAACGAGTCACGGGCTTCATCATTCAAAACGGGAATGCCTATGAGGAAGGGCTGCGCGAATTCTGGGATCCAATCAAAGCCTATTGGGCCGAGCCATCGCAAGAGAATGGCGATCAGCTTCGTGGATTCCTCACTCTGGATGCTACCAAATGGCAATTCACCCACGGTGTCCAGAAACCGGAACTGATTAACCCGGACAATTTCTGGCACGTCCAATACTTGCTCGACCGCGAAGGCAATCAGGAGGTACAACTTGAACTTTTCCTGGATTACGGCACCAACGTTGCCGAATACCCAAAATGGCAGGCGCTGTTTCGCAAGCATCAGCCACCGGCGCTGCTGATGTGGGGCAAGAATGATCACATCTTCCCTGCCGAAGGTGCCTTTCCCTATCAACGTGATCTGAAGGATCTTGAGTTTCACCTGCTCGATACTGGACACTTCGCGCTGGAAGAGTATGGACCCGAGATTGCCACGCAGATGACTGCCTTTCTGAATCGTATCACCAACGCCAGCAACTGACGTAGAAATGGCCGCACCATGCTCAAGGGTGCGGCCTTATGCATGGAGACGAACAATGAACACGCAGGCAAATACAGCCAGACAGGCAACGGTTGAAGTCGTACACGGCTTTGTCGACGGTGGCACCGGAGGAAATCCCGCAGGTGTCATTTTGGACGCTGATGAATTGAGTGAGCAAGACATGCAGGACATTGCAGCAAGGGTTGGATTGTCCGAAACGGCCTTTGTCTCTCGGTCCGAGACCGAAGGCTTCAAGCTGGATTTCTTCACACCGAACCGACGCATCGCTCATTGCGGTCACGCGACAATCGCAGCCTTTTCGCACCTTGATGCGTTAGGTCGGATCCCCAACCCCGATACTTCCAAGGAGACGGTTGATGGGCCGAGGCGCATCCTCATGAAAGAAGGTGCCGCCTACATGGAGCAATTGGCCCCACGCTATTCAGGAGTTGAAGAGTGGGCCAAAAAGGGCGTGAAAATCGATGATGTTCTGAACTCACTCGGGATCGACAATTCTCAAATTGATCGGAGGTTCCCACCGCTTCTGGTCAATACCGGTAATAGCTTCATCGTTGTTGGTCTTTCAAATGCCAGGGCTCTTGCCAATGTCAAACCAGATTATGCCAAAATCACTCAAATCAGTGAGCAGCTGGATTTGATCGGCTACTACGTCTTCACAAACGATCCCTTAGCGACAAGTCGAGATGCCACGACTCGCATGTTCGCGCCCAGATACGCGATTGAAGAGGAAGCAGCGACCGGGATGGCCGCGGGGCCGCTGGCATGTGTATTGCACGATTTTGGCGATTCATCTCAGCGTTCATTCCAGATCGAGCAAGGAGTGTTTATGAACCCTGCAAGCCCGAGCCTAATTAAAGTTGAATTGGAGGTTGAGGATGGCGCAATCTCGGGCCTCATGGCGGGTGGCTACGGCAAGGTCGCGCGCTCGCTTCAAATTGCTTTCTAGCGACAAAAAAGCTGATCACGTGTGACGTTCGTTGGGGCCAATTCCGCGTAGGACGAGTTTACGAAATGAGTTCATTCCATTGGCGTATGGACTGCTTTTCCATCGCAATGCGACACGAGTATTTGCGTTTCGGAACAACAATTCGTGCTGCTCGCGGGGGCAGCACGAAATTTCAATGGCCGGGTTGCGCTTGGGGCTGGCATTTGCAGTTCCGGTACAAACCTCGGTTCGTGTTTGATTATTTGGCTCTCGGCGAAGGGGACAAATCTTTTGGGCGCCCGATGTCCTTGACTAACGCGACACCGATAAAAACGTCCCCGGATGCATGATGATGTCAAAATGGTGCATCCCACGTTTCAGATCGAAACTGACGGAATGCCCGGCTTTGCGCAGCTGTTCGGCATAGTCCCGGCTCTGGCGGATGAACTCGGGCGTATCGCGTTCGGCCACGGTCACGTGATAGCGCGGGCCGGGGCGGGGCAGGTGGCGGGTGGGGGACAGGTCGTTCACCTCAACCGGGGTCAATTGCAGGGGGTCGTTGATCGGCGTCAGGCTGATCGGTTCAAGATCATAAATTCCGCTGATCAGGATCACGTCGCGCACACGCAGCCCCGCGCGCGCCAGTTTGTTGGCTGAGCTTGCCATTACCATGCTGACCAACTGAGCCCCGGCGCTGTGCCCGGACAAGGTGATCCGCGACGGGTCAAAACCCAGATCAGATGCGTTGGTTGCTAGCCAGAGCAAAGCGTCGCGACATTCTTCGACCATCTCTCCGATCCGTGCATTCGGGGCGAGTGTGTAGTTCAGCGTCGCAAACGACTGTTCAGCCTCGATCAGGGCAGGTGCCATCATCGCCGAATCGCGCTGGCTGAGGGCTTGCCAATAGCCCCCATGAATAAAGACATGCAGCGGAGCACCAGCACCTTTTGCGGGAAAGAAATCCAGAACCTGAGCGGTTCCATCACCGTAAGAGATGTTCCCGATCACCTCCATCTGCGCGCGATGCTGTGCACTGAGCGCGGCGTAGCTGTCCAGATAGGGTGTGAGGTCTCCACCGATCATTGACGAGGGCGAATACTCCTGATCCAACTCGGCCTGTGTGAACCCCCGGTACAGCATTGCTCACTCCTGATCCGCATACATCAATTCGGTGCGTAGGTCGTAGAGATCATGGAAAAAGCGTAAATCCAAGGCCTTGCGCAAAAACGACACGCCACTGGAGCCGCCGGTGCCGGGTTGGTTGCCGATCACTCTTTCCACCGCTGTGACGTGATCGAAACGCCAGCGCTGGAATAGGGATTCCACGTCCATCAGCTTTTCCGCCAGTGCATAAAGATCCCAATACTGCGACCTATCCCGAAACACCTGCAGCCAGATTTTGACCACGCGCGGATCACCGGAATAGGGCTGTGCAAAGTCGCGGTCTAACAGGTCCTTTGGTACGTCAAAGCCCTGGCGGGACAGCATGAACAACACCTCGTCGTACAGAGATGGTTTGGTCAGCGCATGATTCAGCATCGCCATAACTTCGGGGTCATGCTGATGCACTTTTAGGGTCGCGGGGTCCTTGTTGCCCAGTATGAACTCGATCTGCCGGTACCCATAGCTTTGAAACCCTGAAGAGTTGCCCAGAGCCTGCCGAAACGTCATGTAATCGGCGGGCGTCATGGTCAGCAGGGTTTCCCACGCCGCGATCAACTGTCGCTGGATCGCCTTGACCCTGTCGAGGTTCTTCATCGCCGGGCCGAACTCGTCCTGTTGCAGGAAATGACGTACTTCCACCAGTTGGTGGTGCATCAGTTTCAACCACAACTCGCTGACCTGATGGATGATGATGAACAGCATCTCATCTGGTTGCGCAGGGTCCTGAAAGGTCTTTTGCAGGTTCAGCAGTGTCTTGAGCTGCAGGAAATCGCCATAGCTTTTGCGATGGGTCTGCGCGAAATCGGTGACCAGAGTGTCTTCGATCCCGCGTTCAAGAAATCGATCATCCTTATCGCTCATGTGCTTCTCCCTGCGCCGGCGTCCCCCCATGTGTAGGGGGTGAATCGGCGCAGGGCCAGAGTGTCAGGTCCAGTCGAGGACCACCTTTCCTGACCTACCCGATTTCATCGCGGCAAAACCCTCGGTAAACTCGTCGACTTTCATCTGGTGTGTGATCACGCGAGAAATATCCAGCCCGTTTTGCAGCATGGCAATCATCTTGTACCAGGTCTCGAACATCTCGCGCCCATACACGCCCTTGATGGTGATGGCCTTGAACACGATACGCGACCAATCGACCGGTGATTTCCCGGGCGGAATGCCCAGCAAGGCGATCTTTCCACCCATCACAAGAGCTTCGACCATTTGGTCAAGCGCGGCTTGAGACCCGGACATTTCAAGACCGACGTCGAAGCCTTCTTTCATTCCCAATTCGGTAATGACGTCTTGCAGGTCTTCTTTGGACACGTCGACGGTGCGGACAGTTGGCACCACATGTTCAGCCAGCTTCAGGCGATCTGGATTGATATCGGTAATCACAACATTCCGCGCACTGGCATGGCGCGCAACTGCGGCGGCCATGATTCCGATCGGGCCTGCGCCAGTGATCAGAACATCTTCGCCCAGCAGATCGAAGCTCAGCGCTGTATGAACAGCGTTGCCGAGGGGGTCGAGAATGGCTCCGATCTCATCCGGTATATCGTCGGGCAGTGGCACGACATTAAAAGCCGGCAATTTCAGGTACTGCGCAAAGGCCCCTTGCTCATTCACACCGATCCCGCGAGTGCCGGGGTCGAGGTGGAACTTGCCCGCGCGGCTCTGGCGGCTGTCGGTGGTGATCAGATGCCCCTCTCCGGAACACCGCTGACCGATCTCAAGCCCCGTCACGTTGCGCCCGATCTCGACGATCTCACCGGCGAATTCGTGGCCGGTGATCATCGGAACCGGCACAGTGGCAGAGGCCCATTCATCCCAGTTCCAGATATGAATATCGGTCCCGCAGATGCCGGTTTTGTTGATTTTGATCAGCACCTCTTCCGGCCCGATCTCGGGCACCGGGGCCTGCACCATCCACAGGCCCTCTTCGGGTTTGGATTTTTCCAGTGCCTTCATGGTGTTGGGGCGCATTAGATCACCCCCAGTTCTTTGCCAACCTTGCCAAAGGCGGTCAGCGCGCGATCCAATTCATCCTTGGTTAGAGCCGCATTCATTTGCGTTCTGATCCGCGCTTGTCCGCGTGGAACAACCGGGAAGAAGAAACCCGAGACATAGACGCCCTCATCAAACAGCTTTGTCGCCATGTCCTGCGCCAGCGTCGCTTCGCCCAACATCACCGGGATGATCGGGTGTTCGCCGGGCAGTAGATCAAAGCCCAGATTTTCCAGCCCCGCGCGCCAGTATTTGGCGTTGCCAAACAGCTGGGCACGCAGCATGTCGCCTTCTTCTACAAGACGGATCGCCTCAAGCCCTGCGGCGACGATGGAAGGCGGCAGCGAATTTGAGAACAGATAGGGCCGCGCCCGCTGCCGCAGCAGGTCGATCACTGGCTGCGGCCCGGCGATGTAACCGCCGATTGCCCCCCCAAGTGCCTTGCCCAAAGTTCCTGTTAGAATGTCGACATCAACACCGAAGTGGTCCGGCGTACCCGCACCGTTCGGCCCCATGAAGCCGGTGGCGTGGCAATCATCAACCATGACAATGGCGTCATACTTGTCCGCCAGTTCGCGAATCTTCGGCAGGTTAGCCAGATAGCCATCCATCGAGAACACGCCATCCGTTGCGATCATGATATGCCGTGCCCCGTCCTCGCGTGCCTGTTTCAGCCAGGCTTCGAGGTCGTTCATGTCATTGTTCAAATAGCGATAGCGCTTTGCCTTGCACAACCGCACTCCGTCTATGATCGAGGCGTGATTCAAACTGTCTGAGATAATCGCGTCCTCGGGGCCGAGCAGCGGTTCGAACAAACCGCCGTTGGCATCAAAACAGGCAGCAAACAGGATCGCGTCGTCCTTGTTCAGGAAAGTCGCCAGCTTCTGTTCCAATTCACGATGAATATCCTGCGTCCCGCAGATGAACCGGACCGATGCCATGCCGAATCCTTTGGGCTCCATCACGCCCTTGGCGGCGTCGATCAACGCCGGATGATCGGCCAGACCCAGATAGTTATTGGCGCACAGGTTGATGACCTGTTTGCCGCCCACCGTAATCTCACCGCCCTGAGGCGAAGTGATCATTCGTTCGCGCTTGTACAAACCTTCGGATTCGATCTGCGCGAGTGTGTCCGTGATGTGGGACAGGAATGCATCTGCCATGGCGACCTCCGTTCAACTGAGTCGCACATCTAACATAGCGGATGAATTTCCCAAATAGGGGAAATTCAATATGAAGGAAAAATTTCCGTGAAGGCGGAATTTTGCCGGATTCAGGCGTTTTTCACGATCAAAAAGACTCGTGCGGGCCCTTTGGCAACAATGGAATGCGCGATGTCTGCAGCGTAACGCGCGGTGTCTCCTTGGTTCAGGTCCGACATGGCGCTGCCGGACGTGACCCTGACCCTGCCTTCCAGCACCGTCAGCTGCTCGTGCGCTCCGCGGGCGTGGGGTTGGCTGTTCAAAGCTCCGCCTTCACCAAACTCAATTTCATAGACCTCGTGACCTCCGGCTTCTTCCGGCGGGGAAAGGATGCGAATACGGCAGTTTTGCCCCATATTGTCGATACTGGGGACCTCAGAGCTTCGCAGAACCTCGATCTGGTCACTGGCTTGTGCGCCTTCCAACAGACCTGCAAAATCCACCTGCAAAGCGCGGGTCAGGTTCCAAAGGGTCGAGATCGTAGGGCTGCTTTCGCCGCGCTCGATCTGGCTGACCATGGACCGGGAAACGCCGCTGAGTTTGGCAACCGCCTCAAGCGACAGTCCTTTTGCCCGGCGTGCCTCTTTCAGGCGTGCAGGCAGGAGGTTCAGGATATCGTCTGTGTTTTCCGTCATGACGGAATCCATGCGTGTTGCGCAACGTAATGTCAATTCCGGGCGTGACAGTGAGTCTAATTTGAAGATCATGCTGCAAGTGCATAATGCGCGCGGGTTTTGGAGGAGAAAATATGACTGACGTAGTGATTCTGGATGGTGCGCGTACCGCCATCGGCACATTTGGTGGCGCTTTGGCCTCGATGGCTCCGATTGATCTGGCAACTGTTGCCACCGAAGCAGCCCTTGAACGTTCGGGTGTTGAAGGCGCGCAGATCGGCAGCGTTGTCTTTGGTCATGTCATCAACACCGAACCACGCGACATGTATTTATCACGCGTGGCTGCGATGCAGGCGGGTATCCCCAACGGTACGCCGGCCATGAATGTGAACCGTCTGTGCGGGTCCGGGGCTCAGGCCATTGTATCCGCCGTGCAGTCCCTGATGCTTGGCGATGCGGAATTTGCTGTGGCGGGCGGTGCCGAGAGCATGTCGCGCAGCCCTTACATCGTGCCTCAGGCGCGGTGGGGCGCTAAGATGGGTGATGTTACCTCGCTCGATATGATGCTGGGCGCACTGAATTGCCCGTTTGGCACAGGGCATATGGGTGTCACGGCCGAAAACGTGGCCGACGAACATCAGATCAGCCGTGAGCAGATGGACGAGTTTGCCATGACCAGCCAGACCCGTGCGGCTGCTGCGATTGAGGGGGGATTTTTCGAAAGCCAGATCGCTCCGGTGCAGGTCAAGGTCAAACGCGACATGGTCGATTTCCAGGTCGATGAACACCCCAAAGCGACTACAGCCGAGGCGCTGGCCGGGTTGAGGCCAGTGTTCAAGAAAGACGGGCGCGTCACGGCCGGGAATGCCTCGGGCATCAATGACGGCGCGGCTGCGATGGTTCTGGCAACGGCGGACGCGGCAGAAAAAGCCGGTTTGAAACCGAAAGCACGCGTGATCGGCTATGCCCATGCCGGTGTGCGACCCGAAGTTATGGGTATTGGCCCGGTCCCGGCGGTGCAAAACCTGTTCAAGAAGACCGGTTTGTCGGCAGGTGATTTCGATGTGATCGAAAGCAACGAAGCTTTTGCCGCACAGGCACTGGCCGTCAATCAGGAGCTGGGTCTGGATGCGGCCAAGGTAAACCCCAACGGCGGTGCCATTGCGCTGGGCCATCCGGTTGGCGCGACCGGCGCGATCATCACCCTCAAGGCGCTGTACGAGTTGGAGCGTACGGGTGGGTCAAAAGCGTTGATCACCATGTGCATTGGCGGTGGTCAGGGGATTGCCCTTGCCATTGAGCGGCTCTGAACGACAACGGAGCAGGGGGGCTGTCTGCCCCCCATTGCGCTTTTGGCGCAATTCCCCCCGAAGGTATTTTTAGCCAGATGAAGCAGGCGGGTTTGAATTAGCCCAGCACCACGGCAATCAGCGTTGCGGCTATTCCAAAGAGCGCACCTATCGTGGCAGGTAGGGCATATGCACCAAAGCCGTTACTCTTTTTGTCGTCTTTTTGGGTTTGCGCGATCAGTGCGTTTTCAACAAGCGCTGGCAGGCGCGGGCCGAAACGGGCGAGCACCATTGCGGTTTTCCCAAAATCCCTCAGAGCGGCGCGAGGGCCGATAGATCGCTTGATGTAGTCTTCGACTACAGGGCGGGCGACCTCCCAGATGTTCATGTGGTCGTCGAGTGAGCGCGCGACACCTTCGACCACCACCATGGTGCGTTGCAGCAGGATCAGCTCGGTTCTTGTTTCCATGCCAAAGCGCTCGGTCACCTCGAATAGGTAATTCAGCAGGCGGCCCATCGAGATATGTGAAGCATCCATGCCGAAGATGGGTTCGCCAACTGCACGCAGGGCGCGGGCGAATTCATCTACGTCCTGGTTTGCGGGGACATATCCTGCTTCGAAATGTACCTCGGCCACGCGTTTATAATCGCGGCGGATGAAACCAAAGAGGATCTCGGCATAAACCCGGCGCGTGTATTCGTCGATATGGCCCATGATGCCATAGTCATAGGCGATGATATCGCCATTGGCGGCAACCTTCAGGTTACCCTGGTGCATGTCGGCATGGAAATACCCGTCGCGCAGGGCGTGCAGCAGGAACAGGCGCAGGACGCGTTCGGCCAGATCGCGGCGGTTGTGGCCTGCGGCGTCGAGGGCTGCGTTGTCGCCCAGCGGGATACCGTCGGCCCAGCTCAGTGTCATCACGCGACGCGCAGACAGCGACCAGACCACGGGCGGCAGCCAGAACCCGGCATCATCCTTGGTGTTGGCGGCGTATTCCGATGCAGCAGAGCTTTCCAGCCGCAGATCGAGTTCGCCACGGACAACGCCATCGAAATGTTCGATCACTTCCATCGGACGCAAACGGCGCGCGCCGGGGGCGAAAAGCTGCACGATACGGGCCGCGAAATAGAAAGCGTCTACATCCTTGCGGAACGCGCGTTCGATGCCGGGTCGCAGGACTTTTACGGCAACATCCTCGCCCGTGCTGACCAGTTTGGCTTTATGGACCTGCGCGATTGATGCGGCGGCGATTGGTTCGCTGAAATCGCTGAACATCTCGGCAACAGGCTGCCCAAGTTCTTTTTCGACCTCGGCCATGGCCTCAGACTTAGAAAACGGGGGTAGTTTGTCCTGAAGAACGCGCAGCTGTTCGGCCAGTTCATTGCCGACGACATCGGGGCGGGTGGACAGCACCTGACCAAACTTGATGTAGGCCGGACCAAGCGCTGTCAGAGCACGGGTGGCAGGCGGCATGTCAGGATCGCCTTTGTAGCCCAGCCACTGGAACGGCTTGCCCAACGCGTGGGCGATAAACCGCAGCGACCGGGGGGCCTCAAAAGCGTCCAGAACCACGTTCATGGCACCGGTGCGCTCTAAAGTGGCGCCTGTGCGGATCAGGCGGATAATATTGTGAGGACCGCGCATCAGATTTTCCAGCCGGAATGCAGCGCGGCGATGCCCATGCTCAGGTTTCGGTACTTGGCGTTCTCGAAGCCAGCAGCGCGGACCATGCCCAGAAAGGTTTCTTGATCGGGGAATTTACGGATAGATTCCACAAGGTACTGATAACTGTCATAGTCATTGGCGATCAGCTTACCCATGCGTGGGATGACGTTGAAGCTGTAGAGATCGTAAAGCTTTTGCAGCCCGTCATTGGGCAACTGGCTGAATTCCAGCACCATCAGGCGACCGCCGGGTTTCAGTACGCGGAACGCTTCGTTCAGGGCCTCTTGCGGGCGGGTGACGTTCCGGATGCCGAAAGAGATCGTGTAAACATCAAAGGTGTTGTCTTCAAACGGCAGGGCCATCGCATCCCCGACCACCCAATTCAGGCTGTCCGACATCTGGTCGGCTTCGGCGCGTTGGCGGCCTTCGACCAGCATAGGTTCGGTCAGGTCCAGAACAGTGGCGTGGCCGTGGCCTGCGCGTTTGAGGAAGCGGAAAGAGATGTCCCCTGTTCCGCCCGCCACATCCAGCAGCCGTTGGCCAGGGCGTGGGGCCAGCCAATCCATCATCGCGTCTTTCCAGACTCGGTGGATGCCCATCGACATGACATCGTTCATCACGTCATATTTCGAGGCCACCGAGTTGAATACGCCCTGCACGCGCCCGGCCTTGTCAGCCTCGCGCACGGTTTCAAACCCGAAATGAGTGGTCTTGTCGCTGTTGTCGGACATTTGCCTTGCCGTTCGTCGAATTTCGCCTCTGTTATAGGGCCATAAGAGGCGCGCACAATGCGGCCCTTTGAATTAGGAGCCGTGTAATGCCCGAATTGCCCGAGGTCGAGACAGTAAGACGCGGCCTGAGCCCTGCGATGGAAGGCGTGGTGATTGAACAGGCAGACGTAAATCGCCCTGATCTGCGCTGGCCCTTCCCCGAGCGTATGGCCGAACGGCTTACGGGTCAGCGGGTGGATCGTTTGCGGCGGCGCTCGAAATATATTCTGGCCGATCTCAGCAGTGGAGAAACGCTGCTGATTCATCTGGGCATGTCGGGCCGCATGACAGTATCAGGTGATCCTTTGGGGCGGTTTGTACATGAGCACCCGATGCCTGAGAAGCATGACCATGTCGTCTTTCACATGGCCAACGGTGCCCGCGTGACCTTCAATGACCCACGTCGGTTTGGCGCCATGGACCTGATGCCGACAGCAACGGCGGATGACCACAAGTTGCTGTCGGTTCTGGGGCCAGAGCCCTTGGGCAATGACTTCCACGAAGAGCACCTGATCGAGGCCTTCAAAGGCAAGAACACCCCGGTCAAATCCGCGCTCTTGAATCAGGGAATCGTTGCCGGATTGGGCAATATCTATGTCTGCGAGGCGCTTTATCGCGGCAAGGTGTCGCCACGTCGCAAAGCCGGGCAGATTTCTGCATCCCGTGTTGCCGCATTGGTTCCGATCATCCGGCAAGTGTTGCAGGACGCCATAGAAGCAGGCGGCTCTTCCTTGCGAGATTTCCGCCAAGCTGATGGAGAACTTGGATATTTTCAGCACAGCTTTGACGTCTATGGGCGCGAGGGAGAGCCTTGCCGGACAGAGGGCTGTGGCGCGACAATCAAGAGAATCACACAGTCCGGTCGCTCATCCTTCTATTGTGTGCAATGCCAAAGATAACTTGATCCAACGAAATCGCGTGATAAGGAATCGTATCTGAACGGAACAACCGGAAGCTTTCACCTCATGGCTTTTGAGACGATCATCGTCGAAATCGAAGACCACGTCGCTCTTATCAAACTCAACCGACCGGATGCGTTGAATGCGCTCAATACCCAGTTGCTGGGTGAGTTGTGTGCCGCGCTGGAAGATGCAGACAGCAACGACAAGGTGCGATGCATTGTGATTACCGGATCGGACAAGGCCTTTGCCGCCGGTGCGGACATCAAGGAAATGTCCGAGATGAGCTTTGTGGACGTCTACAACGTGAACCTGTTTGCCGATGCCAACGACCGGGTTTCGGCGATCCGCAAGCCTATCATCGCCGCTGTTGCGGGCTATGCGTTGGGCGGCGGATGCGAGCTGGCGATGCTGTGCGATTTCATCATCGCCGCAGACACTGCCAAGTTCGGACAGCCCGAGATCAATTTGGGTGTCATCGCGGGGCTCGGTGGAAGTCAGCGCTTGACGCGGTTCGTCGGCAAATCGAAATCGATGGATATGAACCTGACGGGCCGGTTCATGGATGCAGAAGAGGCCGAGCGCGCAGGTTTGGTAAGCCGAGTTGTGCCCGCCAAGAAGTTGATCGAAGAGGCAACTGGAGCGGCTCAAAAGATTGCTGAGAAGTCGCAGATTACCGCCATCGCAGCCAAAGAAGCCGTCAATCGCAGTTATGAACTTCCGCTAAGTGAAGGCATGTTGTTCGAGCGTCGCGTCTTCCATTCGATGTTTGCGACTGAAGACCAGAAAGAAGGCATGGCGGCGTTTCTGGAAAAGCGCGCGGCGCAATTCCGCGACAAGTAAGGCGTAGCTAGCCAAGGTTCGGGGGCGGGCTTTTGCCCGCCTTTTTTTGTCCGGTTCGCAAGCGCAGAGAATCGGCTTGGCAAACCCGAAAAACTTGGATACATACCGCCGCCATACATGCGCGTGCGGCCCGCTTGGCCCGACTCACACTCGTGATTTCTGATCCGGTGCGGATATGTCCGTGGCGCGCAACCCAAGATAACCGTACCGAACGAAGGTCAGAAACACATGGCAAATTCGCCCCAGGCAAAGAAACGCGCACGTCAGAACGAAAAGCGTTTCGCAGTCAACAAAGCGCGTCGTTCGCGCATCCGTACTTACCTGCGCAAAGTCGAAGAAGCGATTGCTTCTGGCGACAAGGACGCGGCAACCGCTGCTCTGCGTGCCGCTCAGCCTGAACTGATGCGCGGTGTTACCAAAGGTGTGTTCCACAAAAACACCGCAGCCCGCAAGATGTCGCGCCTGTCGGCCCGCGTCAAAGCACTGGGCTAAGTCCACTGATTGACCAATGGTCATGTCAGCAAGGCTGATCTAAATACAAGGCGTCGCGTGAAGCGGCGCCTTTTTTCGTGTTGCCGGAAAACCGCGCCTTCACAAAACTGAGAGATTCTTTCGGCCAAAGAACCGAGTCAATAACAGAGTTTCGTTGCCGCGCCCCGCAAGGAGTTGTTACCACTGTAATCAGCGATTCACTCGCTTGGGGGGACAGGCTGTTTCTTCGGTCGAACTGACGGGCATCAGGACGATCCGGAGAAGTTGTCGACGACTGGCTGATGTCAGGCTGCCGATTTGTCGAGAAATCCGGGACAAGCCCGGTGTGCTCGGCCCTGTCTAAAAAATTGAGAGTGCGACGTGCAACCCGGTTTTCCGGACGCTCAACTATTGCCGGGCGTTTAGCGGGGACATGTGTGCATTTGAAAGACATCCCGCCAAACCGGGTTGGTTTTGGCGCTTGGATACCTGTGTGCGAGTGAACGCTTAACCGGGCGACCGGGTTTGTATGAATAAGGCCGACAGGCCAATAAGAATGGGATGCGTGAGGCGCTGAATGACACAAGAGAAATGGGGACTACTGCGTAACAAATTGCTGAAGGCCGTCGGTCGGAACAACTACACCACCTGGATCGAGCCTTTGGAATTTAAGGAGCTGCAGAATGGTGTGGCGGTTTTTTCCGTGCCGACCAATTTTATGGGCAACTATGTCAGTCAAAATTTTGCAGACCTCATTTTGTATGAACTGAACACGGCAGGTGAAACCGTGCAGCGGCTGGATTTCCGGGTTGCCGCCAATTCGCCCGCACGTCCGAAACCAAACTTGCAAGCGGCCCCGGACGCGCCTGCAGATCCTGTTGTCGCGCCCGTGGCTGAGGTTGCCTCGGATGCGCTCGAGTCCTTGCAGGCCGCGCCTTTGGATTCCCGCTTTACCTTTGACAGCTTTGTTGTGGGCAAGCCCAACGAACTGGCGCATGCCGCCGCCCGCCGTGTCTCGGAAGGCGGACCTGTCACCTTCAACCCGCTGGTTTTGTATGGTGGTGTGGGTTTAGGTAAAACCCACCTGATGCACGCCATCGCGTGGGAGCTGAAGACAAAACATCCTGAGCTTAACGTGCTTTACCTTTCGGCCGAGCAATTCATGTATCGCTTTGTTCAGGCGCTGCGTGAACGCCGGATGATGGATTTCAAACACTTGTTCCGCTCGGTCGATGTGTTGATGGTGGATGACGTGCAATTCATCGCGGGCAAGGATTCGACGCAGGAAGAGTTCTTTCACACCTTCAATGCGCTTGTGGATCAGAACAAGCAGATCATCATTTCGGCCGACCGCGCCCCGGGTGAGATCAAGGATCTGGAAGACCGTGTGAAATCGCGCCTGCAATGCGGTCTGGTCGTCGACCTGCATCCAACTGACTACGAACTGCGCCTGGGCATCCTGCAGAACAAGGTGCAGCAGTACAGCAGCACCTATCCCGATCTATCGATTGCCGATGGTGTTCTGGAGTTTCTGGCGCATCGCATCTCGACCAATGTCCGCGTTCTGGAAGGTGCTCTGACCCGTCTGTTCGCCTTCGCATCGCTGGTGGGCCGCGAAATCGATATGGAGCTGACACAGGACTGTCTGGCTGACGTGCTGCGTGCCTCAGAACGAAAGATCAGCGTTGAGGAGATCCAGCGGAAAGTGTCCGAATATTACAATATTCGCCTTTCCGACATAATCGGGCCCAAGCGCCTGCGGTCTTATGCGCGTCCGCGCCAGGTGGCGATGTATCTGTGCAAGCAGCTCACCAGCCGCTCGTTGCCCGAGATTGGCCGCCGTTTTGGCGGGCGAGACCACACAACGGTCATGCACGGCGTGAAACGTATTGAAGAGCTGAAACTGACCGACGGTCAGATCGCCGAAGATGTAGAAATGCTGCGGCGGTCGCTGGAAGCCTGATCTGAGCATTTCATGAAGAAAACGCCCCGGTGCTTTGCGTCCGGGGCGTTTTCTTGTGCGCATTAATCCACGGTTGGACCAGAACTGAGGCTAGTTTGGCACGATGCCCTTGACGCTAAGGGCTTTCCAACCCAGAAATCCGTAAAAAATCCTTGTGCCTCAGGGTGGAACCGCTAACGTGCCAGTCCCGCCCATGTCGGTACGCAAGTCAGAGGAACTGAGGGTATGAAGATCAGCATTGAACGCGGCACCCTTCTCAAGGCCGTTTCGCAGGCTCAATCCGTTGTGGAACGGCGCAATACCATTCCCATACTTGCCAACGTGCTGATTGAGGCGGAGGGCGATCAGGCCCAGTTCCGCGCCACCGATCTGGATATCGAAGTGCTCGATAAAGCGCCCGCGCAGGTCGAGAAAGCCGGTGCGACCACTGTTGCGGCGACCACCCTGCATGAGATCGTGCGGAAACTGCCGGATGGGGCGCTGGTGACTCTGACCGCAGACAGTGCTGCAGGTCGGTTGACCGTCGAGGCAGGCCGGTCAAATTTCTCGTTGGCGACGCTGCCGAAAGAAGATTTTCCGGTCATGGCGTCCTCGGAATATCAATCGAATTTCACCGCGTCAGCGGCGCTGCTGCGTCGGCTGTTCGACAAATCGAAATTCGCCATCTCGACGGAAGAGACCCGGTACTACCTGAACGGTGTCTACATGCATGTGGCTGATGGCTCTGACGGCGGCAAAGTTCTGCGTTGTGTGGCCACCGACGGTCACCGTCTGGCGCGTATCGATGCAGATCTGCCGGATGGGGCCGCAGACATGGCGGGAGTGATCGTGCCACGCAAAACCGTGGGCGAGCTGCGCAAGCTGCTGGACGATGATGAAATGGATATCGCCGTTTCGGTCAGCGAAACCAAAGTACGTTTTGCCACGCCGGATATAACTCTGACCTCGAAGGTCATCGATGGCACATTCCCCGATTACACACGCGTCATCCCGCAAGGGAACACGCGCAAGCTTGAGGTCGATGCGGCCGAGTTTGCGCAGGCTGTAGACCGGGTGGCGACAGTGTCGTCCGAACGGTCGCGTGCGGTAAAGCTGCAACTGGACGGCGACAAGCTGGTCCTTTCGGTTAATGCACCAGACAGTGGCGCTGCTGAAGAAGAACTGGCCGTCGCCTATGGGGATGAACGGTTGGAGATCGGGTTTAACGCCAAGTATTTGCTAGAGATTGCGTCTCAGGTCGATCGTGAGAATGCAGTGTTCCTGTTTAACTCTGCGGGTGATCCGACCCTGATGCGCGAAGGCAATGACCAGAGCGCGGTTTACGTTGTCATGCCGATGCGCGTCTGATCGCGCTGGCGCGCGATGCCTTCGGCGACCGTATTTTTGACAAGAAGAAGGGAGGGGTCATGGGATTGGCCCTGACCGAGCTTACGGTCTCGCATTTTCGATCTCACAAACTGGCGCGGTTGTCTTTGGATGGGCGGCCCGTCGCGATTCATGGGCCGAACGGAGCCGGCAAGACCAACATCCTTGAAGCGGTATCTTTGTTTTCGCCTGGGCGCGGAATGAGGCGCGCGAGCGCGGCAGAGATGACGCGGCGGCCCGAGGCGTTGGGCTGGAAGGTGTCAGGGGTGTTGGGTGCGCAGGGGCAGCGATATGAGATCGAAACCTGGTCCGAGGGCGGTGCGGCGCGGCAGGTTCGGATTGACGAAAAAGCCTCGAGCCAGATCGAGCTTGGTAAACTGGCGCGGGTTGTTTGGCTGATCCCATCGATGGACCGGCTTTGGATCGAAGGAGCCGAGGGGCGGCGGCGGTTTCTGGACCGTATCGCGCTGAGTTTTGATCCGACCCATGCCGAAGCGTCTTTGTCATATGAAAAAGCAATGCGGGAACGGAACCGTCTGTTGAAAGAGCAGGTGAGGGATGCCCATTGGTATGCGGCCTTGGAGGGTCAGATGGCTGAGTCCGGACATCGCATCCATGCTGCGCGCCTTTCGGCGTTGGATTATCTGCGTGCCGCGCAGGATCGGGCGGAGACGGCTTTTCCGTCGGCTGAGCTGGAATTGATCCAGACTGAAGGCGCGATGCCTGAGACAGCAGAGGATCTGCGTGACGCCTTAAGTGAGAGTCGCTTCCGGGATCTGGCTGCGGGCCGGACTTTGGTAGGGCCGCATCGGTCAGACGTGTATGGGGTTTTTGCTGCAAAGGGCGTTCCGGCCAAGGATTGCTCGACAGGCGAGCAGAAAGCGTTGCTTGTGTCTTTGATTTTGTCGAACGCGCGTGCGCTGGCAGAGATGGTTGGGGCGCCTCCGATTGTACTGTTGGACGAAGTGGCTGCCCATCTGGACGCAGGTCGGCGCGCGGCGCTTTATGATGAGATTTGCGCTCTGGGGGCTCAGGCCTGGATGACGGGCACCGGGCCTGAGTTGTTTACTGAATTGGGGGACCGGGCCCAAACGGTGGTTGTCACCGAAGGGGATGAGGGCTCGGTCGTGACCGCTTAGGCCGGTTCGCTGACTTTACGTTCCCACAGGAAGCCGCGCATAACTTCGTCGACCGGGGTTTTGGCCATGTGGTTGACGTAGTTCGACATGGTTTTCTGTGCCAGGCCCAGCACCACATCCAGAACAGCGCGGTGTGAATAGCCCGCATCGAAGAACGCCTGCAGCTGTTCCTCGGTCGGGTTGCCACGTGTTTCCATAACTTGCAGAGTGAAGGTGCGCAGTGCCTCGAGCTTGGCCGAAGGCAGCGGAGTTTCATTGCGCAGCGCCTCGGTGATTTCGTCCGAGACTTTCATCATCTTGGCGATACCGGTGTGCGCGGGCACGCAATAGTGGCACTCGTTTTCCACGTTGATGGTCTGCCAAACAACGGTTTTCTCATCGTTGCCGAAATCGGTTTGCAAGAAGAGGCCGTGCAGAACCTGATAACCTTCCAGGTGCTGCGGGCTTTCGGCCATCACCTTGTGCAAACCGGGCAAGCGACCAAACGCGGCCTGCGATTTTTCGAGAAGAGGTTTGGACCCTTCGGGAGCGGTTTCGAGGTCGTGCGACGGAAAATTGGCCATGTCGGAACTCCTGTTTTTGGCGCGATGAATCGTATTTAGAGTTTATTGAACGATCGCTCAAGTATATACTTGAGTGAACGTTCAAGAATTGGTGATGCTGATGCCCCGGAAACCCGCATATGATCGTGATGCTCTGATTGCTAAAGCAAAGGACATCTTCTGGCGTCAGGGCTGGGCCGGGACGTCGTTGAAGGATTTGGAGCGGGAATTGAAGCTAAAGCCCGGCAGTTTTTATGCGGCATTCGGCTCGAAGGATGCGCTCTATGCGCTGACGATGGAAAGCTACACCCGGGAAGGCGTGGCACGCCTAAAGGCCTTGGCTGAAAAGTTGGGGCCCAAAGGGGCGTTGAAAGCGCAGCCCCGTTTGGTGATCGAAGCGGTCGAGAGCCCGACGAAAGCCTGCATGTTGGCAAAGACATATGCGGAGTTGCAAGCGAAAGATCACGATCTTGCAGATCAAGCTGCGCGGCACATGACTGAGATGAAAGCGTGTTTTGCCGAGCTGTTCCGAAGCGCTCAGAATGCTGGTGAAATTCGGTCTGAACATGACCCGGATCGACTGGCGGCGCGGTATCAGTCTGACATTCTTGGGTTGCGATTGTCGGCTGAGCGCGAGGATGTCGACGCAGAGGAAATCGCTGCGGATATTGCCGCTGACATTGATCGCTTGTGAGCCTGTAACCAGCAGGCAAAAAACGACCCTCGCAAACACAAAATCTTGGGGGATCGCGTGACATTCCCCACCAGAAAACGTATAAGTTACCAAAATAATATAGGTACTGACTGAATGTCCGAAGACGCACAGGCTCCTCAAGAATACGGCGCAGATTCCATTAAAGTTCTCAAAGGGTTAGAGGCCGTTCGCAAGCGCCCCGGCATGTATATCGGGGACACGGATGATGGCTCGGGCCTGCACCACATGGTGTATGAGGTGGTCGACAACGGGATCGACGAAGCCTTGGCGGGGCATGCTGACCATGTCACGGTAAAAATCCACGCGGATTCCAGCGTTTCTGTCAGTGATAACGGGCGCGGAATTCCGGTCGATATTCACCCGGAAGAGGGCGTTTCAGCGGCTGAAGTCATTATGACCCAACTGCACGCGGGCGGTAAGTTCGACAGCAATTCCTACAAGGTGTCGGGCGGTCTGCACGGCGTGGGCGTTTCGGTTGTGAACGCCCTGTCCGATTGGCTGGAATTGCGCATCTGGCGTGCGGGCAAGGAACATGTCGCACGCTTTGAGGGTGGCGAGACAGCGGAACATCTGAAGGTCGTGGGTGATTGCGGCGATCGAACAGGAACCGAAGTGCGGTTTCTGGCCTCGACCAACACGTTTTCGAACCTCGAATACTCATTCGACACGCTGGAAAAGCGTCTGCGCGAGTTGGCCTTCCTGAACTCAGGCGTGCGGATCATCCTGATTGATGAACGCCCTGCCGAGCGGTTGGAGACCGAGCTGTTCTATGAGGGCGGTGTCAAGGAGTTCGTCAAGTATCTCGATCGGTCCAAGACCCCGGCCATGCCCGAGCCGATATATATCAAGGGTGAGCGTGACGACATCGGCGTGGAAATCGCGATGTGGTGGAATGACAGCTACCATGAGACGGTTCTGCCCTTCACCAACAACATTCCGCAGCGGGATGGCGGTACGCATGTCGCCGGTTTCCGGGGCGCTTTGACTCGGACAATCAACAATTATGCGCAGTCCAGCGGGATCGCAAAGAAGGAAAAGGTCAGCTTCACAGGGGACGATGCGCGTGAGGGTCTGACCTGCGTGCTGTCGGTAAAGGTGCCAGACCCGAAATTCTCATCCCAAACCAAGGACAAGCTTGTCTCGTCCGAGGTTCGCCCGGCGGTCGAAGGTTTGATGAATGAAAAACTGGCCGAGTGGTTTGAAGAAAACCCCAATGAAGCCAAGGGTATCGTCGGCAAGATCATCGAGGCTGCTCTGGCCCGTGAGGCTGCCCGAAAGGCCCGTGAACTGACTCGCCGCAAGACGGCGATGGATGTGAACTATCTGGCCGGTAAGCTGAAGGATTGTTCCGAGAAAGACCCGTCCAAAACCGAAGTTTTCCTGGTCGAGGGGGACTCGGCAGGTGGTTCCGCGCAAACAGGTCGGGATCGTCTGACTCAGGCTGTTTTGCCCTTGCGCGGGAAAATCCTGAACGTGGAACGCGCGCGGTTTGATCGAATGCTGTCGTCGCAGGAAATCGGCAACCTAGTGATGGCGCTGGGCACTGGTATTGGCCGCGATGAGTTCAACATCGAAAAGCTGCGCTACCACAAGATCGTCATCATGACCGACGCCGACGTGGACGGTGCACATATCCGGACGCTGCTGCTGACCTTCTTCTACCGGCAGATGCCGGAACTGATCGAGGGCGGGTACCTTTATATCGCTCAGCCACCGCTTTATAAGGTTTCACGAGGTAAATCAGAGGTTTACCTGAAGGATCAGGCCGCGCTGGACGACTATCTGATCAATCAGGGCGTCGAAGGGGCCGTGTTGAAGCTTGGCTCGGGTGAAGAAATCATCGGCCAAGACCTCACGCGTGTCGTGGACGAAGCGCGCCAGTTGAAACGTGTTCTGGACGCCTTCCCGACGCATTACCCGCGTCACATTCTGGAACAGGCTGCCGTAGCCGGGGCCTTCGTGCCAGGTGCCGTTGATGCCGACCTGCAAGGCGTGGCTGACAAAGTTGCTGCCCGTCTCGACTTGATCGCGCTGGAATATGAACGCGGCTGGCAAGGCCGGATCACTCAGGATCACGGCATCCGACTGGCCCGTATCCTGCGCGGTGTGGAAGAGGTGCGCACGCTGGACGGCCCCATGCTGCGTTCGGGCGAAGCGCGAAAAACCGGCAGCTTCACTCAGAGCCTGCAAGAGGTCTACAACACCCCGGCAACGCTGGTGCGTCGCGACCGTTCCCAAGTGATCCACGGACCGCTAGACCTGCTGCGCGCTATCCTGGAAGAGGGCGAGAAGGGTCTGTCGCTGCAACGCTACAAAGGTTTGGGTGAAATGAACCCGGATCAGCTGTGGGAGACAACACTGGACCCGGACGCCCGCACGCTGCTGCAGGTGCGCGTGGACGATATGGTCGAGGCCGACGATCTGTTCACCAAGCTGATGGGTGACGTGGTCGAACCACGCCGCGAATTCATCCAGAAAAACGCGTTGAGTGTTGAAAACCTGGATTTTTGATCGTTTGTAGGTTTGCGCATAACACTTCGCGCACCCCATAAGTTTACGTAGTTCGCCCATAGTTTTGCGCTGCGCGTTTGTCTGCATTAGCGACGAATTCAATCAGTTTATGGCTTAGTCGTCGCGGTTATGGCCCTTTGCATTGCTCAACCCCGCAAAGGGCCTCCCTAAGGAAACTTGGATTCTCGCGAAGGTCTGCGATGCGCAGAAAGCTGACTTTGCAAATTTTCAAGAAAGGCACCAAAGAAATAGCTTTCACCAATCGACAAACATGTCGCGTTATGGCCAGGCAAACGCTTGGTGGTGCCGAAAACAGAGCTTGTGAAGTTGTCCCAAGAGTTTTCTTCTTCGAAATCAGTGAGCTTCTAAAAGAACCGTCGCCCGCGTGGGTCGCATTAAACGGTTCGTTCGGCCGATTGTCACCAAATGTCGTCAGAACCTTCCCGGATACAAATTCATCATGTTCTGCACGTCAAGCTCACTCGAAAACGCATCGGGATTACTCCAGATCACG
>NZ_WQGF01000014.1:0-98995 GCF_013034545.1 Ruegeria sp. HKCCA5763
AAGGACGACGCTGTTGTTTAAAAAGACTTCAAGCCAATGACCGCTACGTCCGCATACCGGAAATTGGCCCAATATTGCCGAACGTCCGCTCTTTGTTGAAAGCAGACATCGAAAACAGAAGAACCGGTTTCGTGGACTTGAATGTCTGCTTATGCCGAAAGCGGTCGCTCCGGAATACTTGCGCAAGTTCCGCTTTGCGGACAAACCGGCCCGATGCTGGTGCAGCGAAATTCGTGGCCGCGCGTCCATCAAATCAAGGACTACTTCGCAGCAGTGCAGCGCGTTTTCCCGAAAGCGGACATTGAACAGGGTGAAACTGACCTTTTCCAAAACCGGACGCTCGCTGCGTGCGCTTCGGTCGTCCGAGTTGCGGGACATTCCGGACTCGTGCGGTTGCGGCGAATGCAATCGCAGAAATTCGCCTGCGGTCTTCACGTCTGCTATGCCGAGAGTCTGCCAGCGCAGCGAATTTCTCGGCATAGGTCATTGGCCGGATATCCGGATTGACTAACCCCGATCAGTCGCCGGCTCCAAATCCCGGCCCTGTTCCATCCAATGCCGCGTCCTGCAGCGTGAACGTGTTAAGCCAGACTTCAGTCTCAACGGTAACGTGGCGCGGCTCGTCCTCTGGCGGAAACCGCATCGGCTTTCCGGCCAGTTCGCCGGTCGCCGCGTTGTCTCGTTTGGCGAAGATACCGTTCACGATCACGTGGGGCAAACCGACGGGACCCAAGCCTTGCGTTCCGCTTTCGTAGCCAGAACCGGGCCCTACCATCTCCGGATCGAAGACCACGATATCAGCGGCCATGCCCTCCTGAATGCGGCCACGCACATCGAGGAAGTCCACGCCAGTGGCGCCCATGTGGAATGCCGGCCAGAAGCTGAGTTGAGACAAGGTGAACATTAGTGGGACCCCCTCGTCGCGTGCCAGTTGAAGCACGGTCGTATGCGATCCCGATGTACGAGGATGGCCAGCAAACAAGGACGGGTCACCTGCTAGGCCCAAGTCCTCCGTGTACCACATGCTGTCGCTTCCTACGACCATGTTCGGAACTCGCAGCCACTGGGGCAGCCATTCCTCACGCGCAGGGTTGAAAACGATAACGGTGCGACCCGGATCATCCGCCGCAACCCTCAGATACTCTTCTTCGGTCAGGAACTTGTTCTGACCCGGATCATACATAATGTCTTTGTATTCGAGGCCGAGGGCACCAATGGCTTCGGGCTTCAGTTGATCGGAGGCGATAGACGTCGACCCTGCTGTATAGGGGTAGTACTCGGACCACATGTTCAGGCCCTTGTCTCTTGCCATCTGCAGCTTCTCTTCAATCTCCCACCAACCGTAGTCGTTGTTGTGGCTGTAGATCAGAGGCGCATCGAGCAAGTACGCGTTGGTGAAAACTTCGCTGAAGCCAAGAGGCGCTTCAGGGTTTGCTGGAGAGGTGTGAAACCGGCCGTGAACCCCTGTTGCGCGTCCATATCGTGCGGCAGTTCGCTGGAGTTCAAACTGCTCATAGGTGCTGATACCTGCCCCCGCGTAGCCGACTGTAGAGCCAGCGCAGAGACCGCCCTCCTGCAGGCCCTTATCCACGATTTGCATGATCTGGTTTAGCTGGTCGACACTTGCCCTTGTTACCGACCAGTCAGCCACGCCGTCCTTCATGCTGGAAGCGGCGCGCAGCCCAAAAAGATCGGCTGCGTCGACCGGGCGACCGATCTCAAGACCATCCAAAACGACCATGCGTGCGATCTCATGCGATACACAAGTTCCGTAGTTTATGGGCCACTGACCTTCTTCGCGGGCATACCAATCCGCAATGTTTAGGGCACCCACCTCGCTGTCGTAGGCCGTCGTCACGCCATCCAGCATGCTCATGTTTATGGCGTACTTCTGGCTGGAATGCGTGTGGCTGTCGATGAACCCGGGAGCAACGACATGGCCTGTGGCGTCGAGTGCGTCTTCGCCTTCAATCGGATCGGTGGTGATCTTGACGATCCACCCGTCGCTTATCCCGACATTGGCAATCTGGTCAAAACCGGTCTCTGGGTCCATGACACGGCCGTTCAGGATGACCAAATCGTAGGTTTGGGCCTGCAAAGCTAGAGGCATCACAAACGAAAAAGCATAAAATACTGTTAGGAAAAGTTTCTTGGGGACTGACTTGGGCATGTATCAAGCTCCTTTCACAATTTGAGACGAGCAGAAGGGGAGGTTTCTAATTTTCATAGCCTGTTACGACGACTTCCATCCCTGGTCGTAGCAAGTGATCCGGATTGGGAAACTCGATCAAAACCACCGCCTCTTCTGTATCGGCGTTCAGGCCAAAGCTCGCTGATACGATCTTTCCCATATACGGAAACTCAGAACCATCTGGCAGAACGAGTCCCACCTTGATTGAGGCGTGAATTGCGACCTCACTTTGTCCTGACAGAAGCCGGGCCATCACTCGTTCAAGTGGGACCGGCGCGCGTACATGGATCGGGTCGAGCTGTACAAGTGTGGCAACTTCCCGGCCACGATTGATATTCACATTGGCGTTTTCACGGTAGTTCGGCGATGACATCTGCCCACTGAACGGCGCGTAAAGCTTTTGCGCGGCTAGCAAAGATGCCGCCATGTCGCTCTGCACGCGTAGTGTCTGTGCGGAAGCTTGCGCAGCTCGTAATGCGAACAAAGCCTCCTGATATTGAGCCTCTGAAACAGTTTCGCGGTCTTTCAGTTCTTGCTGCCGCACAAAATCTTCTTGAGCTTTTTCAACTGCGACCAATGCTTCATTCAGTTGCGCTTCTGCCAGAGCAAGCTCCAACTCTTTGAAGCCAGTATCGAATTCAACCAACAAGTCACCCTTCGCAACGACTTGTCCTTCCACAAAGTGCAACCGGTTGATTTTATTGCTGACTTCGGCTGAAACGTCCCACGCCCTCGCAGGAACGACGACGCCTGTGACCGTTGATGTGATCTCGGCTATTGCGGGGACTGGCAGGCCTGCCCCCGAGCCAAACAGGATCAAGCCAGTTACAACTGTTTTTTTCAACCGTTGAGTGAACACCTTGAAACCCTCTCGAATGGCTTCGGCGGGGAAACGATTGGGGGTGACAAATGCGACGGCCGTGATCATGTCAGAAGGAAACATACCAACATGGTGTGCACCTTTGCTTGGCATTTTTCCGCAGGTGAACAAGAAATTCGCCGGAAACTGTCAGGTAAGCGGAGAATCATTGGCATTATCGAGTATCATCCGGCGACGGCGCGCTCAGGAGATCAGAAAATGGCTAGTCATCCCTCCGGACCAGCTTCGAAGCAAAATGTTCCGCTTGTACGCGCGGCAATTCTGGCCCCGGTGGTTGCCGCCTACGAGGCGCAAGGCAATTTGGCAGACAAAATTCTGAATGCACACGGAATAAACGCCGCGCGATTGATGGACCAGAATGCCTTCATCACGCATGACACGGCCTACACTGTGTACGAGGAAATCGCGAGAAGTACGCAACCGGATTTTGCAGCAAAGGTTGCGCAGAGTCTCGATTGGCGGATCTTTGCGCCAATGGCACCGGAGCTCAACGAGGCCGTTACCTTGGGAGACTTCATCACGCGTTTCACAACGGCTGTTGCGCGAGAAAGTAATGCAGTATCTCAATCCTTGCTCGTTGAGGGAGAGTATGCCCACTATGCCGTCAAACGTGGTTTCCAGCCATCTGTCTCGCCGGCACAGTCTGATGCCTTTCAAATAGCGCTCTGGATCGGTCTGCTGCACCGGGTTTTGGATTTCCGTTGGGACCCGGGGCAGGTGATCGTCCAATTGTATGACCCGAGTGCCCTTCCGAAAGAATTCCACGGCATCAGACCCATCAAGTGTAATGCTCAAGGCTTTTCGTTTCGGTTTCCATCCGTATGGTTGTCGCACCGGATCAGCCCAGATCTGGTGGCCACATCCCAAGGGCCGCCTATGGGCCGAGAACTTTCTGCGCCTGCAGACACACTGGCTTCGGTAGCTAATGTACTTCGCCGACATTTGGGCGACCCGGAGTTCAACGTGGAGACCGCCGCCATGGCTTGCGGCTACAATGCGGACACTCTCAACCGACGTCTCGCAGCATATGGCAAGACCATATCTGCGGTAATCGCAGACCTCAAACGCGCGGAATCCGAAGCAGCTCTAGAGTATGGCGCCGAGACGATTTCCGAAATCGCTCAACGACTTGGATACTCTGACGCGACGGCCTTTTCTCGAGCCTTCAAGAAATGGCGCGGTGTCAGTCCCAGCAACTTCAGGAAAGAAAAGAAAAAAACCGACAAATGAGTGCTTAAGGCATCCTGCAACATCAAATCTTTTTTGGATGTTAGGCTGCCATGCAATGAGCGAAAGCAGACAATCCGTTTTTGGTCGTACGGTGGCTACGTCCCGTGACCCAATCATTGGCATGAGGACTTTCGCTGCGGCATACACAGACGACCGCTTTCTCCGCGCCACAGCATTGGTGCTGAACGGCTCAACTTGGTTGACCGAGATGCTGCGAGCGCGAGATGAAAAATTGAAGCACTTCGGCTTTGGGCTCGAAGCAGACGCTCAGCAAAATTGGCCGAACGACGGCTCTGCGGACTAACCGGTCCTTGCTCAATGAGATACCAATTGCCATCTTGGATCGCATCAACTGAGCCAACCTAACGAAGAGCCAACAACCTCCGTGGGAGCAATCCTCATGACTGAACCGAGCACAGTATCTCCGCTTCAACTCCTTTTTCTCGCCGGGGATGGGATTGGCCCTGAAATATCGTCGGCCACGCAACGTGTTCTTGCCGCCGTGACGCCCATCTGCAACCGGCCGATAATTGTGACTGAGGCTGACATCGGTTTCGCTGCGCTTGAGGCGACCGGAAGCACAATCCCGGAACCGGTCCGCACCGCTGCCAAGGAGGCTGACGGCGTAGTCCTCGGCCCCGTGTCCCACAACGCTTATCCTCCGGCTGCAGAGGGAGGTCTTAATCCCTCCGGCACCTTGCGCAAGGATCTCGAACTCTACGCCAATGTTCGCCCAGCACGGACATGGGAAGGCGTTCCCAGGGCAGCCTCTAAACCGTTTCACCTGACCGTCATGCGCGAAAACCTCGAAGGCTTTTACGCCGACCGCAACATGCATCAGGGACCGGGAGAGTTTATGCCTGACCCCGACACCGCACTCGCGTTCCGAAAGATCACCCGACATGCTTCCATGCGCATTGCAGAAGCCGCATTTCGCCATGCCAAACAGGACGGCTTTTCCCGGGTAACAGCCGTGCACAAAGCAAATGTGATGCGTGTCTCGGACGGACTGTTTCTTGAATGCTGCCGCGCCGTGGCTGCCGAGCATCCCAATATCGACTATGACGAGTTGCTCGTTGACGCTGCGGCCGCGCATTTGGTCCGCGATCCGGCGGCATTTGGTGTGATCGTAACAACAAATATGTTTGGCGATATCCTTTCAGACCTTGCATCAGAGCTGTCCGGTGGCCTCGGCGTCGCGGGATCTCTGAACCTTGGCCCTCGCTTCGCCATAGCGCAGGCTCAGCACGGCTCCGCACCCGACATCGCGGATAAGGGAATAGCTAATCCGACGTCATTGATATTGTCGCTGACCATGCTGCTACGTCACCTCGATGAGCTACGCGCGGCTGAGGCAATTGAAACTGCGGTAGCGCAAACCCTTCAACGCAAGCCAACGTACGACCTTGGCGGAACCGCAACGACTGAGGAGTTTACGTCGGCACTGATCCAGGCGATCGAGGCGGGGCCGTGAGAGAAATTTCAATGTCGGTTCATGCTGTTCAAGTAGGCGCAAACATCCGTAGAAGCGTTTATTGATAGGCAGCTTTGGGCTCGAAGCAGTCATCTGAGTCTTTTGGTCAGGTGACAGCTTAGGAGCGGATAGCGGACATCCAGATTTACAAACTCCTAATTTCGACCATGTAAGAATTTGGCTATCTACGCGGTCTAGTGCCTTCATGGCCTATTGTTAGACCCGCCCTTACCATTTCATTCAGTTTTGGGATGGCGGTTAAAATGGGGGATGGATTCGGATTTCTTTGAATTAATCTATTGAAATAGATTAATTCAAAGAAGAATAGTGGCGGAGAGACAGGGATTCGAACCCTGGGTGGGCTTGCACCCACAACGGTTTTCGAGACCGCCCCGTTCGACCACTCCGGCACCTCTCCGCGGGGGTCTGTGAGGGGGGGATTTAGTAAGGAACGGGCAGGGGTGCAAGCAGAAAATTCCAGAAACTGTCAAAGCCGGGTTTTTCCGTTGCCTGCGGGCGGAAAACGCCTACTCTAATTGGCATGACACAGCTTGCACATCGCATAACATCTCTGCTTTTCTTGGCGGCCTTGGCGCTTGTTTTGGCAGTCGCGCCCCTGTTTGCGGCCAACCGGGACCGGATCGAGGCGTTTCTGACCACAACCGGATTTGATGTGGCGCTGGAAAGCATCACGCTCAGCTCTCGTTCTGCGCCTGAGATGCTTGGCATTGACCCGGACGGGTTCGGCTCGGATTGGGCGCGCCTGACAGATGAAGTATTCGATGTCGATGCCATGCATGAGACGGCTGTTTCCATTCTTGAGGAAACGCTAACCGATGAGGCCTTGGCACATGCGGTTGAATTCTACGCGTCCGATCTGGGGCAGCGTCTGGTTGCGGTCGAAAACGACTCGCACATGAATGAAGACGACGAGGCCAAGCAATTGGAAGGCCAGCAGATCATTTCGGATTTGATCAAGGACGGGTCTCAGAGGGTCGAAAGCTTCAAGCGTATGAATGCGGCGATTGATTCGACCGGCACAGCGCTTCGGGCGTGGCAGGAAATACAGCTGCGCTTCCTTCTGGCCGCCAGCGCATCGGGCGTGATCGAATTGCAGACGGATGCGGAAGGCTTGCGGGAGCTATTGAAAAGAAATGAACCTGCGATGCGCCAGTCTCTGCAACTCTCCAGCCTTGCAGGCGCGGCTTATACGTACCAGGACTTTTCGGACGAGGATGTCAACGCATATGTCGAAGCGCTGGAACAGCCCTTGATGCAGGAAGTCTATGAGCTTTTGAATGTCATTCAATTCGAGATCATGGCCCGGCGCTTCGAGGTTCTTGCCGCGCGGATGGCTGATCTGCATCCCGCTCAGGATATTTGATGCGGCGTCTTTTGCTTGCTTTGGCCCTTGCCGTTTTAGGATTGCCTGCATCGGCTAACGAAAAGATCGATCGGTTGGCGCAGGCAATGCATTTGGCTGAGGTGATGGAGATTTTGGTGCTTGAAGGACAGGAGCACCGAAAAAATCTCGATGAAACGCTTTTGAACAATGCGGGGGGTGCGTTCTTTGAGGCCCAAGTGCAAGACATCTATGACCCGATCTGGATGCAGGACCATTTGACCGAAGCGTTTGAGACCGGCATGTCGGACACGCAACTTGATCAGGCCATTGTGTTTTTTGAAAGCGACCTTGGTCGGACCATAGTGACGCTTGAAAACTCGGCCCGCCAGGCCATGTCGGATCCCACGATCGAAGAAATGGCCCGTGATGCGTTTGCAGCAACCGAGCGCGCAACAGCTAGGTTTGCTTTGGTCGAGGAATATATCGAAGTGAACGAACTGATTGAAAAGAACGTTCAGGGCTCTTTGACATCGGACTACAACTTTTTTCGCGGGCTTGATGTTGATTCAAGCGCCGACACGCAGGGCCTGTTGGCCGAGCTTTTGTCGCAAAAGGACAGCCGGACCGAAGACACCGAAGCCTGGCTTTATGCGTTTTTGTTGCTGGCCTATCGTCCGTTGGACGAGGCGCAGATGCGTGAGAACATCGCCTTTTCAAGAACGGAAACTGGGCAAGCTCTGAACGACGCGCTTTTTGAGGGCTTTGACCGCATGTTCAACGATATTTCTTACCAATTGGGGCAAGCGGTTGCGCGCACTCTCAGGGCCTCTGAGTTGTGATGCTGCTTTGGTGTTGACTTTCCCGCCTATTCTATGGATAAGCGCGCATCCCGGCCGGTCATCCGCGCCGGGTATCGTTATTATTTGACCCTTAAGATATGTCGAAAGGGTCAGTCACACAGCCCGAGAAGGGCGCGCTGTTCGAGGTGGCTTAAGCCAGCAACACCCGAAAAGGGGACCACAGAACGCGGGTATGAAAAGGAAAGACGCATGTTTGCGGTCCTCAAGACTGGCGGCAAGCAGTACAAGGTTCAGGCGGGCGATGTGCTCCGCGTTGAAAAACTGGCTGCCGACGCAGGTGAAAAAGTTCAATTCAACGATGTTCTGATGCTGGGCGGCGACGCTCCGGTTGTTGGTGCA
Source organism: Ruegeria sp. HKCCA5763 (assembly GCF_013034545.1). Taxonomy (NCBI): domain Bacteria; kingdom Pseudomonadati; phylum Pseudomonadota; class Alphaproteobacteria; order Rhodobacterales; family Roseobacteraceae; genus Ruegeria; species Ruegeria sp. HKCCA5763. The sequence goes on from NZ_WQGF01000014.1 coordinate 8,320, forward strand.
CCTTTCGTTGAAGGCGCGGGCGTACAGGCCGAAGTGATCGAACAGATCAAAGGTGACAAGGTCATCAAATTCGTCAAGCGCCGTCGTAAGCACAGCTCGAAGCGTACCGTTGGCCACCGTCAGAAACTGACACTGGTCAAGATCACCGACATCCTGTCGTCGGGCGCTGACAAGTCGGGCATCAAAGCTGCAACCGGTTCGGCACCGGCTGGCGAAGCAGCCCCTGCCGCAAAGCCTGCCAAGAAAGTTGAAGCCAAAGCAGAGGCACCCGCCGCTGCTGCTGCCGCTGACGATCTGACCAAGCTGAACGGTGTCGGTCCTGCCGCCGCCAAAAAGCTGGTTGAGGCCGGTATCGAGAGCTTTGCCGCTCTGGCCGCCTTGTCGGACGAGCAGATTGCTGCTATCGACACCATCAAAGTGAAACCCGAATGGGTTGAGCAAGCCAAAGAGCTGGCTCAAGGCTAAGGAGAGAGAGAATGGCACATAAAAAAGCTGGCGGTTCCTCCCGTAACGGTCGCGACTCAGCTGGTCGCCGCCTTGGCGTGAAACTGTATGGTGGCCAGGCAGCCATCGCAGGCAACATCATCGTACGTCAGCGCGGCACTAAGTTCTGGCCGGGCGAAGGCGTAGGCATGGGCAAAGATCACACCATCTTTGCAACCACCGATGGCGCCGTGAAGTTCCATAAGGGACTCAAAAACCGCACCTTCATTTCGGTCCTGCCAGTGGCGGAGGCCGCAGAGTAAGCCGAGACCCAGAAGGTTAATAAAAAATTCATGGGGGACCGGCAGAAAATGCCGGTCCCTTTTTCGTTTTAACGCAGTTGTGATCCCAAAAAACCGATGCCCGTCGCAACCACCAGTTTTCTAATCTTCGCCGCCTCACAGGTGGGCACGCCGGGACCGGCCAATATGGTTCTGCTGGGAACAGGTGCGCGCTATGGTTTCCGGGCGGCCCTGCCGTTTGTTGCAGGTGTCGTGCTAGGCAAGCAGTTGATTATCTGGCCGGTGGGTTTTGGTCTCATGCAAATTGCGGAACAAGCGCCCTTTGTGTTTTCCGCGCTGAAATACGCCTCTGCTGGTTATGTGTGCTGGTTGGCCTGGAAGATCGCCAATCTTCGCTTGTCGCGAAATGGAGCAAGTGGTTCGGTGCCGGGTTTTTGGGCCGGACTGATCGTGCATCCGCTGAACCCCAAGGCCTGGGCCATGATCATTGCTGGGTTTACTGGTTTCGTCGCGGCTGGCACGTCCAGTTTGGACGCAACGTTCACGATCGCTCTTTGTTTGTTTATCTGCCAGGTCGTCTTGCACCCGATCTGGACCTTCGCAGGCGATAGAATTGCTCATGCGGTTGAAGGTCGCCCTGCGGAAAAATATCTAATGTGGACGTTGGCCGGGCTTACGGTTGCGTCCGTCCTTTTTGTGTTGTTCGGAGGAGGAACACACCAATGAAGCTTGAAGCAATAATAAATCAGCCGGTCATAGAAACCGAGCGGTTCGATCTGCGCCCGCTGCGCCGTTCGGACATGGGACTGATCGAGCACTACGCGAGGGACGAGCGCGTGGCACGCATGACCACAAGCATCGCGCACCCGCTGGCGCCCGGCTCGACCGAGGCTTTTGTGACGCGTTCGATGGCAGAAGACCGGGACGAAGATGTTTGGGTTATGGATGCAATAAAAGACGGTGGCCCGGAACTGATCGGTCTGATCACACTGAAACGACTGGATCGGAACCAGTCCGAGGTTGGATATTGGGTTGCGCCTATTTATTGGAACACGGGCATTGCATCTTTGGCCGTTGAAGCATTGGTCAATGCCAACCCTCTGCAGAACGCGACCATGTTTGCCAGTGTTTTTCAGGACAATCCCGCCTCGGCTCGGGTGCTGACCCATTGCGGATTCCAGTATCTGGGCGATGCGGAAAGCTATTCGGTGGCGCGTGATGCGAATGTGCCCACCTGGACATACAGTAAAAAACTCTGACTTGTGGCCGATGGGGCCTTTGCAGTAGGGGACAGACCATGAAATTTCTCGATCTTGCAAAGGTCTACATCCGGTCCGGGGCCGGCGGTAGCGGCTGCGTCAGCTTCCGACGCGAAAAATACATCGAATACGGCGGACCTGATGGCGGGGACGGCGGCAAAGGCGGGTCTGTGTGGGCTGAAGTTGTGGACGGGTTGAACACCCTGATCGACTTTCGGTATCAGCAGCATTTCTTTGCTAAGAATGGCCAGCCAGGCCGGGGCCAGCAGCGTACCGGTAAGGACGGAGACGATATCCTTCTGCGCGTGCCCGTTGGTACCGAAATTCTGGATGAAGACGAAGAAACCGTAATCTGTGATCTGACCGAAGTTGGGCAACGGGTTCTGCTGGCCAAGGGCGGCAATGGCGGTTTCGGAAACCTGCATTTCAAGTCCGCTACCAATCAGGCACCACGCCGGGCTAATCCGGGACAGGCCGGTATCGACAGAACCATCTGGCTGCGGCTCAAGCTGATCGCGGATGTGGGGTTGCTGGGTATGCCCAATGCGGGCAAGTCGACCTTTCTGGCAGCCACATCGAATGCGCGCCCGAAGATTGCGGATTATCCCTTCACCACGCTGCACCCCAATCTGGGTGTTGTTGGGGTCGACAACGTTGAATTCGTGGTCGCCGACATTCCCGGCCTGATCGAAGGCGCACATGAAGGGCGTGGCATCGGGGACCGGTTCCTTGGCCACGTTGAACGCTGTGCCGTACTGTTGCATCTGGTTGATGGTACCTCTGAATCAGTCGCTGACGATTACCGGACTATTATTCACGAGCTCGAAGCATATGGCGGTGAGCTGGCTGAAAAACCCCGGATCACCGTATTGAACAAGGTCGATGCTCTGGACGATGAAGAGCGTGAACTGGTCAAAGCCGAACTGGAAGAGGCCGTGGGTGGCCCTGTCATGACCATGTCGGGCGTCGCGCATCTAGGCGTGACCGAGGTTCTGCGTGCGTTGAGGGCACAGATTGACGACAATCGCGTGCGCCGGAAACCCGCTGAGGAGGCGCAGCCTTGGCAACCCTGACCTCAGCCCGCCGTCTTGTTGTAAAAATCGGATCTGCTTTGTTGGTGGATCGCGATACCGGGTTGCTTCGGTCTGACTGGTTGAACTCGTTGGCGCAGGACGTGGCCTGGCTTAAGGGGCAGGGGACAGATGTAATCCTGGTCTCTTCCGGATCGATTGCGTTGGGTCGCGGTGTGCTGGGCTTGCCGATGGCTACGTTGCCTCTGGAGAAATCACAGGCGGCTGCCGCAGTGGGACAGATCCGTCTGGCGCGGGCCTATGAGGAGGCTTTGACGCCGCACCAGATAACGACGGCGCAGGTGCTTGTGACGCTGGAAGACAGCGAGAACCGCCGCCGCTATCTGAACTCACGTGCCACATTGAAGACCTTGTTGAACCTTGGTGTGGTTCCGATCGTGAACGAAAACGACACCGTTGCTACGGACGAAATCCGTTATGGTGACAATGATCGCCTGGCCGCTCAGATTGCAGTGACGGTTGGGGCCGATCAACTGATTCTGCTGTCCGATGTAGACGGGTTCTATTCGGGCAATCCGAGCGAGGATTCCTCGGCCACGCGCTTCGAGAAAATTGATCGCATTACGCCCGAGATTGAGGCCATGGCAGGCGATGCGGGCTCAGGCCTGTCCAAGGGCGGGATGAAGACAAAACTGATGGCCGCCAAGATGGCCACCGCAGGTGGCTGCACAATGGCCATCACTGAAGGATCGGTTTTGAACCCCTTGAAAATGCTTGAAAATGGAGCAAGTTCAACCTGGTTTACTGCCACCTTGGACCCGCATGCAGCCCGCAAACGTTGGATATCTGCGATGAAACCACGCGGAGAGATCACCGTGGATGACGGGGCTGCCAACGCTCTGGCCAATGGCAAAAGCCTGCTGCCTGCGGGTATTCTAGAAGTTACTGGCGATTTCGGGCGCGGTGACCCTGTTGCCGTTCTTGATCCAAATGCCCGCCGATTGGCGCAAGGGATCAGCCGCTATACCGCGCAGGAAGCCGACGCGATCAAGGGGCGCAAGTCGTCTGAAATTGAAGCGACTTTGGGGTACCCGGGTCGCGCAGCTTTGATCCATCGGGATGATCTGGCCCTGTAAGCACTGTAAAAGATGACCTGAAAGGCACGCGATATGAAAGATTTCGACAACATTCCCGCATTGATGGCCGATCTTGGGAAACGCGCCAAAGACGCATCGCGTGATCTGGCTTTTGCAAGCGCCGAGCGTATACACGCTGCCTTGATTGCCGCTGCGGATGCGGTTTGGGCCAATCGTGCGAAGATAATCGAAGAGAACCAAAAAGATCTGGAGTTTGGCCGTGAAAAGGGCCTGAGCCCGGCGATGATGGATCGGCTGATGCTGGATGAGGCCCGTATTCAGGGCATGGTCGACGGGCTGCGCACCGTAGCGGATCAGGCGGACCCGGTGGGCGAAGTTCTGGCTGAATGGGAGCGCCCCACTGGATTGAAAATTCAGCGGGTCCGTACACCTTTGGGCGTCATTGGCGTGATCTATGAGAGCCGTCCCAACGTGACTGCTGATGCCGGTGCTCTGTGTTTGAAGTCCGGCAACGCTGTCATCTTGCGCGGTGGGTCCGAGAGTTTTCATTCCTCGACCGCGATCCATGCGTGTCTGGTCGAAGGGTTGAAAGCGGCCAACTTGCCCGAGGACGCCATTCAACTGGTGCCCACTAGGGATCGCGCGGCGGTGCAGGAGTTGTTGACCCTGACCGACTGTGTCGATGTCATCGTTCCGCGCGGTGGCAAGGGGCTGGTGGGTCTGGTTCAGCGCGAGGCCCGTGTGCCGGTCTTTGCTCACCTCGAAGGCATTGTTCATATTTACATCGACAAAGCTGCTGATCCGCAAAAGACGCTCGATGTTGTGTTGAACGCAAAGACCCGCCGCACAGGCATCTGCGGGGCCGCCGAATGTTTGCTGATCCATCAGGACGTTGTTGAAACACTGGGGCGCGATGTGATCGAGGCGCTGCTGGCCGCTGGAGTCGAGGTTCACGCCGAAGGCGCTTTGGCGGTAGATGGTGCACAGGCCGCGACGTCAGACGATTGGGGAAAGGAATTCCTTGATAGCGTGATTGCAGCCAAACCCGTGGCAGATATTGACGCAGCGATTGCGCATATCCAGCAATTTGGGTCCAACCACACTGATTGCATCATGACCGAAGACGATGCGGCGGTGGCCCGTTTCTTTGAACGTCTCGACAGTGCGATACTGATGCACAATGCCTCCACCCAGTTTGCAGATGGCGGTGAGTTCGGAATGGGCGCGGAAATCGGGATCGCCACAGGCAAAATGCATGCGCGCGGCCCGGTGGGCGCGGCGCAACTGACCAGTTTCAAGTATCTGGTCCGTGGGGACGGAACGACCCGGGCTTAAAACCTGAGCGAAACGCGCGTTGCGGTGGTTTCTACCGCGACGCGCCGTCCAATCGCCTTGGCTGTTTCCGGCAGCAGGGCAAACTGTACCTGCGCGGGCGTAAGCTTGTTTGGAAAACGTCCTGTGACCACGTTTTTCCATAGGTCGCCGTCCACGTTCAGCTTGTCTGCCGTGCCGGTCACCGTCAAATTCGCGCCCAGACTTGTGATATCGACGGTGCCACCCAACGGCATCGCGCTTTCGCAACACATCAGTGCCAAAAAGGCGAGTTTGACCTGATTGCGTGGCACAGGTTCGGTCAGGTTCCAGTTGACCCGCACACGACCTGCGCGTTCGACATCATTGAGCAGTTCAGTGATTTCGGCTCTCCCAAGTGGTTGCTCGCTGGCCGACCCGAACGCCACCCGGAAAAAGCGAATACGTGCGCCCGCACTGCCCACACTGCCCGAGATCAGCTCCATCTCGGGGCCTTGCACAGCGCCAACCATATCCAACAGCTCAAGCCCGTTGGTGATGGCCCCGATTGGGCTGATCAGATCATGGCAGATCCGAGAGCCGATCAACTCGGCCAGGTTGACGTCCGAAGCGCCCATGCGTACCTCCTGCTGTATCTGCCGCCGGATTCAGGAGCCCAGCATGACAGACATGAATGCCATTCTTGCACCGGGCATGTTTGTCCGCCACCCGGATTTTCCCGAATGGGGCGTTGGACAGGTTCAATCCAACATCGCAGGCAAGATCACCGTGAACTTTCGCGAGCAGGGGAAAGTGGTAATCGACGGAACGCGCATCGCCCTGATGCCGGTCTTTGATCCGTGAAACTGGTTTAGGAAAGGTTAACAACATGGGTCAAATCACCGGTTGTTGCCTTCGGTTGATCAACTGAGGTATCAGCGGCGAAAAGAAAGCGGATACCACCTTTATGCCGGATACAGGCCCAACCTTTACCGTCAAGCTGGCCGAGACCGAGGCGGAGTTAAAAGCTGCGCAACGCCTGCGCTATGACGTCTTCGTGCGCGAACTGGGTGGTGGTGGCGACTTGGTGGATCACGAGGCAGGGTTAGAGAAAGACCGGTTTGATCCCTATTTCGATCACATGTTGGCATATGACGACAACACTGGCGAAATCATTGGTGTTTACCGGATGTTGCCGGGTGAACGTGCCGCGGAAGTGGGCCAGTTTTATTCAGAAGATGAATATGATCTGACGGTGTTGAAAAGCAGTGGGCGTAAGCTGTTGGAGCTTGGTCGGTCCTGTTTGCATCCCGACTATCGTGGCGGCACTGCCATGTATCATCTTTGGAACGGGCTGGCGGCCTATGTTACCGAGCGTGAGATCGAAGTGCTGTTTGGGGTCGCAAGCTTTCACGGCACGGATGTCGCAACGCTGGCGCAACCTTTATCCATGTTGCATCACAACCATCTGGCCCCGCCCGAATTGCGGGTACGCGCGCAGCCTGACGTTTTTCAATCCATGGATTTGGTTGCCAAGGACGCCTTGGACCGTCGGGCGGCCATGGTTCAGGTGCCTGCTTTGATCAAAGCTTACCTGAGACTTGGCGGTTTCGTGGGCGAGGGCGCCTTTATCGATCACAAATTCAACACCACTGATGTGTGCCTGATCCTCGACACTGCTCGTATGAACGACCGGCAGCGCCGCATCTACGGTGGAGCCTGACACCCGTGAACGACCCGCTTTGGAACAGTGAAGACGCACCTGATCCGATCGAACTTGGAGTAGTCGGATGGGTTTTGGTTTTTGTACGCGGGCTGCCCCTTGCCCTTTTGGTCTTTGGCGGCTTGTTCTTGCTTTTAGCCGTTCGACTGGTTGAGTATCCGTTGTGCGGAGTGCGCAGACCCGTCACGCCGTTCATCACGCAATTTGTGTGCCGCAGTGCGTTTCGGATACTCGGCATAGAGTTCCGAACCTCTGGCGTGTTGATGAAAGAGCAGGGGGCGGTGGTGGCCAATCATACCTCTTGGCTGGACATTTTTGCCCTGAACGCGCGTAAGAGGGTCTATTTTGTGTCGAAGGCCGAAGTCGCGAAATGGCCCGGAGTCGGATGGTTGGCCCGCGCCACCGGCACCGTGTTCATCCAACGGGACCGTGCAAAAGCCAAAGAACAGACCAAACTGTTCGAAACCCGCCTGAAAGCGGGACACAAGCTGCTGTTCTTTCCCGAAGGCACTTCGACGGATGGATTGCGTGTTTTGCCATTTAAAACAACGCTTTTCGCGGCGTTCTTTGCGGATGAGCTGCGCGACTTCATGTATATCCAACCGGTTTCGGTCGTCTTTCATGCGCCCAAAGGACAGCCCAAACGATTTTACGGCTGGTGGGGCGATATGGAGTTCGGCCCGCATTTGCTCAAGACACTTGGCGCGCACAGGCAAGGTTCTGTTGAACTGATTTATCACGCTCCGGCAAAGGTAAGCGATTTTGAAAACCGCAAAGCGTTGGCAGCGCATTGTGAAGATGCCGTCAGGCACGCCCATGCTTTGGCTTTGCTTGAGAAATAAGGGCAATTGGCCCTTGCGTTGCTTCCAAACCTGCCGTATACGCGCGCCATTCAAACCCGCAGGCGGGGTTTGGGCTTTTTGAGGGAGACATCCTCATCAAGACCGCCGGTTGGAGCATCCGCTTCTTTCACCCCCGCCCAGGCGTAAACCGGAAAAGGAAAATAGCATGGCTCTTCCCGAGTTCTCCATGCGTCAGCTGCTGGAAGCTGGCGTTCACTTTGGTCACCAGACACAGCGTTGGAATCCCCGCATGGGCCCGTTTATCTACGGCTCGCGCAATGGCATCCACATCATGGACCTGACCCAGACCGTTCCGATGCTGGACCAGGCTCTGCAAGCTGTTCGTGACACCGTTGCCAAAGGCGGCCGCGTTCTGTTCGTTGGTACCAAGCGTCAGGCAGCTCAGCCGATCGCAGATGCTGCTGAAAAGTCGGCTCAGTACTACATGAACCACCGCTGGCTGGGCGGCACGCTGACCAACTGGAAAACCGTTTCCCAGTCGATCAACCGTCTGAACCAGATCGACGAAGCAATGGAATCGGGCGCCGAAGGCCTGACCAAGAAAGAGCGTCTGGGCATGGAACGTGACCAGGCCAAGCTGCAAGCTTCGCTGGGCGGTATCCGCGAGATGGGCGGCGTACCGGATCTGCTGTTCGTCATCGACGTCAAGAAAGAAGCGCTGGCCATTGCCGAAGCCAACAAGCTGGGCATCCCGGTTGTGGCTGTTGTCGACACCAACTGCTCGCCCGACGGCGTTGACTATATCATCCCCGGCAACGACGACGCAGCCCGCGCAATCGCGCTGTACTGTGATCTAGCCGCACGTGCCGCTCTGGACGGTATGACCGCTCAGATGGGTGCTGCTGGCGTTGATCTGGGTGCCTTCGAAGAAGCTCCGGTTGAAGAAGCCGTTGCAGAAGAAGCCCCCGCCGAAGCAGAAACACCTGCCGAAGCGTAAGCTGCCCGTCACGTAAATGACATATGGGGCAGGGTATGACCTGCCCCAATTCCGTTTGAATTGAGGAGAGCCAAAGATGGCAATCACAGCAGCAATGGTTAAAGAACTGCGCGACTCGACCGGCGCAGGCATGATGGACGCGAAAAAAGCGCTGACCGAAACCGGCGGCAACATGGACGAAGCCGTTGACTGGCTGCGCACCAAGGGCTTGGCCAAAGCGGCCAAGAAATCGGGCCGTACCGCAGCAGAAGGTCTGGTTGCAGTTCACGTGAACGGTGGCAACGGTGTTGCTGTCGAAGTGAACTCGGAAACCGACTTCGTTGCGAAGAACGCTGAGTTCCAGGAAATGGTTGGCAAGATCGCATACGCCGCGGAAGGCGTCGACAATGTCGAGGCACTGCTGGCCGCTGATCTGGGTGGCAAGAACGTTGCAGACACCCTGACCGACAAGATCGCCACCATTGGTGAAAACATGTCGGTGCGTCGTATGGCGAAACTGTCGGGCGACACCGTTGTGTCCTACGTTCACAACGCGGCCACCAACGGCATGGGCAAAATCGGCGTTCTGGTTGCGCTGTCGGGCGGCGACGAAGCCATCGGCAAGCAGGTTGCGATGCACATCGCAGCTGTGAACCCCGCTGCTCTGTCTGAGGCCGACATGGATCCGGCTGTTGTCGAAAAAGAAAAGCAGGTTCAGATGGACATCGCCCGCGAATCCGGCAAGCCGGAGCAGGTGATCGAGAAGATGATCGAAGGCCGTATGAAGAAATTCGTCGCCGAATCGACCCTGCTGAACCAGTCGTTCGTTGTGAACCCTGACCTGACCGTTGAAGCAGCGGCCAAAGAAGCGGGCGCAACCATCACTGGCTTTATCCGTCTGGAAGTTGGCGAGGGCATCGTGGTCGAAAAAGAAGACTTCGCAGCCGAGGTTGCCAAAGCCGCTCAAGGCTAAGCACGTTATTGAGAAAGGTTCTGCTTGAGGGCCTTATCTCTGCAAAACGAAAGGGTTACTCTGTGCGTAACCCTTTTTTGTTCGCGCAAAATCAGTCGCGATGAACGTTTTTCTGTTGTCTGAGAATGAAATGGAGGGCCCCGCTTGATGGGGATGGTCGGGGCCCCCCAAAATTCCGACACTGGTACGCGGAAGAATAAACGCCCCTTTGTCAGAGTGATTGGAGAGCTCTGTTATTGCAAAGATCCAATCGAATGTTCCCTGGCTAAAGCCACCACTCACGGAACACTCTCACTTTGCAACTTTTAGGATAGATCTGAAAAGTACTGATTTCCTTACCTAGGGTAAACTGACGCGGGATGGCGTCAAAATCTAGCGTTCAGGCTTCCATTATGAACATCTGATTGTGTAGCGATGCCTTGAGAACGGCTTGCGCCGTTGTTTCGACCGACAACGCTTCGCGCGCGAGTCGCAGGTGCTTTTCGACCGTGGCCGATGTCAGCCCCATCAGCAAAGCGATGTCTTGCGTTGTCTTGCCATCGCCCACCCACTGTAAAGCTTCCCGCTGTCGTTTTGTCAGCGCGCGGTTTGGCGGGTTGAACGGCAATGTAAGAATTTTCAGGTGTGCGACGTTGTTCATCAACAGAATGTCTTCGCCATGCTCTTCCCAGACCGAGTCAATTTCTTCCTGGCTCAAGCCGGTTTTGGCCGAAAGGGAAATCGCGCCTTTCGATCGCATGGACACCGAGTTGAAACTGACCGTATAGCCAGCCACAACGCCCATGGACTTGTTGAACTCGTACACTTTGCGTTCTTCGTTCGTCAAAGTGCCGCTGGAGTTCATGTCCTGGAGCATCTTCCAGCTTGCAGCGCCTTCGTTGTCCAATGCCCATTTCAACATTGGGGCGTGAAAGTACAGGCCGTCCTTTAGAAATCCGTCGACATAGGCGCGCTTGTGATTGGTCAGAATTACAAAGTCTTCGGGATCGCCCAAAGACGTCGCAGTTCTGTAAAGCGTATATCCATAGATAAGACGTTCGAACCCATACTGGGACATCTGGCGACAATGAGCATCCCACAGGTCTTCCATGGTTTTGGTATAGCTGACAAAACGCAGGTATTCCTTCAAAGTCATACGGCGTCACCTGCCTTCAAATGCGCGGCCAGCGCGTCCAACGCCAGGATATAGCTCTCGGCGCCGAAACCACAAATCTGACCCAGTGCCACCGGAGCGATATAAGACTTGTGCCTGAAGGGTTCGCGGGCATGAATGTTGGACAGGTGCACTTCGACCAAAGGCAACTCAACCGAGGCAATGGCATCCATCAGGGCAATCGACGTGTGCGTATAAGCGCCCGCATTCAGGATCAGTCCAGACTGCACACCGCGCGCGGCATGGATTGCGTCAAGTAAGACGCCCTCGTGGTTGGACTGCAAATGCGACACGTCCAGCCCAACGGACGCGCCATGCTGACGGCAGCGTTCCTCGATCATATGTAAAGTCGTACTGCCGTAGACCTCAGGCTGACGTGTGCCAAGCAGATTGAGGTTAGGTCCGTTTAATACCAGAACTTTATGCATATCTATAAAATCCCCATTAATGGTTCATAGACAGCAAAAGGCCGGATTGTCCACCTGACATTACATTACAAATTCCAATTTGCGACTTTGGTGCAAACCCTCGCGCAAGGTGGTTGTTTCGCGTTCAGCTCAACCCATTGTGACAACCAGTTTTCCGAGAACCGCGCGCTGCGACATCTGCTCGAGCGCCTCATGCGCGCGTTCGAGTGGGAACCGCGCGCTGATACGAGGCTTTATTTGTCCTGAAGCATAAAAGGCGAACAGATCCGCGACGTTCTGGGCATGGCCTTTGGGGTCACGGAAGACAGAAGCGCCCCAGAAAACGCCGACGATTTGACAGCCCTTCAAAAGCGGAAGGTTTAAAGGGATCTGCGGAATACCTGCGGGAAAACCGACCACAAGATAGCGTCCATTCCAGGCCATGCAGCGTAAGGACGGTTCAGCCAATGCACCGCCCACAGCATCATACACCACATCCACGACGTTAGGGCCGGCGATCTTCTTGACCTCGGCTGAAAAGGCTTTCTGCGCGTCATTGTTCAAGTCGCGTGGGTAGATGACAACCTCGTCCGCGCCAATCTGGCGACAAAACTCGGCCTTTTCGGCAGAAGAGACGCCGGCTATCACTTTGGCGCCCATGGCTTTTCCAAGTTCGATAGCCGCGGATCCGACGCCACCAGATGCCCCCAGAACCAATAGAGTTTCGTTAGTCTTCAGGTTCGCCCGATCCTTCAGTGCGTGATAGGACGTACCATAGGTGAAAATGAAACAAGCGGCCTCATCATACGGTATCGCATCAGGTATTTTGATGGCGCTGTCGGCACGGATCGTTGCGTGGGTCGCGAACCCATCATGCCCTGTAAGCGCCAAAATGCGGTCGCCAATCTTGAACCCCGTGACGTTTTCACCAAGGGCTAGCACTTTACCTGCGATTTCGCCGCCGGGTGCAAATGGGCGGGGCGGTTTAATCTGATACAGATCCCGGATGATCAGCGTATCCGGGAAGTTCACGCCGGCCGCTTTTACGTCTACCAACAGCTGCCCTTTACCGGGCTGCGGATCGGGCAGGGTGGTAAGCTTCAGTGTTTCGGGTCCGCCCGGTGCGACGCTGAGTAACGCTTGCATAAGACCTCTGTTCTGCCTGTAACTTGTGATTAGGAAGTTTTGGTGCCGAACATGGGTTTGTCAACGTGAACGACCGCTGACTGCCGTAACGGCATTAAGCGGGCCAGAGCAAGCTTTCACAGGCGCGAACAAGAACGAGGAGCACGATCATGACGCCAGAAACCCTGTTTTCTCTTGAGGGCAAGACTGCACTGGTCACAGGCGGTGCGACAGGGATCGGGCGCATGGCGGCCGAGGCGCTGGTCAGGGCGGGGGCGCGTGTTCTGATCGCGTCGCGCAAAGGGGATGCCTGCGCCGAAGTGGCCGCTGAACTGAACGCATTGGATGCGCCAGGCAGCGCCGAGGGGTTTAGCGGAGATATCGGAAGCGAGGAAGGGATCGCCAGCCTTGTTTCTGACATTCAAGACCGAACCGAACGACTTGATATTCTTATGAATAACTCCGGTGTGTCGTGGGGTGCTCCGCTGGGCCAGTTTCCTTATGACGCGTGGGGCAAGGTGATGTCCGTCAATGTGACGGGGATTTTCGAGCTGACCCAACGGCTTTTGCCTATACTGATGAAGTCGGGAACGGCCGATGATCCTGCCCGAATAGTCAATGTGGGGTCTGTGATGGGTGAAGTGCCCATGGGGGACGGAGCGTACAGCTATTCGGCTTCAAAGGCTGCGGTTCTGCATCTGACCAAGATCATGGCCAAAGAGCTTTCGCCATACCACATCACGGTTAACGCGCTGGCGCCGGGACCGTTTGTCTCTCGTATGACGGCGTTTGCCACGGCGGACGAGGGTACACGCGAAAAGGTTGGCAAATCGGTTCCATTGGGCCGGGTCGGGCGCGACGAAGACATTGCAGGATGTATGCTGTTTCTGTGCGGGCGTGGCGGCAGCTACGTAACCGGTGCGGTGATCCCGGTTTCGGGTGGAATCAATGTGGTAACAGCCGGAAATATCTTTGCAGAAGCCCTGTGACTGGAAGGCAAGCCATGAGCAATGACATCCATCTGGATCTTGCGGCGGTAGACAGGTATCTCAGCGCAAATCTCTCTGGTTACGAAGGTCCGTTAGAGGCGACAAAGTTTTCAGTTGGGCAGTCCAATCCAACATTTGAGCTTAGAACGCCGGGCAAAACCTATGTGCTAAGGCGAAAGCCACCTGGCGTTCTTCTGAAATCGGCACATGCCGTAGACCGCGAGTTCAGAGTTCAAAGCGCGCTGGCAGGCAGCCATGTGCCTGTGCCCGAGATGTTTCTTCTGTGCGAGGACGACAGCATCATAGGCTCGGCCTTCTACGTGATGGAGCGTCTGCACGGCAGAATTTTTCCCGAACCAACGCTGCAGGGCGAAACCAACGAAACGCGCGCGGCCGTGATGAATGAGATGAACAGGGTTCTTGCCCAGTTGCACATGGTCGACATCGATGCCGTGGGGTTGTCCGATTATGGGCCGACAGGCAATTACTATGAGCGTCAGATCTCGCGCTGGACCAAACAGTATCGTGCGTCAGAGACTTCGGTGATCGAAGACATGGATGCCTTGGCCTCCGAGCTTGAACGCTCTGTACCGCAAGATGACGGGCAGCGAACACTGGTGCACGGTGACTATCGTATAGACAATCTGATGTTCGCAGCTGAAAGCGCCAACTGTATCGGCGTATTGGATTGGGAACTGTCCACGATCGGGCATCCCTATGCGGATCTGGCAGCCGTGATCATGCAGTGGCAGTTGCCTCCGGGAAAACAAGGGCGCGGGTTGGCCGGAATTGATCGGGACAATCTGGGCTTGCCCAGTGATCAGGCCTTTGTCGCCCAATACTGCAAGCGGCGCGGTTTGGATGGAATTGAAAATTTCGGTTTTTACCTGGCTTTCAATTTCTTTCGCATGGCTGGAATTCTGCAAGGTGTCTATAAACGCGCGCTGGATGGAAATGCCTCTGACCCAGAGCGAGCCAAGGCATACGGCGCTTATGTTCCCCTGTTCGCGCAGCACGGTCTGAAAGCGCTTCACGGCACTTTCACATAAACCTGTAAGTTACAGGTTTTACACGCCGTTTGAACTTAGAAGCTCAACTTCGACATTGGGCAGACTGTTCTTGCCAAAGAACATCTCGGGCCCGACGAACAGGCTTGGAACACCAAATACTCCGCGTCGCACGTTGGCTTTGGTTTGATCTTTCAAGTTCTGTTTGACGTCAGGATCGCTCATTGCCTCGCGGATTTTGCGAACGGGCAGTTCGTTCTCTTGCAAGATGTCGATCAGCACGGCGATCTCATCGACCTTTTGCCCGTGCACCCAAATCGCATCAAAAACCGCGCTTATGTATTTACTTTCCCAAGATTTCCCCCTTGCAAAATGCGCGCCGCGCATCGCGAATTTTGTGTTCATCGGAAAATGCGGACTCATGTGAAAACTCAATCCACGCCGACGCGCAAAGCGGTGCAGGTCATGCGTGAGATACGCTGTTTTCTGGCGGTTTTCGGAAAAGGCTTGAAACGGGCTTTGGTTATGGGTCGCTTTGAACACGATAGGTAGTAGGACAGGGACATAAGTGAACTTAACATCATACCGTGCCGAAAGCTCTGGCAGCGTTTTATGCGCCAAAAAGGCATTTGGGCTGCAAAAATCATAAACAAAATCTATGTTTTGCGTCATGGTGTTCCTTTCCAGTGGTCTGGTGATACCTGACTCTGTCAGCCCTTTCGAATCCGGGCCAGCCTCAGTTTAACACTTCATCGCAACGCGGGCTTCCGAAGTCTTCGGGGAAGCTACCTATTAGTAAAAAAATCTCTGTTAACTCGCCCCTTAAACCGAGACACTCAGCACGGAAACCAGATGGAAGAGGTCGAATGCCCCACCAAAACGTAAGTTTTGATCCGTCGCGATTGGATCATATTCGGGCCTGGATGGACCGCTATGTTGAGCAACGAAAATACGCAGGGTCGTCTTTTCTGTTGCGGCAAAGCGGGTCCGAGGCCTTTTATCACGCAAGCGGTCTGCGCAATCGGGAAGTCAACCTGCCATTTCAACGCGATACACTGGTGCGCATCTATTCCATGACAAAGCCGATCACATCGGTTGCCCTGATGATTCTGGCTGAGCGCGGGTTATTTCATCTGGACGCTCCGCTGTCTGATTTCCTTCCTGAATTCAAAGAAATGCACGCGCTTGTTGCAGGGGCTGAAACTTTGGAGCAGACGGAAGACGCTCCATCGCCAAGCTTGCATCAGATGATGACTCATACCAGTGGTTTCAGCTATCCCTTCAACCCCGGAATTCTGCCCCAAGCCATGGATGAACAGGATCTTATTTTCAAGCCTGATCAAGGGCTTTTGGAAGATCGCGTCCGGGATCTGGCACGGTTTCCTCTGGCCTTTCAGCCCGGTGCGCGTTGGGAGTATTCGGTCGGCACGGATGTTCTGGGTCGTGTGATCGAGGTGGTATCAGGTCAGACGCTGGATCAATTCTTTCAACAGCACATATTTGAACCGCTGGACATGCGTGAGACCGGGTTTTCGGTGCCACTTGGGGCAGGGGACCGATTTGCATCGCTCTATACACCGTTGGCAGGGGACGCGATGGCGCTTAATTCAGCAGATCAGGGCGGCGACAGCTTGCGATTGGTCGACAGCTATGACGGATCGCCGTTCAATAGCACGACGACTTTTTCAGGCGGCGGCGGTCTGGTTTCGACACTGGATGATTACGCCAAGTTTGCAGATATGCTGCGCAATCGCGGCACTGGGAACGGCCACCGTTTGCTTGGATCCAAGACCGTAGAGTTCATGATGCGCAATCACTTACCGGGTGATATCGCATCAATGGGTCCAAAAAGTTTTGCGGAACAGCCGATGGAGGGGATGGGCTTTGGCCTGGCGGGGTCGGTGGTTTTGAACCCCGGACGTGTCCGGGTACCCGGTTCGATTGGGGATTTCAGTTGGGGCGGTATGGCCTCGACCTACTTCTGGATTGATTGGCAGAATGACCTGACAGCCGTTTTCTTTACGCAATTGTCGCCATCCAGTTCGTACCCATCGCGGGCCGAGCTTAAAGCGCTGGTTCATGCGGCCATGATTGAATGATTTCTGTCTGCCTGATACCCCGTGGTCGAGTAAATGATCATGCGAGCACAAAATGACCGAAGCAGAACGCATCTTACTGGATCTTCTGGACATTGAACGACTCGAAGTCGATTTGTTCCGTGGTACGGGGTCCGGGGGTGAAACACCAACACGCATTTTCGGCGGACAGGTCATTGCACAGGCTCTGGCCGCTGCATATCGAACTGTGGAAGACCGTCTGTGTCATTCCCTCCATGCGTATTTCATTCGTCCGGGAGATCCTGAAAAGCCCGTTATTTATCAAGTTGATAGGGCGCGAGATGGAGGTTCCTTTACAACCCGCCGCGTGGTTGCCATTCAGCACGGCAAGCAGATCCTGAACATGTCAGCTTCGTTTCACGTACAGGACGAAGGTTGGGAACATCAGCACCCAATGCCAACTGTGAACGCGCCGGAAAGCTATCCGTCCCGGTCCGAATTGCGACAGTCTTATGTTGACCGAGTGCCCGAGCGCCTGCGCGGAGAGTTGTTGCGAGCGCGCCCGATCGAAGTGCGCGATGTGGACCATTTGGATCCGTTCACGCCGAAGGTGTCGGATGATCGGAACCAAACCTGGTTTCGCATGGCTGCTGCGGCTTCGGCGGACGCAATTACGCAGCACCTATTGCTGGCCTATGCCTCTGACATGAACCTCATGTCCTCAGGCTTGCGCCCACATGGATTGAGCTGGTTTACCGGAGAGTTCAACGGCGCAAGTCTGGATCACGCGCTTTGGTTTCATGCGCCTGTTCAGTTTCAGAATTGGCATCTCTATGTAATGGATTCGCCCTGGACGGGGCAGGGACGAAGTTTTAACCGCGGCTCTATCTATTCCGAGGACGGAACGTTGATCGCCTCTGTGGCTCAGGAAGGGTTAATGCGCAGGGTTCAGAAAATAGGTTAAAAGGTGCCGATAAACTTTTGATTTAGTTTATTCATTCCCGACAACCACCTGTCATAATCCGCTGATTTTTGCTGCATGTAGTCCAATACTTGCGGATGCGGCAGGACCAAGAACTGTTCTTGCTCAATAGCTCTGACGCAAGCTTCGGCGACGTCACTGGGATCAAGCATACCGTCAATGGATGCAACCGACACGTCATGTCCTTCGGTCATTTTTGACCGGACACCTTGTGGGCACAATATCGAGACCCGTAAACCTTGTGATCTGTATGTCAGTGCAAGCCATTCTGCGAAACCGACGGCAGCGTGTTTGCTTACAGCATACGGAGCGGCTCCTGGTTGGTTCAGCAAGCCGGCCGCTGAGGCGGTTGTCAGAATGTATCCGCCACCGCGAGCGATCATACGTGGAACCAGATGCCGCGCTGTCCAAACATGTGACATCACATTGATTTTCCAAATCCGCTCCCAGTCTTCATCTGGAACGTCGAATCCGCCAAGCGTCAGAATTCCGGCATTTGCGCAAAACAAATCAATCGGACCCACAGTGTCTTCTGAGAGCTCTATCAGTGCTTTAATTTGATCCTCGTCGGACACATCGCAGGGAAATGCATGGCCACCGATCTGATCCGCCACAGATTGCGCGCCGGCGTCGTCGACATCGGAACACACGACCAGCGCACCTTCATCAGCAAAACGTTCGGCCAGACCGCGACCGATGCCATGCGCAGCACCGGTTACGACAACTGTTTTGTTTCTAAGGTCCATTTTCGTTCCTGTACGCCTGGTTGGAATACAGAGACATTGAATACATGCGTACGGTTAAGCAACCTTAGTGACTATTTACCATAATACCGATTACACGATAATTGGATAGAAGGCATGCACTTGCGACCATCTCGTCAAGAAGTTGTCGTAAGCTCTTGGTTTAAAGAACTCTCAGCTCAACCCAGTGCGTACCCCGCGCCGCGTACGGTCCGCACAGGATCTTCACCGCCATGTTGCGTCAACGCTTTGCGCAGCCGTCCAATGTGGACATCAACAGTTCGGGTATCCACATAGATGTCGCGGCCCCAAACGCGGTCCAATAACTGTTCGCGGCTCCAGACCCTGCCCGGCTTTTCCATGAAGGTGCTAAGCAAACGAAACTCGGTTGGACCGAGTTTCAAAGGTTTGCTGTCTCTGCTGACTTTGTGTGTCTCAGAATCCAGAACGATGTCGTCAAACTCCAGACGTATCCCAACCGTTGCCGGACGAACCCGGCGAAGCTGTGTGCGAACGCGCGCCATCAATTCGACAACAGAGTACGGTTTCACCACGTAGTCGTCCGCACCGGTTTCCAGACCACGCACTTTGTCGACTTCTTCAGTGCGCGCCGACAGCATGATAATCGGGATCGAACGTGTCTCGGGCCTGCTTTTAAGGCGGCGGCAAACTTCGATGCCGCTGAGGTTCGGCATCATCCAATCCAGAACGATGATGTCGGGGCAATCTTCATCCACCAGCAACATGGCCTCGTCGCCGCTGGCGGCTTTCGAGACGCGAAACCCTTCTGCTTCGAGGTTGTAGGCCAGCACTTCGCGTTGGGCCAGTTCATCCTCAACCACCAGAACTGTCGGTTGATCTGCGGACATCTCTGTCGTCTCCTACACGGTTTGCGACGTGGTGTCGGCCTTGGGCCGTGCCTCGGTTGGGCGTTCTCCGGTGACCAGATAGACCACCTGTTCGGCAATCGAGGTGACGTGATCGCCCATGCGTTCGATGTTCTTGGCGATGAAATGCAGGTGCATACAGGACGAGATATTGCGCGGATCCTCGGCCATGAAGGTCAAGAATTCGCGGAACAGACCGTTATACATCTGATCAACTTCTTCATCGCGGTTGATAACGTCGGTGGCAAGTTCGGCATCGCGCTGAATATAGGCATCCAGCGCATCGCGCAGCATGCGTTCAACTTCGCGCGCCATGCGGCGAAGGGCTGCAGCGCTGCCATTGATCTCGCCTGCATCAACCAGAACCGTGGTGCGCTTTGCGATATTCTTGGCATAGTCGCCGATCCGCTCAAGATTGCCCGAGACTTTCAGAACAGACAGCACCAACCGCAAGTCGCTGGCTGTGGGCGCACGCAGTGCGATCAGGCGCGCGGTTTCCTCGTCGATGATATCTTCCAGTGCATCAATGGCCTTGTCACCCTGCCGCACTTCTTGCGCCAGTTCCACATCACGGGTCTCGAGAGAGCGCGCGGCGCTCATGATGGCGGCTTCAACCAAGCCACCCATCTTCATGATATGCGCTTGGATCGCTTCCAGATCGCGGTCGAACGCAGACGCTATGTGTTGTTCGGTCAAATCGGACATTTCTGAATACCTGTGCTCAGCCGATACGGCCGGTGATGTAGCTTTCCGTGCGCGGATCTACGGGGTTGGTGAAGATCTGGCCGGTTTCTCCGAACTCGACCAGATTGCCCAGATGGAAGAAGGCGGTTTTCTGGCTGACCCGCGCAGCCTGCTGCATCGAGTGGGTCACGATAACCACCGAATAGCGCGAGCGCAGTTCGTCGATCAGCTCTTCGACTTGTGCGGTCGCAATCGGGTCCAACGCCGAGCATGGCTCGTCCATCAACAGAACTTCGGGTTCAGTCGCAACGGCGCGGGCGATGCACAGACGCTGTTGCTGACCACCCGACAGACCTGTTCCGGGCGCGTCCAGGCGGTCTTTAACCTCATCCCAGATCGCGCCGCGACGAAGGGATTTTTCAACGATTTCATCCAGTTCCGCTTTGTTCTTTGCAAGGCCGTGAATGCGCGGGCCATAAGCCACGTTGTCATAGATCGACTTGGGGAACGGGTTTGGCTTTTGGAACACCATGCCCACCTTGGCGCGCAACTGAACCGGGTCGACGCGCTTGTCATAGATGTCTTCGCCGTCCAGCAGGATATCGCCTTCGACCCGGCAGATGTCGATGGTGTCATTCATCCGGTTCAGACACCGCAGAAACGTGGATTTGCCACAGCCCGACGGGCCGATAAAGGCGGTCACAGTCTTGTCTTCAATCGCAACATCCACGTCTTTGATGGCATGGGTGTCGCCGTAATAGACCTGAACCTTTTTGGCGTTGATCTTGATGTCTTTGGAGTCCACGGCTCTCTCCACTCGTGTCATATCGTTCATTGGTGCCCCCTCTTACCAGCGGCGTTCAAAGCGGCGGCGCAGGATGATTGCGATGATATTCATGGTCAGCAGGAACATCAAAAGGATGATAATACCGCCCCATGCTTTCTCGTAGAACCCAACATCGGCACGCGCGGCCCAGGTGTAGATCTGCGCGGGCATGGCCGAGTTCGGCTCGGTAAAGCCAGCTACGAAGCCATCGGGATATCCGCGCGCCACAAAGCCTACCATGCCGATCAGAAGCAATGGTGCGGTCTCGCCCAGGGCTTGCGCCAGACCAATGATGGTGCCGGTCAGAATACCCGGTGCGGCCAGAGGCAAGACGTGGTGGAACACGGCCTGCATTTTCGAGGCCCCTACCCCCAACGCCGCGTCACGGATCGACGGGGGAACTGCCTTCAGCGAGGCTCGTGTCGAGATGATGATTGTCGGCAACGTCATCAGGGTCAGCACCAGACCACCGACCAAGGGCGCCGATTGCGGCAGATGCATAAACTGGATGAACACGGCCAGACCCAGAATACCGAACACAATCGACGGAACAGCGGCGAGGTTAGAGATATTCACCTCAATCAGGTCCGTAAACCGGTTCTGCGGTGCGAATTCCTCAAGGTAAATCGAAGCCGCGACACCGATGGGCAATGACAGCGCCAAAACCACCAGCATCATGAAGAACGAACCAACAACCGAAGCGCCGATGCCCGCCCCTCCGGGGTTGTCCACGCCCGAGTCTGCACCTGTAATGAAGGGCCAGTTAAATGCCTGTTTGATGATACCTGCCTCTTTCAGGGCATCGACCAGATCCAGGTCGCTAAGCTGCAGGAAGCGGCTGTCTTGCAGGGTGTCACGCGAAACGCGACCCTTGAAGTATCCGTCAACCCGGCTTGAGGCGGCCAGATCGAACTGTACCGCTTCCCCCAGTTTGTCTGGGTTGTCCGCGTAAAAGGTGCGGATCGTGCCACCCACTTTACCCAAAAGACGCTCAATCGCGTCCTGATCGAAATCGACGGTGACACCGCTTTCGGTCAACTGATCGTTCAGCGCACCGATAAACAGGTCGGAATAGGCTTTGGTCTTGAACAGAGTACCTTCTGCTTCGTCGCGTTGTGCCGGCGACAGAGTGAACTCGACGCTCACGACGGTACGCTGAAAGGCCGGGATGCCCTGCGACAAGATCGAAGCGAACAGCACGATCAGAAAGAAAAGCCCGGTCGCGATTGCAACGATACCATACGCGCGGAAACGCTTCTCTGCATTCGCACGCTTCTTTGTACGCGCGTCCGTGGCCATCAACGAAGACGCGTGACGGTCTGCGTTCGGGGTGTCCATGCTTGCGTCGGTCATTCGTACTGCTCCCGATACTTACGCACGATGTAGAGGGCAAAAACGTTGAGCCCCAGCGTGAGGATGAAAAGGGTCATGCCAAGGGCAAAGGCGACAAGCGCCTCGGGCGAGGCGAAGTCCGCGTCGCCGGTCAACTGGCTGACGATTTTGGCGGTGACGGTTGTCATCGCTTCAAAAGGATTGAGGCTGAGCCGGGCGGCGGCCCCTGCCCCCAAAACCACGATCATGGTTTCACCGATGGCGCGCGATGCCGCCAGCAGGATCGCACCCACGATACCGGGCAATGCGGCTGGCAGAACAACTTGGCGAATGGTCTCGGATTGGGTCGCACCCAAACCGTAAGATCCGTCGCGCATCGCCTGAGGTACCGCGTTGATGATGTCGTCAGACAGAGACGAAACAAATGGGATCAGCATGATCCCCATCACAATACCGGCGGTCATTACGGCTGTACCTGCCTTCATCCAGCCCAAACCGTTATCGCCGAACACGTCCAGCAAAAGCGGGCCGACAGTCAACAGGGCAAACAGACCGTAAACGATGGTCGGGATCCCGGCCAGAACCTCAAGCAGCGGCTTTGCGACAGAGCGCACGCGGGATGAGGCGTATTCGCTGAGGTAAATCGCGGCAAACAGTCCGATAGGAACAGCCACCAGCAGAGCCACCAGCGAGATATAGAACGTGCCCCACAGCAGAGGGATGATCCCCAGATCCGATGCGCCGCCGCGGCCCGAAAAGCTGGGCGCCCAGGTTGTCCCAAAGAAGAAGTCAGACGCGGGATAGAGCTTGAAGAACTCCCACGTGTTGAAAACCAGCGACAGAACGATTCCGATGGTCGTCAGAATCGCGATAGATGCCGCAGCCAGAAGCAGAAAGCGGATCCCCTGCTCGACCACGTTGCGGGCACGGTAGTCGGAATGTGTCTGAAACCAGCTAATTGCGGCTCCAATCAGAGCCACCAGAATGACCGCACCCGTCATGATCGCGTAACCGGTGGAATTCATGGCGCGGTAGCTTTGTGCAGCCCGCAGAACCGGTTGAGTGATATCGGACGTCACCACCTGCCCGGCATCTTTCAGGCGCTGCGTCACGTCGGTTACGTCCGCGCGCGCGTTGCGGGCCTGATCTTCCGAAAGCACGCCGGCGGCCACAGCGTTGTTCAGACCGTCCGCCGTGCGGCGTACTTCAGCCATAACCAGGCTTAGCGACGAGCCTTCTTTGACGGAAGTCTCTGGGATCATTTCGGAAACCTGAGACGACACGTATAGCGGCTGGGCCAGCAGCCAAATGATCAGCAGACCAAAGGCGGGTACAATCGCTTTAAGGGCTACATTTGCGCCGTAGTAAGTTGGCAGCGAATGCAGGTTCCGGCTGTCTCCGCCGGCGCTTTGCAAGGCGCGTGCGCGTCCTGACACATAACCGACTGCGGCGATCGCAAGCACGATCAGAAAGAGCCATAGTATCGGCATGACACCCCCGTAAGGTCTTGGCTGGGAATTTCGGAAAACACAGTTGGGGGCGGCATCAGTTGCCGCCCCCGGTCATTCAAGCCAAAGGCGGGATTAGCTGCCCGAACCCATGGTAACTTCGTTTGCGATGGCGTCCTGGGTCTTGGCCAGCTCAGGATCTGCAACCAGGCCGTAGTTGGCCAGAGGGCCGGAACCGCCTGCGATTTCATCAGCAGTAAAGAACTGTGCGTATTCTTTCAGGCCAGGGATCACGCCGATATGCGCTTTCTTGACGTAGAAGAACAGCGGACGCGACACAGGGTATTCACCCGACGCGATGGTCTCGGTCGACGGTGCGATACCGCCCATGGTGGCCACTTTCAGCTTGTCGGTGTTGTTCTCATAGAACGCCAGACCGAACACGCCGATGCCGTTGGGGTTGGTGTCGATACGCGCCAGAGTTTCGGTGTAGTCACCGTCGATGTCGACCGACTTACCGTCGGTGCGGACGTCCAGGCATGCGTCTTCTGCGTCATCTTCGCTCATGCCGCCTGCAACCATGGCTTCCATCGCGCCAGTGGCTTCGCAACCTTCCAGCAGAACCTTGTCTTCGAACACTTCACGGGTGCCGTGCTTGGTGCCCGGGATGAACATCGCGATTTCAACGTCCGGCAGATCGGCGTTGAACTCGGCCCAGCTGTTGAAGCTGTTGTCGACCAGTGCGCCGTCTTTCATGACTTTTGAACCGATGGCGTTGTAGATGTCAGCAGGCTCGAACGCGGTGAAGGCGGGGCCGGATTGCTGGCTGGCAAATACGATGCCATCATAACCGATGCGGACTTCCATGATGTCGGTCACGCCGTTTTCGGCACAGGCTTTGATTTCTTTTTCGCGGATTTTACGCGATGCGTTTGCAACGTCGATGGTGTTTTCGCCAACACCCTCACAGAAACGCTTCAGACCGGCCGAAGAGCCGCCGGATTCTACAACCGGGGTCGGGAAGTCGGTGTTTTCACCGAACAGTTCAGCAACAATCGAAGCATAAGGCAGAACGGTCGACGAACCGGCAACCTGTACGTTGTCACGGGCAGCAGCAGTGGTTGCCGAGACGGCAGCAATCGCCAGCGCAGAAGCCGACAGTTTGACAAAGGACATTTCAGTCTCCCTGAAAAGGTATGTTTGATCACCCCCATGATGATCCTGCGCGAACCCCTAGGCCGCATGCGTAAGCCTTTTGTGACAAGTGTGTAACGGTTTTATGACAACCTGCGTTTTGTAACGCTTTACGTGTCATAAAGTGATCCGACTGGGCGAAGCGGCGGTTTTTAAAGTCCGCTCTGGCAACGCGTCACCGTGGCAAAATCACCGTAAAAACAGAGCCTTTTCCCAACTCGCTCTCAACTCTTAGCCGTCCCCGGTGCCGGTTGACGATGTGTTTGACAATGGCAAGCCCAAGCCCTGTTCCCCCCAGTTGCCGGGATCTGTGGCTGTCCGCGCGATAGAATCGCTCTGTCAGACGTGGCAGATGAATCGGATCTATGCCGGGGCCTTTGTCGATGACCTGAACCCGCACCGACGGCCCCCTCAGCGCAGTGTCTCGTTCCATGGACAAAACGCGTACTGTCACGTTGCCGCCGCTGCCCCCGTATTTTATGCCGTTTTCGACGAGGTTGGTGAAAACCTGACGCAACTGGTCGCTGTCGCCGGTGACCGACACCGGTCCGTCCTGCGCTTCGAGTACCAAGGCCACGCCTGCGTCCTCGGCCAGAGGGCGCACTGAGTTCAGAATGGATTGTAACAGCCCCGTTAGTTCTAGCTGTTCAATGGGTCGGACGCGTTCTTCGCTTTCGACCCGATTGAGAGACAGAAGATCGCCAACCAATCGGTTCATTCTGTTGGCTTCATCCGTCATGATCTGAAGAAACCTCTCCCGCGCGCCTGGATCATCGCGCGCCGGGCCACGTAAGGTTTCGATAAAGCCCATCAACGCGGTCAGCGGGGTGCGCAACTCGTGGCTGACATTGGCCACAAAATCCCGCCGCATCTGGCTGGCGTGTTCCAGATGGGTGATGTCCTGAAATGAGGCCAAAACAGCCCCACCTGATACCGCGCCAACACCGTTCATATAGCGGCAATCAACCTCAAACGTCGTATCCTGCGCGCCGTCATTGGACAGGTGGCGCGTCTTTTTTGTGCTTTTGGTTTGGAGGCTTTGTTCAATGGCTTCCAATACCTGCGGTTGCCGCAGGATCGTGGCGAAGTGGCGTCCGACGATATTCTGACCAAGCAGAGTCTTTGCATCGGTATTGGCGGCAATGATCCGTTCCGTCTGATCCACCATCAGCGCGGGCATCGGAATCGCTTGGACAAATTCGTCTAACAGCTCGGTGGACATGACTTAAAACTCAATTGGCCCGAACGTCTTACGAGACAGGTTTTAAAGTTTTGCGAAACTTGCGCATGTTTTCCTGATAGTGAAGTGCGCTGAGTGTGATGCGTTGCGCCGATGCCTCGTCCAACTGTCGCACAACTTTGCCCGGCGCACCCATGACCAGCGAATTGTCTGGAATTTCTTTGCCCTCGGTGATCAGGGCCCCTGCCCCAATCAGACAATTTCGCCCGATCTTTGCGCCGTTCAAAATGATCGCGCCCATACCGATCAGTGAGTTGTCTCCAATTGTACAACCATGAAGCATGACCTTATGCCCGATCGTGCAGTTTGCCCCGATGGTCAAAGGAAAGCCCGCATCGATATGCATGACGCAATTCTCCTGCACGTTGCTTCCCGCGCCTACGCGGATTTCTTCGTGATCGGCGCGTATCGTACAGCCAAACCAAACCGAGGCACCCTGCTCCAACACCACTTTGCCAATCAGGTTGGCGTCGGGCGCGACCCATGTGTCCTCGTGTAAGTCCGGTGCGTGATCTCCCAAGGCGTAAACGGTCATGACAGGCCCTCGAACTCATTTTGCAATTTGCGCACATGCTGTTGCAGCTTTGGTTGCTGGATACGGCGCATTCGCTCGGCGCTGACAATGGTCTTCAGCTTTTCTTCGGTTGCCTCAAGATCATCATTAATCAGGACATAGTCGTAATAGCCCCAGTGGCTGATCTCATCCCAGCTTTTGAGCATGCGCTTGCCAATGACGTCATCGCTGTCCTGACCACGTGTCTCAAGACGGCGGCGCAGTTCGGGGATCGACGGTGGTAGAATGAAGATCGACAGGGCATGTTTGCCAAGGTCAGAGTTTCTGATCTGCACCTCACCTTGCCAATCAACGTCGAACAGAACATCCTTGCCAGTGTTGATCGAATTGCGCACGGGTTCTGCCGGTGAACCGTAGAAGTTTCCGAAAACATGGGCGTGCTCCAGCATCTGCCCTTCGGCCACTTGTTGCTTGAACTCGTCCTCTGACAGAAAGAAATACTCGCGCCCATGTTCTTCACCGGGACGCGGTGCGCGGGTCGTGGCCGAGATCGAGAATTCCAGATCTGTGTCCCAGGCCATCAGCCGTTTGGCCAACGTGGATTTGCCTGCCCCGGACGGAGAAGACAGGATGATTAAAAGGCCGCGGCGATCCGCCATGTCAGATGTTCCCATTCTTATTCTACGTTCTGCACTTGCTCGCGCATTTGATCGATCACCGCTTTTAGCTCAAGCCCAACAGCTGTCAGATCCGAGCTTTGGGCTTTGGAACACAGTGTGTTGGCTTCGCGGTTGAACTCCTGCATCAGGAAATCCAGCTTGCGGCCGACGGCACTGTTTTTCCCCAACAGATCGCGCGCGGCTTTGACATGTGCTGTTAATCGGTCGATTTCTTCCGTGATATCGGCCTTAACTGCGATCAGGGCCAATTCCTGCGCAACTCGTTCCGGGTCGGCGCCTTGTGAATTGTCCAGCACCCGCGCCAGATTTTCCCGCAAGGCCTGTGCCATATTATCCCTGCGATGTTCGGCCAGTTCTGCCGCTTTCGCGGTCAGCGTGGCGACCTGATCCAGTTGCGTGTTCAGAACCGCTGCCAACGCGGCGCCCTCTGTTCGGCGCATATCCAAGAACGCGTCGACAAGAGCGTCAAATTCAGCCGTGAGGTGGGCAACCAGTGGCCCCGGATCATCTGAATCCGATCCCGCATCCAGCATTCCCTTTAACGCCAACAGGTCTGAGGCCCGCGATGGGGCCAGAGTTATGCCACGCGCCGAGGCCATCTGTTCTGCCTGCTCAAGAGCGGTCAGCGCAGCGTTCATGGCTGTCTCGTTCAGAGCCAGTTCTGAGGCCGAGTCCTCGCGGTTCAGGCGCATCGACAGAGTAACATTCCCGCGGCTGAGGGATTTGGACAGTTTTGCCCGCAGCGCGGCCTCAAGCCCGGTCAGCCAATCCGGCACGCGCAGGCGCATGTCGAGCCCCTTGCCGTTCACACTGCGCAGTTCCCACGTCCAGCTATGTGGCCCGTGCTGCCCCTGTGCCGAGGCAAACCCGGTCATGGATCTGATCATACCCGCCCCTTCATTTGGCCCTGATGCGTCTCACTCATGTCGCACCTAATGCCATTGACCGGTGCAGGGCAAGTATTTGCTGAAAGCGCAATTGTTTGGTTCGAGTTAACCATTCGTTAAAGAATTGCTCCAAAATTGATTTAACCCGAGTCAAACTACCCAGAGCAATGGTTTGCAGGCTGCCGCTGCTCCCGATGTGTTGCATTTTAGAAAAATGGCAGCCTTTTGGCGTAAGGGTAAAGAAGATGAAAACCTTTTTCGGGATTGGTTCCGGGTCAGAATTTGGAAAGATCGTCGCAATGGATCGCTTTGACAATGGGCGCAGCCTTTCGCCGATCCGCCAGGCCGAGGCGTATTGGACCGCATTACTGAATCGTGACAGTGTCCCGATGCGGTCCCAGATTGACCCGCGCGGTCTGGAAAATATCTTGGAATACACGTTTATACTCGAGCGCATTGCGCCTGGCTTGGCCCGTTTTCGTCTAGCCGGAAGCCATTTGAACGCGCTTGCGGGTATGGAAGTGCGGGGTATGCCGTTGACTGCGTTCTTCCAGCCTGATGACCGCGCAGGCATTAAGGATGTTCTGGAACAAGTGTTCGCGGCCCCTGCTGTTGCCGAGTTGGGCATGACTTCGGGTGGAGTACTTGGTCGCACGCCTATGCAAGCCCGAATGATATTGCTGCCGCTGAAAAGTGATCTGGGCGATGTCAGCCGCGTTCTGGGCGTCATGATCGCTGACGGGGCAATTGGAAAAACGCCGCGGCGGTTTTCAATCTCGGATACGCGGATCAAAATGGTGTCTGACATTCACGTCCAAATCCCAGTGAAACCAACGCCGGCCCATGGGTTTGCGGAAGTCGAGGGAAAATTCAAACACCCTGCCAAGCATTTGCGATTGATCGTGTCACGGGACGATTAGCGTTTCCTGAAACGAAAAACAGCGGACCAAAGGCCCGCTGTTTAAATCTGTTTTTACGCGCTTAACTAGCGACGCGCTTGCTGCCGTTGCGGCGCAGATTTGTCAGTTCTTCTGCCACCAGGAAGGCCAGTTCCAGCGACTGTGACGCGTTCAGGCGCGGGTCGCAGGCGGTGTGATAGCGATCTGACAGATCTTCTTCGGTCAC
The DNA here is from genome assembly GCF_013034545.1 of Ruegeria sp. HKCCA5763. Classification (NCBI taxonomy): domain Bacteria; kingdom Pseudomonadati; phylum Pseudomonadota; class Alphaproteobacteria; order Rhodobacterales; family Roseobacteraceae; genus Ruegeria; species Ruegeria sp. HKCCA5763. The sequence continues at coordinate 37,477 of NZ_WQGF01000014.1, forward strand.
CGCGCGCACGCCGCCGGTGCATTCGGTCACATCCAGACCGGTCATCTCAAAATGCACGCCACCGGGGATGGTGCCTTCGGTCTGATGTACGCCAAAGAAGTCGCGCACCTCACGCAAGACTGAGTCGAACGGACGGGTCTTGTAACCGGTCGCCGATTTGATCGTGTTGCCGTGCATCGGATCACAAACCCAGGTGACCTTGGCCCCTTCTTCCTTCACAGCTTTGACCAGACGCGGCAGGTGCTCACCTGCTTTACCCGCACCAAAGCGCGCGATCAGGGTCAGGCGACCCTCTTCGTTTTCGGGGTTCAGTTTGGACATCAGAACCTTAAGGTCTTCCACGGTCGTTGTCGGACCACATTTCAGACCAATCGGGTTCAAAACTCCGCTGCAGAATTCAACATGCGCACCGTCGGGCTGACGTGTACGGTCGCCGATCCAGATCATGTGACCAGAACCAGCCAGCCAGTTGCCCGAGGTCGAATCCAGGCGCGTCAGCGCCTCTTCATATTCCAGCAGCAGCCCTTCGTGGCTGGTATAGAATTCGACGGTCGAGAATTCATGTGTGGTATCTGCCGTGATCCCGGCCGCTTCCATGAAGTCGATGGTGTCCTGAATACGATCGGCAATCTCGGAGTACTTCTGCACGTCCTGTTCATCTGTGAACCCAAGGGTCCACGAATGAACGCGGCTCATGTCCGCGAATCCACCGGTCGAAAAAGCCCGCAGCAGGTTCAGAGTGGCAGCAGCCTGTGTATAGGCTTGCAGCATCTTCTGAGGATTCGGGATGCGCGCTTCTGGTGTGAATGCCAATTCGTTGATGATGTCACCACGATAGCTGGGCAGTTCCACACCATCCACAACTTCGGTTGGTGCACTGCGCGGCTTGGCGAACTGACCGGCCATGCGGCCGACTTTGATCACCGGGACTTTTGCGCCATAGGTCAGAACCATTGCCATCTGCAGCATCACCTTAAAGGTGTCACGGATCGCATCCGCGCTGAATTGTTCAAAGCTTTCAGCACAATCCCCACCTTGCAGCAGGAAGGCCTCGCCGCGACCGGCGGCACCCAGATGTTGTTTGAGACGCCGCGCCTCACCGGCAAAGACCAGCGGGGGATACTGTGAAAGCTGGGCCTCGACCTTGGCCAGAGCGGCCGAGTCGGTATAGTCTGGCATCTGAACCCGGGGCTTGTTGCGCCAGTTCGATTTTTGCCATTCGGTCATAGCTTTGATCTCCGCTGAAGTGTTCAGGTGGCCTCTATACAAAATGCTTTGAAGAGTGACCATATCCCATTTGCGCCTCTTGACGGCGCAAACAAGCTTTGATCATGGTGAACTCTAAATATGTCGCTGGATAAGGCTGTATTCAGTGCCAAAGTAAGGACAACCCGCCATGCAAGTGCAACGCCAGGCAGTCACAGTGGAAAACGCTGAGGCCATCCCGCGCCATTATGTTTTTGTTCTTCTGGACAAGTTCTCGTTGCTATCATTTGCTTCGGCTCTTGATAGTTTGCGGATCGCAAACCGTATGGCAGACCAGGAATTGTATACTTGGACACTGTCTGGAGAAGGCGGCGGCACGGTCAAATGCTCGGCTGGAACCGAGTTCAAACTCGACACGGATCTAGAAGAACTGCAGCGCGATGATGTCGTCCTCATCTGCGGAGGCGTAAACGTTCAAACAGCGACCACAAAACGCGTCCTGAACTGGGTTCGTCGCGAGGCGCGGCGCGGCCTTCGAATCGGTGGTCTGTGTACTGCCGCGTATACGCTTGCCAAGGCAGGGTTGCTGGACAACAAGAAGGCGACGATTCACTGGGAAAACTCTGACAGTTTTATCGAGGAATTCGATGAGGTCGAACTGACGAAATCGGTTTTTCAGGTTGACGGCAACCGCATGACAACTGCTGGCGGCACATCCTCGATAGACTTGTCGCTTAAACTGATTGCGGATGATTTTGGCGAAGAATTGGCCAATGCCGTAGCGGACCAGATGATCTATTCGTCCATCCGTACTGATCAGGACACGCAACGTTTGTCGACACCGACGCGGATCGGCGTGCGACATCCAAAGCTGAGCCAGGTCATTTTGATGATGGAAAAAAACATCGAAGAGCCAATCTCGCCTTCTATTTTGGCCAAAGATGTCGGCATGTCGACCCGCCAGCTAGAGCGTCTATTCCGCAGGTATCTCAGCCGTTCCCCTAAACGCTACTACATGGAACTGCGACTGCACAAAGCGCGGAATCTTCTTATGCAGACGGATATGAGCGTCATCAACGTTGCGCTTGCATGTGGGTTCGCCAGCCCTTCGCATTTCTCGAAATGCTACAGGGCACATTATAATACGACACCCTACCGGGAACGTGGCGCGCAGAGCACGCGATTGTCGGTTTAGCCCTGCGGGGTCATGCGGTACACCGCGCCCTGCCCGACTGAAATGAACCAGATCGAACCATCCGGTGCTTCAACGATATCGCGCACACGTTCGGTTTCCGGCCCTTTGATCTGTTCGACCTCACGCAGAGACTTTCCGGCAAGTCGCGCGATATAGTCGAATTTCAGAGACCCGACAAAGATATTCCCCTTCCATTGGGGCCAGAGTTTGCCGGAATACACCAACAAACCCGAAGGCGCGATGGACGGATCCCAATACAACTCGGGCTGCTCCATGCCGGCTTTGGACGTACCTTCGCCAATTTTTTGGCCGGAATAATGCGTGCCGTAAGAAATGACCGGCCACCCGTAATTGCGGCCCGCGCGGGGTTGGTTGATCTCATCGCCTCCGCGAGCGCCGTGTTCCGAAACCCACAGCCTCCCCTGCGCGTCCAGTGCAGCTCCCTGCGGGTTGCGGTGGCCGAAGGACCAGATTTCAGGTTTGATGTTTGATTGCCCGACAAAAGGGTTGTCTACAGGGATCGATCCATTCCGGTTTATCCGAATGACCGACCCCATCGGAGAAGACCGGTCCTGTGCGTTGTCGGGCTGGCCGCGATCGCCAATGGTTACAAAAAACGTTCCATCCTGTGCTTCGACGATGCGGCTGCCAAAATGCCGCCCGCCGGAACCGCCGGGTGTTGCTTCGTAGATCACCCGAACGTTGGTCAGACGTTTACCGTTCTCCGACAGCCGCCCAACGGCAATGGCAGTGCCAGCGCCCCCGTTTTGAGGCTTTGAGAAGCTCAGAAATACCTCGCGGCTTTGTCGAAAATCGCGTGGAACCGTCACATCAAGCAACCCACCTTGCCCTCTGGCGGCAACTTTCGGAACGCCCCGCACAGTGGTCGCCTTACCATTCTGAACAAACAGCAAATCTCCGTCCCGCTCGGTGATCAGGAACGCCCCATCCGGCAAGACTCCGACGGCCCAGGGCGTATCGAGACCGCTTACCATCTTGGTCAGTTCAATGCCTCCGGCGGACGTTGACAGGGTTTGTGCGGCAACTGAGAACGCATTGAGCGTGAAAAACAGAAGTGTAACAATGCGAAGCATGTCGGCCCCTTTCGGCGGCAATCACGGAAGAGTTTCTAACAAAACAGTTAGTTTCCCAAACGGTAAAAACACGTTTGCGTTAGGACTTTTCTTTTCCAAACAGCTTGCCTAGGGTCGAGGCCAGAACAAAGACGTTCAATACAGGGAGTAAACATATGAAAAAGCTGCTGACTGCTACTGCAGCCACCGCCTTGCTTGCGGGAACCGCCATGGCCGAGGATGTGAAGCTGGGCGTGCTGTTTGGCTTTACCGGCCCAATCGAATCGCTGGCACCGGCAATGGGCTCTGGCGCCGAAATGGCGATGGCCGAAGTCACCGAGTCCGGCAAGCTGCTGGATGGTGCAACCGTCACCGGAATGCGTGCCGATACAGGCTGTATCGACAACGGTCTGGCCACCTCGAACGGTGAGCGCATGATTGCGGATGGTGTCGCCGGTATCATCGGTGGTGACTGCTCGGGCGTGACCGGTGCGATCCTGCAGAACGTCGCGATTCCGAATGGTATGGTTATGATCTCGCCGTCGGCCACCTCGCCCGGCCTGTCGACCATGGAGGATAACGGCCTGTTCTTCCGCACCGCTCCGTCGGATGCGCGTGAAGGTCAGGTTATGGCGGACATCCTGAATGACCGCGGCATCAGCTCGATTGCTCTGACCTACACCAACAACGACTATGGCAAGGGTCTCGCGGACGCGATTCAGTCGTCTTTCGAGGCATCGGGCGGCGAAGTGACGATTGTTGCGGCACACGAAGACGGTAAGGCCGACTATTCGGCTGAAGTGGGCGCGCTGGCCTCGGCCGGTGGTGACATTCTGGTCGTTGCAGGCTATCTGGACCAGGGTGGTCTGGGCATCATCCAGTCTGCACTGGACAGCGGTGCCTTTGATACATTCGGCCTGCCAGGCGGTATGATCGGTGACTCGCTGCCTGCAAATGTTGGCCCCGACCTGAATGGTTCGTTCGGTCAGATCGCCGGATCCGGCGGTGAAGGTGCCGAGAAGTACTTTGCCATGGCAGAAGCCGCTGGCTTCGACGGCTCGTCACCTTACTCGCCCGAAAGCTATGACGCGGCCGCGCTGTTCATGCTGGCGATGCAGGCCGCAGGGTCAACCAACCCGGCCGATTATGGTTCAAAAGTCTTGGACGTCGCTAACGCTCCGGGTGAAAAGATCTATCCGGGTGAGCTGGCCAAGGGTTTGGAACTGCTGGCTGCTGGTCAAGACATCGACTATGTCGGCGCGTCTGGCGTTGAGCTGATCGGCCCCGGTGAAAGCGCGGGTTCCTATCGCGAAATCGAAGTGACCGACGGCGAAAACAAGACCGTCAACTTCCGTTGATCCAACGTTAAAAACCATAAAAACAAGCAGCCCGGTCCTTGTGTCCGGGCTGTTTCAATGACAAAAGGCTGCACCTCGTTTCACGGGGCAAAGGCAAGGGGATAACATGATCGTCGTCGAAGACGTGCATAAGCATTTCGGCGGGTTTCACGCGGTGGACGGGGCATCGCTGGAAATCCAAAAAGGGTCGATCACCGGCCTGATCGGGCCGAACGGTGCAGGAAAAACCACTCTGTTCAATGTGATCGCGGGCGTTTTGCCGCCAACCAGCGGCAAGGTCTTTATGGATGGTGAGGATATCACCGGCCTGCCCCCTCATGAGTTGTTTCACAAAGGTCTGTTGCGCACCTTCCAGATCGCGCATGAGTTTTCATCGATGAGCTGTCGCGAGAACCTGATGATGGTGCCCGGTGCGCAATCGGGTGAATCGCTGTGGAACACCTGGTTTGGCCGAAAGCGCATCGCGGATGAAGAACGCGCGCTGCGTGCTAAGGCAGACGAGGTGCTAGAGTTTCTGACCATCGAGCATCTGGCCGATCACAAGGCCGGTCAGGTTTCGGGCGGACAGAAGAAACTGCTGGAGCTTGGCCGCACCATGATGGTCGACGCCAAGATCGTGTTCCTGGACGAGGTCGGCGCAGGCGTGAACCGTACCCTGCTGATGACCATCGCCGACACCATCCTGCGCCTGAACAAGGAACGCGGCTACACCTTCGTGGTCATCGAACATGACATGGATTTCATCGGCAAAATCTGCGACCCGGTCATCTGTATGGCCGAGGGCAAGGTTCTGGCCGAAGGCACTTTGGACGAGATCAAGGCAAACGAGCACGTGATCGAAGCTTATCTGGGCACCGGCCTGAAGAATAAAGACAAGCTGGAGGCAGGCGCGTGAGCGACAATCCTTATCACGACGACAAGGGGAACAAGGACGCCTCTATCACCAATACGCACGGGGCTGGTACGATGATGCCAGCGAATTCAGCAAGCGGTGAAGCGCGTTACGTTGGCGGCGGCCCTTTTCTGATCGGCGACACAATGACCGGCGGTTACGGCAAAGGTCCGGACATCCTGCATGACTGCACCATTGCCGTCGACAAGGGTGAGATCGCGGTGATCGTTGGCCCCAACGGTGCGGGCAAGTCCACGGCGATGAAGGCTGTGTTCGGCATGCTGGACGTACGTGCCGGTTCGGTGCGGCTGGACGGTGAAGACATCACCAAGCTGTCACCGCAGGACCGGGTGATCAAAGGTATGGGTTTTGTGCCGCAAACCTCGAATATCTTCACGTCCATGACGGTGGAAGAGAACCTTGAAATGGGTGCGTTCATCCGCCGTGACGATATCACTGAGACAATGGAACAGGTTTATGACCTCTTCCCAATCCTGCGCGACAAACGCAATCAGGCCGCCGGAGAACTGTCGGGCGGTCAACGCCAACAGGTCGCCGTAGGCCGCGCGCTGATGACCCAGCCGAAGGTGCTGATGCTGGACGAACCCACTGCCGGTGTCTCGCCCATCGTGATGGATGAGCTGTTTGATCGGATTATCGAGGTTTCCCGCACCGGGTTGCCAATCCTGATGGTAGAACAGAACGCCCGCCAGGCACTGGAGATTGCGGACAAGGGATATGTGCTGGTTCAGGGACGGAATGCCTATACCGGCACGGGCAAAGAACTGCTGGCCGATCCCGAAGTGCGCAAGAGTTTCTTGGGGGGGTGAGGATGCAATCAATTTACCCAATTGCACTCGCTACCGTTACAGCCAGCCCTGTATTCGCATTCGAAGAAGCAATTGACTACGCGCTCACGCTGGACTGTCGAAGCGTTTCAATATGCGAAATCGCCGATGAATGTAAAAGTATGGCGCGCGCGCTTCAGTTTCTCTTGGTCAGACATGATGGAAATGAAGGTGCCTATTTTGGTCATTCGCCCGCCGAGAATGGCTACTATACAAAAATTCAGCTGCTCGACGAAGGCTTTCACGGGAAACCCAACCACGACTTTTCGACATCAGTACCCGATGATCACGCAGTTGACTTTCGAGGCGGTGACGAGTTCGAACTCGAAAGCGGCGTGCTGTTTCTAGCCTACGTTCCACGCGGATACGAATGGATCGAGCGGAACTTCAAAAATACTAGTCTCTCCGAATTTCTTGTAGAGTTTCAGGGGTGTGAAAGCAACTAATGGACTTCCTCAACGCCCTTGTGGCGCTCTCCAACTTCGTCCTTGTTCCCGCAATCGCCTATGGTAGCCAATTGGCGCTGGGGGCATTGGGGGTAACGCTGATCTATGGCATCCTGCGGTTTTCGAACTTTGCCCATGGCGACACGATGGCTTTTGGCGCGATGATCGCTGTTCTGGTCACGTGGGGCTTACAAGCCGCCGGGGTCAGTTTTGGGCCGCTGCCAACCGCCCTGCTCGCCCTGCCTTTTGCCATTCTGGGCTGCATCGTTCTGGTGTTGATCACCGACCGGCTTGTCTATCGGTTTTACCGGGAACAAAAGGCCAAGCCGGTGATCCTCGTGATCGTCTCGATGGGCGTTATGTTCATCATGAACGGCCTTGTCCGCTTTATCATTGGGCCAGATGATCAGAGGTTCTCGGACGGTGCGCGGTTCATTATCTCGGCGCGCGATTTCAAGGCACTGACTGGGCTGCGTGAGGGGCTTGCGATCAAGACCTCTCAGGGTATCACCGTGATTGTGGCTGTTGTCGCCGTGGCGTTGCTGTTCTGGTTCCTCAACAAGACCCGCACAGGCAAGTCCATGCGAGCCTATTCGGATAACGAGGATCTGGCGTTATTGTCCGGCATCAACCCCGAGCGTGTTGTGATGATCACATGGATCATCGTCGCTGCATTAGCGACTACGGCCGGGGTGCTCTACGGTCTCGACAAGAGCTTTAAACCCTTCGTCTATTTCCAGCTTCTGCTGCCGATATTTGCCTCGGCCATCGTGGGCGGACTTGGTAATCCTCTGGGTGCCATCGCAGGTGGGTTCATCATCGCGTTTTCCGAGGTGACCATCACCTATGCTTGGAAGAAGGTGCTGACCTACCTGGCTCCAGAAAACTTGGAACCCTCAGGCTTGGTCCAGTTCCTGTCCACCGACTACAAATTTGCCGTCAGCTTCGTCATTCTGCTGATTGTGCTTCTGTTTAAGCCCACGGGCCTGTTCAAGGGGAAAGCGGTATGACCGAGTCTGTCAAAAACACGCTGCTTTTTGCCGTTGTCGCCGGTTTGATCCTTCTGACAGGGTTCACTCAGAGCTGGAACACCGCCATCCTGATCCTGAACATGGGGCTGATCTCGGCCATCATGGCCATTGGGGTCAACCTGCAATGGGGCTTTGCGGGCCTATTTAATGTGGGTGTGATGGGCTTCGTCGCGCTCGGCGGTCTGGCCGTGGTTCTGGTATCAACACCGCCCACCCCGGGGGCCTGGAGCGCTGGCGGTTACGGGATTGTATTGTCACTGCTGTTGGGGGCCGCGACCGTTGTGGCTGCTGTTCTGGTGGCGACCAAGATGCCAAAAGGCCGGGCGCAAACCCTTACCATCATCGCTGTTCTGGTCGTGGGCTTCTTTGTCTACCGCGCAGTTTTTGATCCCAATGTTGCAGCTGTCGAAGCCATTGATCCCGCGATTGCAGGCAATATCGGCGGTCTGAACCTTCCGGTTCTGCTGGCCTGGCCTGCCGGTGGATTGCTTGCGGCGGGCGCTGCATGGCTGATCGGCAAGACGGCGTTGGGTCTGCGGTCGGATTACCTGGCCATTGCGACGCTGGGCATTGCCGAGATCATCATCGCCGTCATGAAGAACGAAGACTGGTTGGCCCGGGGTGTGAAAAACGTCTACGGTATCCCGCGCCCGTCTCCTGTCGTCGGTTACGAAGTTGAGTTGCAGCAAGACCCCACGTTCCTGGCCCGTGCAGAGTGGTTTGGACTTGATCCGGTCACGGCCTCTACCCTTTCGGTCAAGTTGGGTTATTCGCTACTGTTCCTGATCGTCTTGCTGGCGCTGCTGTGGATGGCCCAGATGGCGTTGAAAAGCCCGTGGGGCCGTATGATGCGCGCGATCCGCGACAATGAGGTCGCGGCCGAGGCGATGGGCAAGGACGTGACCCGCCGCCATCTGCAAATCTTTGTTCTGGGGTCGGCCATCTGCGGGATCGCAGGGGCGATGATGACAACGCTGGACGGTCAGTTGACGCCAAGCGCCTACCAGCCTCTGCGCTTTACCTTTCTGGTTTGGGTGATGGTGATTGTTGGCGGATCGGGAAACAACTTCGGGTCCGTTCTTGGCGCGTTTCTGATCTGGTTTTTATGGGTTCAGGTTGAACCAATCGGCCTATGGCTGATGAACCTGATCACCGCAGGTATGCCGGATGGAAGTTGGTTGAAAGCGCATCTGGTCGAAAGCGCTGCCCATATGCGCTTGTTCACTATGGGTCTTATCCTGTTGATTGTTCTCAGATTCAGCCCAAGGGGCCTGATCCCCGAAAAATAGGACTTATCCATAACCATTTCGTGAAGCCGCGCCGGCACTTCGGCGCGGTTTCTTGATTCTTGGCGTTTTTTTGAATAAACGGACCCACCGCAGTGTTTTTCTTCTGCGGTCTGTTGCTGGCACTCACACCCGCTCAAGCCGATCTAAAACGATCATTCAAACGTGTTGATAAGAGTAAAAAATGAAAGCACCACGCTTCGGAACTGTTTTCCTACTTTCGGTTGTTGTCGTTACAACAGCCGCCTGCATCCCCAGACCAGAAGACCTGGAAACAGCACCTGTTAAGGTACAGACGCCCCAGGGCGTAGTGACTTGTCAGCTGTATCGCCAGGATAGAGTCACCTGGGATCGCGCCATCGATTTTCCAGCGACGAAGATGTCGGTACCCCAAGCAGATGCCTATTGCCGACAAGAGGGTCAACGTCGCCTGAAATAACTGTGTCGGCGCCCATTTTGGGCGCCGCGCCGCTATCTGTTTTTGAACAAACCACCCAGAATACCGCGCACGATACGTCGCCCGGTTGTTCCTTTTAGCTCCTTGATGACGGCTTCGGTCATCGCCGTCGCAAACGTGTCTTTCTTGCGCTGCACACGAGAAGACGATCGCCCCACCCTGCTGCCTGAGTATCTGCGAGCTGCAGAAAACTCCCGCTCCATTGGTGATTGAGCCTCTAGCACCTCGTCTGCTTCTGCCTGTTCCGCAGATTTTGCCGCCGCATCGGCACGAGCCTGCAGGATTTCAAATGCAGACTTTCGGTCCACACCTTTGTCATACTTGCCTGCCATCGGGGACGCCGCCAAAATCGCTTTGCGATCAGCGCCAGAAATCGGCCCCAGCTGAGATCCCGGAGGACGAATCAAGGTGCGTTGGACAATGCCCGGAACGCCCTTCTTTTGCAGCATCGAGGTCACGGCCTCTCCGACCCCGACCTCTCGGATCGCGGCTTCGGTGTCGAAAGCCGGGTTCTCTCGGTACGTTTCGGCGGCCATACGCAGGTTCTTGCGGTCTCGCGCTGTGAAGGCGCGCAAGGCGTGTTGGACGCGATTGCCCAGTTGGCCCAGAATGTCTTCAGGAATATCCGCCGGGTTTTGCGTGATGAAATATACCCCGACGCCCTTCGATCTGATCAGACGCGCCACCTGTTCTACCTTGTCCACCAAAACCTTGGGGGCATCGTCAAACAGCAAATGCGCTTCGTCGAAGAAAAAGACCAGCTTTGGTTTCTCGGGGTCGCCGACCTCGGGCAGTTCTTCGAACAATTCACTCAACAGCCAGAGCAGGAAAGTGGCATAGAGCCGGGGCGAGCCCATCAATTTGTCAGAGGCGAGGATGTTCACCATGCCCTGCCCGTTATCATCCGTGCGCATAAGGTCGGCCAGATCCAGGGCAGGTTCGCCAAACAGTTTCGAGCCACCTTGGTTTTCCAGCACCAGCAAACGTCTTTGGATTGCGCCAATCGAGGATGTCGACACGTTGCCATAGCGCAAGGATAGCTGCGCACGGTTCTCTCCGATCCAGACCATCAACGCCTGAAGGTCCTTCAGATCCAGCAACGGCATCCCTTCTTCATCGGCCACACGGAACGCGATGTTCAAAATACCTTCTTGCGCTTCGCTAAGTTCCATCAAACGCGACAGCAGCAGCGGCCCCATTTCCGTGACCGTCGTGCGCACCGGATGGCCTTGTTCGCCAAACAGGTCCCAGAAGGTCACCGGGCAGGCAGAATAGTTGAAATCCGAAAACCCGATACGGTCAGCGCGGTCCAGAAAGGCCTGATGCAGTTTATGTGTCGGACTTCCGGCCAAGGCCAGACCAGACAGGTCGCCCTTGATGTCCGAAAGGAAAACCGGAACGCCGGCTTGCGAGAACCCTTCAGCCAGGATTTGCAGCGTTACGGTTTTGCCCGTTCCGGTGGCTCCGGCAATCAAGCCGTGGCGGTTTGCGTAGTTCAACGTCAATTCCTGCGGAGTGCCATACCCTTCGCCACCGCCGCCCAAAAAAATAATTTTGCCCATTAACACTGCCTTATAGTTCACCGATCCGTGTCCAGCATACAAAGTTAACCTTTGACTGCGATAGTCATTTTGCCCTGCGGAGGTTCGGATCACGTGGGGCAGACTTCCTCCCTGTCGACTGGCCGTGCCTTCGGGCACGGCTTTTTTGTCTGCGCCAATACATGTGTATGTGCTGATTGGCAGATTAAATTTTCAGGATAGCTGTTGACCCACCAGCGCCGCTCTCGTAGGGTTTGCGCATAAATAAGTCGGCCAGTCCGACGGGGAGAACCTTTTGAGGGAGGGAGCTGATCAAACGGCTCCCTTTCTTTATGGTCGAAGGACCCTTTTCCGCCGTAAGAGCAAGAATTTGTTCACGTTGATCAGGGCGGGTCTATTAGTGCCTGACACCGGTTCAGAACAATGCTACATGAGGCAAAAAGCGCAATCATCAAACCGAGGCATTCATGATCAAGCACCTTCTTTCCGCGAATGTTCTGGCCGCCGTCTTTCTGAGCAGTGCGGTCAACGCTCAAGAATCCACTGACGAAACCCAACAACAGGCCGAGACACCTCAGACCGAAGCGACGCAAGAGCTAGACCTGGGGGAAACTGGCCCCCGTGTTGGCGAGCAATACGTTAAGGAAACAAGTGGCGACTGGAACATTACCTGCCTTAAGACCGAAGCAGACAATGACCCTTGTTTGTTGCGTCAAATTCTTTCGGGTGCCGAGGGTCAACCCATTGCGGAAATCTCGATCAACAAGCTTCCCGAGGGTGCTGCAGCCGTGGCTGGTGCCAGCCTGATCGTGCCGTTGGAGACCTTGCTGCAAGCGCAGATCGCGGTATCCATCGATGGGGCACCAAGCAAGCGATACAACTATCATCACTGTAACCCGGTTGGCTGCGTTGCTCAGTTGGGTTTCACGCAAGGTGACATCGACGCAATGAAGGCTGGTAGCACGGCCACCATATCTATGGTGTCCATCCTTGCCCCCAATCAACTGTTGCAAATCGAAATGTCGCTGGCCGGTTTCACCAGTGGATATGATCAGTTGGAAGTCTTGCAAAACTGATTTAATGCAACAAGGGCCGCTTTGTCACAAAGCGGCCTTTCAAAACTGAGCGTCAGGTATTCTCAGACGCGCTTCAAGGCCAAGACGGCATTCAGCCCACCGAACGCAAACGCGTTGCTTAAAGCAACGTCAACCTTTGCTTCACGAGCTTCATTCGGCACCACGTCCAACGCACATTCCGGATCCGGCTCTTCATAGCCGATGGTTGGTGCAATGACACCGTCCCGCAGCGCCATGATACAGGCCAGAAGCTCTACCGCTCCGGTGCCTCCAATCAAATGTCCATGCATGGATTTGGTGGACGAGATCATCAGATCATCCGCGTGCGGTCCAAACACATCTGCGACTGCTGCACATTCGGTTTTGTCATTGGCTGCAGTGCCTGTGCCGTGGGCGTTGATATAACAGACATCGCTGGCGTTCAGCCTTGCATCCGCCAGAGCGCCCGCCATTGCACGTGCAGCCCCTTGCTTGCTTGGCATCACAATATCTGCTGCATCCGACGACATCGCAAAACCGACAACTTCACACAGTATCCCCGCGCCGCGCGCGCGCGCGTGCTCATATTCTTCGAAAACAAAGATGCCAGCCCCTTCGCCCTGAACCATTCCGTTGCGGTTGGCGCTGAACGGGCGGCAGGCGTCCTTGGACATCACGCGCAAACCTTCCCACGCTTTGATCCCGCCGAAACACAGCATGGATTCAGACCCGCCTGTGATCATCGCCGGGGCGGCCCCGCTGCGTACCATCTGAAAGGCCTGCGCCATGGCGTGGTTGGAAGAGGCACAGGCGGTCGAGACCGTAAAGCTGGGGCCTTTGAGGTTATGCTCCATGGACACGTGGCTGGCAGCCGCATTGTTCATCAGCTTTGGAACAACAAACGGGTGAACCCGGTTCTTACCATCCTCATAGACCGAACGGTAATTGTCATCCCAGGTCGAAACGCCCCCGCCCGCCGTGCCAAGTACAACACCGGATCTGGCGGCCAATTCGCCGTGAAACTCAATACCCGACTGGTCAATCGCTTCTTTGGCAGCAGTCAGAGTGAACTGAGTGAACCGGTCGTACAAGGACATCTGCTGACGATTGAACCGCCCTTCCGCCTCGAACCCCCGAACTTGACCACCGATCTTGATGGCCAGACGTTCGACGTCGCGAAACTCCAGTTCCGAAATGCCACAGCGCCCTTCGCGCATGGCCTCCAAAGTGTCGGGAACCGAATGGCCCAGAGAGTTGATCGTACCTGCGCCGGTAATGACAACACGTTTCATGAGAGCAGGTCAGACCTTTTCCGACACAAGCTGCTCGATCCCGGTGATGATCGCAGCCACATTGGAAATGTCGAAATCGTTAGCTTCTGGTTCGTTCGCATTGAACGGGACTGAAATGTCGAACTCTTCCTCGATTGCAAAGATGCTTTCGACCAGACCCAGACTATCGATGCCCAGATCTTCCAGTGTGCTTTCGGGCGTCACATCCGATGGCTCCAGCACGGCCTGCTCTGCAATGATTGCGATGACGCGGTCGCTGATGCTCATGTCGATCCCCTGATTTTCAATCTGTCGATGATTTAGTCGCTTGAGGACTGTTTGAAAACAGCCTTTTTGAGTGCCTCGACGTCGCGGGCCAGACGAGGCAGTCGGCGCTGGGATTTATAGATATTGGTGTGGGTGTCCATCTTGACCGCCGGATAGCCCATAATAACCCTTCCAGCAGGGACATTGGACAGGATTTTGGTACCCCCACCGGCGATCACGCCGTCGCCTATGAAAATGTTGTCGGCGACCCCGGTTTGGCCACCAAGGACAACATTGTTCCCAATCTCTACAGACCCAGACACGCCGGTTTGCCCACATAGCAGACAATCCCGTCCGACTCGGGTGTTGTGACCGACATGGACAAGATTATCCAGTTTCGAGCCGTCCCCGATCCGGGTGTTTCTGATCGTGCCGTTATCGACTGTGCAGTTCGAGCCAACCTCGACGTCATCTCCGATCTCAACCGCCCCCAGAGAGTGAATGCGCAGCCAACTTTGCGCCTTGGCTTCGCCCTGATCGCCCATGGTTTTGCGCGCATTCTCAGCACCCGAAACTTCGGGGGTGACATAGCTGAAGCCATCGCCTCCGATCCGCGCACCAGGTTGCGCAATAAAACGGTCTCCGATCTGCGCGCGGGCCCCAATACTGACCATTTCGCGCAGCAAGGCACGCTTTCCTAGCGTGGCATCGATGCCTATCGTGCAATGCGCGCCGATTTCGGAACCTTCGCCAATCCGTGCGCGCGCACCAACAACTGTCAGAGGCCCGATAGAAACGTTAGCACCAATCTCTGCCGTTGGATCAATAACGGCTGACGGATGAATGCCCGGCTCGGCCCCCTGCCCGCGATCAAGCATCGAAGTAATGCCTGCCATGGCCATGCGAGGGCGCGTGACAAAGATGGCCGCGCGCAGACCCAACGCTTGCCAATCGGCCCCTTCCCAAAGAACCGCAGCACGTGCCTCTCCACCCGAAAGTGCCTCGGCATATTTCGGAGACATCGCCATCGCCAAATCTGTTGGACCCGCGTCTCCGGGTTCGGCGGCACGCAAAATTGTAAGGCCGCCATCGCCCTGACATTCTGCACCCAGAGCTTCAGCAATGTGTTGAACGGTAAACTGCATGACGGGTTTCCTTTTGGCAGGATTTGACCCGTGCTTACCCCTGAACGTCTTGCAGGGCCACCCCTGCCTTTTGCAGAGCGTCCCAAATCTTGGCATCGCGGTTATAGACGTCGCGACGATACTGCACTTGACCCTTGGGGCCGATATAGGCCGTCCGATAGATCAGATGCACCGGCACATGTTGATCCAGTTCAACTTTGGTTTCCTTGCCGGTCTTGAGAACACGGTGAAAGAACGCCTTGGGGTCTTCCTCTTGTTTTGCCAGCAGCGCATACGCAAACTCGAAAGGCTGCGCCAAACGGATACAGCCATGTGAGAACGCCCGCACTTCACGCGCAAACAAACTTTTCTGAGGCGTATCATGCAGATAGATGTTGTGCTTGTTGGGAAACATGAACTTCACCAAACCCAGCGCATTGCTTTTGCTGGGGGGTTGGCGCATCGCAAACGGGAAGTTTCGCGCCGTGAACTGAGTGAAATCCACCGCCCCGCGATTAACCTGACGACCGCTGCGGTCGGTGATTTCTATGTGACCCACCGCATTTGGATTGGATTGCAGTTTCGGCAGATATTCCTTGGTTATGATCGAGCGCGGCACATACCAGCTGGGGTTGATCACCATATGCTCCATCACATCAGAAAACTCGGGGCTGCGGCGATCATATGTGTTCTTGCCAATCACCGCGCGGGTTTCAAACGTGACTTGCCCGTCATCAACAATTTTGGCTGAAAAGTCCGCCTGATTCACAAGGATATGGCGCGTGCCACGTTCCCTTGGCAACCAGCGTTCGCGTTCGAGCGCTACGTGAACAGCTTTCAAACGGTCCGATGCTGGCCGGTTCAACTCGGTGATTGTTCCCTTGCCCGCAACGCCGTCAGGCTCCAACCCATGTGCAGTTTGAAACGCCTGAACGCCAGCCAGCAGTGCGTCGTCAAAAGACGGGCTGGCCGATGGCTTCATGTAACCCATCATCACCAGACGATTGCGCAGTTTAACAACATTCGGTCCTGTGTCACCGAATTCCAGTTTGGAAACGGGCACAGTTGCGCCCCAACCTCCCTGGTTTACCAGGTCCTCCAGCAGAAGCTTTTGCTTCATTAGTGCTCGGTACTGACGTGTTTGGGGTGGCAATTGTTCCAGATATTGCGCGCCTTGATCAGCCAAACCGGCCAAATGCTCGGCCGCGCTCCGACGTTTCAATGTCCGAACAAGGCCATCGTCCACACGTCCGGGCTCAACAGTTCCCGAGTAAAGCGCGTCAGCATATTCGATAAAAGCCCGGCTGAGTTCTGCCTCAACCGCACCAAGATCACGAACTGAACGGGCCTGCTCCATTTTCTCTATCAAAGCTGCGACTGTTGCATCCGACTGTGGCAGACCGTGCATTTGGGCCTTGGACAACGCATTTATCAGCGCGGCACGACGATTTGCATGCTCAACCGTTTCACCGACCCAAATGGGTGAAAACCCATTCGTGCGATAGAACTCTGCTATATTTGAGGTCTGCGGAGTGTGTTCCGCAACCGCCATTTGAAACGCGGTGTTCGGCGCGGGGTCAGAAGCCGTGTTCGCAAAGCTTGCCGTCGCGGTAAAACACGCGGTGAGAAAGATACTGGTACTGGTGCGGAAAACAGAAAGCATTATAGGGCCTTGAGTATTCAATAGCTTGGACTTGGGATATGTGCGTCAAACAACTATGGGTTTGGGCGGCAAAGCTTGTCTATTCACAAATACCTTACTCAATCGCTTCTGTTGGTGGCTGATGCGTGTTTGCATCGGCCTGTCGGCGAAAGCTTCGCAGTTGCACAGTTTCTAAGAAGTACTGTGTCATTTGCGCAAAAAACTGCCGAAATTTCCCCCTTGAAATGGTGAATCTGAAACACTTCTTGGCCACCGATTCCGATTGTGTCATAAAAATCGCATCTGGGATGGGAAAAAATTAATACGGCGCGCGTAACATCGTGCGCAGGCAGGAACAGTACGGGACGAACCAAAAATGACAAAGAGCAGTTCCTCGGGCTTGACCCGGCGTGCCCTATTGGGCGCGTTTGCAGCAACCGCAGTCGCGGCAGCTCCCACCTACTCCAATGCAGCGGGCTTTTTGCGTGGCGGCGGCGATATTCGTCGCATTCGTATGTATTCCGGTCGCACGGGCGAACGGTTGGATATGATTTATTGGGTCGATGGTAAGTATATCAAGGACGCTGTCAAAGAAGTGAACCACTTCATGCGTGATTGGCGTACAGATCAGGTAAAATCCATCGATTTACGCGCGATTGATATCATGGCAGCATCACACAACCTTTTGGATGTGAATGAACCTTATATGTTGCTGTCCGGCTATCGCTCTCCGCAGACCAACGCTATGTTGCGTTCCCGGTCGCGTCGCGTTGCGCGAAAATCGCTCCATATGGAAGGTCAGGCTGCTGACCTGCGTCTAGCTTCTCGCTCGGTCTCGCAGATGGCCAAAGCAGCTATTTCGTGCCGCGCAGGTGGTGTCGGCCAATACTACGGTTCCAATTTCGTTCATATGGATTGCGGAGTCGTTCGCAGCTGGCGTGGTTAAAGCGCACACCAAACGGTTTTCGCGTTTCTGAAACGCTTTAGCAGGAAAACTGGTTTTACCTGCTATATCCCCGCATCTCCACCTCCTCCGCCTGCGTCACCCGAGTCGCTACTGGATGCAGCCTCGGCGGTCGAGCTGCCAGACTCACGCGCCTTTTCCTTTTCGACATCAGAATAAACATTAGACACAGACACATCGCTGCTCTCTGCTTCATCGTCGCTGTTTGGATCGTCGTCGGTCAGCTTGCCAAGGATGAATGCAAGCACCACTCCGACTATTATCCAGCTTATAACGCTGGGGAGGGAATAACCCGAAATAACAGTACAGCCCAAAACCGCTACTGTTACGACCACAACGAAAAACAATTTTTTTGAAGAGATGACTTGCACGTTCTTTCCTCCATCAAAGGTGACGCGAACCAACCCCATCGGGAAAGTGTATAGCAAAATGTGCTGATAAAAAATTACACTTCGAAGAGTGTGCCTGCGGGCGTTCTCAATATCCGACGAAACTGTACTTAGAATCCGTTCAAAGTGGTTGAGAACATGCAAGAAAGTGGCGCACCTGAGAGGATTCGAACCTCTGGCCTCTGCCTTCGGAGGGCAGCGCTCTATCCAGCTGAGCTACAGGTGCGTTGGTCGTTAGCTAACCTTGATCCGACTTGGGTGCAACTGGAAATCGTGCCCGTTGCGCTCAGTTTCGGATCAAAGTCAGGCGAAAAGATCATGTGCCAATTCAAGGGCATCGATCAGAATGTCGACCTCTTCCGTGGTGTTATACAGACCGAAACTGGCGCGGCATGTTGCAGTTACACCCAGGTGGTCCATCAGTGGCCCGGCGCAGTGATGACCTGCGCGAACAGCGACGCCTTTTTTGTCCAGGATGGTCGACACATCATGGGCATGCCCCGCCCCGTCCAGTGTAAAGCTGAAGATAGCGGCCTTGTCGGGGCGCGTGCCTTGAACCTGCAACCAGTTCAAGCCCATCAATCGCTGCATGGCATAATCGCGTAGACTGGACTCATGCGCCGCAATGTTCGCCATTCCAAGCTCCATCATGTAGTCCAAGGCCACGCCCAAACCTATCGTCTGAACGATACCCGGCGTGCCAGCTTCGAACTTCATTGGTGGATCGTTATAAATGACCTGATCTTTGCCGACCTCCTTGATCATGTCCCCGCCGCCTATAAAGGGGCGCATTTCGGTCATGCGCTCGGATTTGATGAAGATCGCCCCGGAACCGGACGGACCATAGAGCTTGTGACCTGTGATCGCGTAGAAATCACAGCCGATCTCTTCGACATTCACCGGCATATGGACTGCACCCTGGCTGCCATCCACCAGAACCGGAACGCCTTTGGCATGGGCGCCATCTGTGATGGCTTTGACATCCACGACAGTACCCAGGACGTTTGAACACTGGGTCACCGCGACCAGTTTGGTCTTTGGGCCAATCGCATCAATCACGGCCTGAGGGTCCAGCCCACCCTCTGTATCCACATCGACCCATTTTAAAATAACGCCCTGCCGTTCACGCAGAAAATGCCAGGGCACGATGTTGGCGTGATGTTCCATGACGCTCAGAACGATCTCATCCCCGGCTTCAAGGCGCGGCATTGCCCAGCCGTAAGCGACAAGGTTGATCCCTTCGGTCGTGCCCGAGTTCAGGACGATTTCGTCTTCATTAGATGCGCCAAGAAAGCGGGCGATGGTGCCGCGCACGGATTCGTATTTCTCGGTCGCAAGGTTGGACAGGTAGTGCAGACCGCGATGGACGTTGGAATATTCCTCGGCATACGCCCGAGTCACGGCGTCTATGACGACCTGTGGCTTCTGAGCCGAAGCGCCATTATCCAGATAGGTCAAAGGCTTGCCATTGACCTGACGTGACAGGATCGGAAAGTCAGAGCGGATTTTCTGCACATCATACATAAGCGTATTTCCTAGACAGGTCCGGTTGGGGTGAACATCAGAACAATGGGCAAGGCGACGATCGCGGCCAGCAGGATCACAGCAAAAGCCTTGCCGAGTGAGCCGAACTGATGCGCCTCGTTTAAAAAATGGAGCGTTATGTAAAGGCTCCACCCCAGGGTTGCCAGCCCCAAGAGAAGCGATACAGCGGGCAAGGCCACTGTGGATAAGGCCATGGCCAACGACGCAACGCTTTGCAACAAACTTAGCCAGATCATGAGGGACAACAGGCCAGAAAGCGTTGCACGTCCACCAAGTACCCGCCCGACCAACAGAAAAGCCAGTACGCTCAGAAGCAATCCACCGGCAGAGGTAAGCAAAATTATCGAAATGCTATCGAAAGCTTGGGACGGTTGGTCATTCGGCAAAGTTTGAGCCGTTAAACGGAGTGCTAATTGGACGAGGCTGCTGATAACCACAGCTAGAGCGAACGCTAGCCAGACTGCTTCTCGCCCCAGATCCAGGGCCAAAATCTGACGGGCCGCTTCGGCAGGCCGTCTGAGCGTCAGAACAGCCAGTGGACCTAGTGGTGGAATAGTCATTCAGCCGCCCTTTGTACTTGCCTGAGACCCGATAACCAGAACCAGACAAAAACAGCAACCCACAGGAAGCCTACAATTGACAAAGCAGGTCCGGGTCCGATGAACCCAGCTACCAGACCATTCAGCAAAACCAGCGGTGCAGACGAAAGCAGCGCCCAGAACAGGGCCAGCCTTGCCCCATAAGCAGTGCCCTTGCCGCCAACCAGACGCGCGGCCCAATGCGAGACCAAAGCCAGCGTGTAGAAGAACAACGGCAAGATAAACACGGTGCCCAGCAGCGCACCGCCCAGCAACATATTCAGTTCAACACCTTCCAGATGAGCCTGCCGTGCGAGCCCTGGCATCTGCGCAATAAACGCGACGATGCAAAAGCCCATGACAAACACTAGCGCGCGGTCTTCACGAGGCCCCAAATCCAGAAGCCGACGCACAACGCGCCCCGGCCCCCGGTAAGTTGCCAAAATATCTGACGAAAGAGCCATCAGCTGCGGCGGTCGAGCCACCCCTCCAGACGGCTGACAATCGCTTCGGCCAACGCGCTGTCTTCGATTTCGTCGACCGCTTCGGCCAGGAACGCAAGTGTCAGCATATTGGTCGCGTCCTTGGTCGGAACCCCGCGCGAGCGCAGGTAGAACAGTGCGGTTTCGTCAATCGCGCCCGAAGTCGAGCCATGCGAACACGCCACATCATCGGCGTAAATCTCAAGCTCGGGTTTGGCTAGGAACTGGCTGTCGTCATCCAGAAGCAGCGACTGGCTGATCTGGTAGCCGTCGGTTTTCTGAGCCCCTTCCTTCACAAGAATCTTGCCTTGGAACACGCCGGTCGCACCGTTGCGCAGCACTTTCTTGAACACCTGACGGCTTTCACAATTCACTGCGTCATGCGTGATGAAGACTGTGTCGTCATGGTGAAACTCGCCATCGCCAACGCAGGCCCCCGCCACATGCGCAACCGCATCGTCGCCGGTTAGTTCTACAACCTGTTCATTGCGGGTCAGAACGCCATTCACCGTCAAAGTGAAGGATTTAAAGACCGATTCCGTGCCCAGACGTGTGAACATATGGGTCGCCGCGCGACGCTCATGGTCCCTGCCCTGTGCACGGACATGATGCAGCGTACCCTTGTCGGCAATGTCGATTTCCATGCATTTGTTAAAGCGCGAGGCTGCTGGACCAGTTTCAAGGATGGTCGCCTCGGCCCCGCTTTCCACCCGAACCACGTGATGCAGGATCGCGTCTGACGTCGGCGAAGCGTGGCGATAGATCAGGTTGATCGGTTTGGACGGTTTGCCTGTCACGTGAATGGCAACACCATCCGACGCAAATGCCGTGTTCAGCGCTGCCAGCGGGCGCTGGACCGGTACCTGACCGCGGGCTTCCAGAACGCCATACAGGTCCTTGGCCCAGTGAATGTCTTTGCAGCAGATGTCTTCAAGCCGGTCGATGCTTACACCTTCCATCGACAGATCATCCGATTCCTCGGCACTGAATACACCGTCCACGAAAACGATATTCAGCCGGTCGAACTCACTGAATACCAACGGCTCATCATCTGAGAAGACAGCAGCAGGCATCGCTTCGGGCGACACCAAAGTGTCAGGTTGGGTGTATTTCCAGTATTCGTCGCGACGGTTAGGCAGGCCAGTTTCAAGCACACGTGCCAGAGCGTCTTCGCGCGCGGCACGCGTGCAACCTACGTCAGGCATGGTCAGCGCAGATAGCCGCGCCTCGGTTGCGGTTTGTTTTGCTTCGGGCAAGGCCATCAGTTCACCTCGGCAAGAATGTCAGCATAACCGTTGTTTTCGACCTCAAGCGCGAGGTCCGGACCGCCGGTCTTGACGATACGACCATTGGCCATAATGTGCACGACGTCCGGTTTGATGTGATCCAAAAGACGCTGGTAGTGCGTGATCACCAGGAAACCACGGCCTTCATCGCGCAGGGCATTCACACCTTCGGCCACCAGCTTCATCGCATCCACGTCAAGGCCCGAGTCTGTCTCGTCCATGATGCACATCTTAGGTTCCAGCATGGCCATCTGAAGTATTTCGTTGCGCTTTTTCTCACCGCCCGAAAAGCCAACATTGACCGGACGCTTCAACATGTCAGCGTCGATCTTCAGAGTTTTCGCCTTCGCGCGCACTTCTTTCAGGAAGTCGGCGGCCGACAGCTCTTCTTCGCCACGTGCCTTGCGTTGCGCATTCACTGCAGTCCGCAGGAAGGTCATATTGCCAACGCCCGGGATTTCCACCGGGTACTGGAACGCCAGGAATACACCCGCAGCGGCGCGCTCTTCCGGTTCCATTTCCAACAGGTCTTCGCCGTCCAGCGTGGCCGAGCCTTCGGTCACCTCGTAACCGTCGCGACCGGACAGAACATAGCTGAGCGTCGACTTACCCGACCCATTGGGCCCCATGATCGCATGCACCTTGCCGGCCTCAACCGTCAGGTCCACACCTTTGAGAATTTGCTTGTCTTCTTCTTCAAGCTGCACGTGCAGGTTCTTGATTTCCAGCATATTTTCCTCGGCTCTCATCTCTATTCGCGCGTCATCTTGCGCGGGTGTCATTTCGATTTGAACGTGTCGGCCTTTTCGGCCGGAACGATCAGGAAGTTTTCATTGTCGCGGTCTTGCCCAAAGCTCCGAAGAGTTTCGTAGTTTTGCTCGGCCATCCATTTCTGAAAGAACGCGCGGTTTTTGTGATCTACCTCGACAAAGATGATGGGGCGCGTCGCAGCCACCGTGCGGGACAACCCTGCCAACACGTCCAGCTCCATGCCCTCAACGTCGATCTTGATCAGATCCGGTGTCATACCTTCTAAAAGCGTATCACCGGGCTCTACCCGCAGATTTCCAGATCCCAGTGTCAATTGCGTGCCGCCTAGATTGCCCGCCTCTGGCTTAAGCTCAAAGCCAGACGCAGCCTCGCGCCCTGCTCCAACACCCAGTTTCGAACTGTCAACAACATCTTCCAGGCCGTTAAGCTTGATGTTGCGCTTCAAGATGGCGATAGCGTCCGGGTTAACTTCGATCACACGTACGATCTTGGTTGCACACGCGCGCCCCCAATACACTGCATGGTTATCAATATTGGCTCCAATATCAGCGATTTGCGCGTTTTTCGGCAGATAGCGCGATATGTCTTGGAGCAGACCCAACTCATACACATCACCCCAAAAATGACGTCCTTGGATCACATCACGTGGATTGGACACTTCGAACAACAGAAATTGACCGCCGGCATCGCAATACCGCACGAACGGGCCGCATAAGCTGACAAATAGTTTGGCAACCGTGCGGTCAACAAACCGTTTGATCTTGGAACGCGGGCGCATTGTTAGCCGACGCTCCCCTCAAGCGAGATCGCCACCAGCTGCTGCGCTTCCATGGCAAATTCCATCGGCAGCGCCTGCAATACGTCCTTGCAGAACCCGTTCACAACCAGCGCAACGGCCTCTTCCTCGTCCATGCCGCGCTGACGGCAATAGAACAGTTGATCGTCATCCACTTTCGACGTCGTCGCCTCATGCTCAACGCGGGACGAGTTGTTCTTGACCTCAATATACGGAACCGTATGCGCGCCGCATTTATCTCCGATCAACAGACTGTCACACTGCGTGTAGTTCCGGCTGTCTTTAGCTTTCGGATGCATCGAGACCAGACCGCGATAGGTGTTCTGCGCTTTACCTGCGCTGATGCCTTTGGACACAATGCGCGATTTGGTGTTCTTGCCCAGATGAACCATCTTGGTGCCGGTGTCGGCCTGCTGATAGTTGTTGGCAATCGCAATCGAGTAGAACTCGCCTTGGCTTTCATTGCCGCGGAGGATGCAGGACGGGTATTTCCAGGTCACGGCAGACCCAGTTTCCACCTGTGTCCACATGACTTTGGAACGATCGCCCCGGCAATCGGCGCGTTTGGTCACAAAGTTATAGATGCCACCCTTGCCATTCTCATCCCCTGGGAACCAGTTTTGCACGGTCGAATACTTCACCTCGGCGTCTTCTTCGACGATGATCTCGACAACAGCCGCGTGCAGCTGCGCCGTATCACGCTGGGGCGCAGTGCAGCCTTCCAGATAAGAGACGTACGAGCCCTTGTCAGCGATGATCAGCGTGCGTTCGAACTGGCCAGTGTTTTCGGCGTTGATGCGGAAATAGGTGCTCAGCTCCATCGGGCACCGAACGCCCGGCGGGATGTAGACAAAAGACCCATCCGAAAACACAGCCGAGTTCAGTGTCGCATAAAAGTTGTCCGAAACTGGGACGACAGTCCCAAGATATTTCTTGACCAACTCGGGGTGTTCTTTGATCGCTTCCGAGATCGAGCAGAAGATCACCCCGGCCTTTTTCAGTTCGGCCTGAAAGGTCGTACCTACAGAAACCGAGTCGAACACCGCGTCCACAGCAACCTTGCGCCCTTCGGCAGGCGCGTCTTCAACACCTTCGACACCAGCCAGAATCATCTGTTCTTTCAGTGGGATACCAAGCTTTTCATATGTGGCCAGCAGCTTGGGATCGACCTCATCCAGAGACTTTGGCTTTTCTTCCATCGATTTCGGACGCGCATAGTAATACTGGTTCTGGAAATCGATTTCAGGGTAGTTGACCATCGCCCATTTTGGTTCGTTCATCTTGGTCCAGCGCTCGAACGCGGCCAAGCGCCATTCGGTCATCCACTCTGGCTCTTCGTTCTTCTCCGAGATCAGACGGACGATATCCGGGTTCACACCTTTCGGCGCGTACTCCATCTCAATATCAGTGTCCCAGCCGTACTTGTAGGTTCCGACCTCGCGTACCGCATCCACGGTTTCCTGATCGACACCCTCTTTCACCTGGGTCTGGTCCAAAGCGGCCATAACTTACCCTCCGTCAGATCACGCGGCCCGCGCGCGATGCTTTTTCTCTTTTTCAAGCCACGTTTCGGCGAAACGCAGCACATCTTCTTTCGTTGTCCGAGGGCCCAGCGAAACGCGGATTGCGCTGCTGGCTGTCACCTCGTCAAAACCCATTGCGGTGAGCACCGCGCTGGCACGAACCTTGCCGCTGGAACAGGCAGAGCCCGCACTGACCGCAAAACCCGACAGATCCATCTGCATGACCTGGGTTTCACCCTTCCATCCCGGCGCGGCAAAACACAAGGTGTTCGGCAGGCGTTGCCGCCCTTTCCCGACAAAAATAGGTGATTTTACAGCGCCCTCAAGAGCGTTTTCTAGAATATTTCTAAATTCTTCGATTTGCTCCCAAACGCCATCCGCCAAGTCACGTGCTGCGGCTTCAGCTGCGGCTCCGAAGCCAGCGATTCCAATGACATTTTCAGTGCCGGAGCGGCGCCCCATTTCCTGGCCTCCGCCCTTAATCAGAGCTGGCAGGTCGGTACCGCGCTTCATCACGACGGCGCCAACACCCTTGGGTCCACCAAGTTTATGCGCCGAGACCAAAGCCATCTGGGCATACATCCAATTAAACGCAATCGGCAGCTTTCCAAATGCCTGCGTGGCATCTGTCACAGCCAATCCGGGCGGTAATGTCTGAACGATACCAGTCTCGGAATTTGCCAGTTGAACGGTTGAAGCCTCTGGTGTCTCAACCAGAACCTCTCCGGCCGCAGAAACCGGAAGATCCTCATGGATCCATGCCCTTACCGCATCATGTTCAACTGCGGCACCATGCAAATTGCGCCCGGCCAAAGTTAATGCCGCGCCCTCGGTCGACCCCGAAGTGAAAACGATATCCGCACCATCAGCGCCGAAAGCAGCTGCAACCTGTGCACGCGCCCGTTCGACAAGTGCCTTTGCAGCTCGGCCCTGGGCATGAACAGAGGACGGATTTCCGCAGACTTCCATCGCGGCAATCATCGCCTCTCGTGCCTCAGGGCGCAGTGGTGTTGTTGCGTTATGATCCAGATAAACACGATTCATGGATGCATCTTTTTGCCAGCAGATTTCATATGACGGTGCCGCCTTTTCGTCTTACTCGTCCACCACCGAGAACAGGCTCGGCACTGCGGGGCATGGAGCCAGGTCGTTCTTGATCACGTCAGACAGGCGCGTCTGATGCAAAAACACATAGACATGCGCGCTCAGGCTTTCCCAAAGGCGGTTGGTCAGGGATTGCGCCCGGCTGCCTGAAGACGCACCAGAGGCCCCGGCCCCTTTCTGCAAAGCATCTACCGTTTCGTCCACTGCTGCCAAAATTTCGACCACACGGATTTCCGACGCGGGACGCGCAAGACGATACCCGCCGCCCGGGCCACGGACTGAAGACACCAGCTCGGCGCGACGAAGTTTGACAAAGAGCTGTTCCAGATAAGGCAGCGACACATCCTGGCGCTCTGAGATCTCGCCAAGGGTTACAAGCCGGTCTGTTGGCTGCAACGCAATATCCGCCAAGGCAACCATCGCATATCGGCCTTTGGTCGACAGCTTCATATTTAGCCCCTTCTCAGCAGGATTTGCGCGAAATCATTGACGCCGACGCTGCCAGTGCGTATCTCCGACTGACAGCGCTGACGCGCAACGTTATGTAATTAGAACCGTTCTAAGGTGTCCGACGATTATCGTCAAGTATATCCGGGCACCCGTACGAAAAAGACAGGACCAAAGCACACATGCCCGAGGTGATTTTTCCCGGACCCGAAGGCCGCCTGGAAGGCCGCTACCACCCGCAAAAGGAAAAAGACGCACCGATCGCAATCGTGCTTCACCCGCATCCACAATTTGGCGGGACCATGAACAACAAGGTGGTCTATAACCTGCACTATGCCTTCTACAACATGGGCTTCACCGTGCTTCGCTTCAACTTCCGTGGCGTTGGCCGCAGTCAGGGCGAGTATGATCAGGGTGTAGGTGAACTAAGCGATGCTGCCTCGGCGCTGGATTATCTGCAATCCATGAACAACAATTCGAAACACTGCTGGGTCGCAGGGTTTTCGTTTGGGGCATGGATCGGCATGCAATTGCTGATGCGCCGGCCCGAGATCACAGGGTTCATCAGTGTTTCACCTCCGGCCAACATGTACGACTTTTCGTTCTTGGCGCCCTGCCCGTCTTCGGGCCTGATCATTAACGGATCAGCCGACCGCGTGGCCCCACCGGCAGACACCACGTCACTGGTGAACAAACTGCACGAACAAAAAGGCATCACGATCACCCACACCGAGGTCGAGGGCGCAGACCACTTCTTCCAGGATCGCCACATGGACACGCTGATCACCGATGTCAGTGACTATGTGAAACGTCGCTTGACCGAGAACACCCGCTAATGTCCGACACCATCACAACTCTTGCGGCCAAACTGGCCGAAGACACGATGAAGGTTATGGACGAAACTGGCGAAGACCGTTTCTTTGTCGAGGTCGGCGAAGTTCTTGGGGCCGCTTCACAATCGCTGGAAGAGGCCTACTTGACCGAAATCCGCGTGCGCTTGGCGGAACGCAAAGCCAGACAATTTGTCATCAAACGCCTGGCTGCGCATCGCTCGAAACAAAAAGCGATCGAAAAACAATGACGGAACGGTTGTCGGCACAAATTGCGTTTTTGAAACGGGCCGACATGTTGAAGATGGTTGAGCGGGCAAATGTACTGCTCGATCAGTCCCGGCCTGAAAACTCTGCCGAACACAGCTGGCATCTGGCGCTTTGGGCCTTGGTCATGGCCCCCTTGGCGGGGCCAAATGTATCAATTGATCGAGTCATTCGTATGTTGCTGTTACACGATCTGGTCGAGATCGTGGTTGGCGACCATCCTATTCACTTGGAAACCGACTGGGATCATCTGGCTGAGGCGGAACAGGCAGCCGCCTCAGAACTGTTTGGTTTACTGCCCCGGGATCAAGCACAGACATTCCTGTCTTTGTGGCAGGAGTTCGAATCGGATCAGACACCGGACGCGCAATTTGCCAAAATCCTGGATCGGTGTCAGCCGCTGTTTCAGGTTCTGTGCGCTTCGGACCCTCACCCGGACCATGTGAAAATTGCACGGGCCAATCTGGATGGCGGTCGCGCGGCCTATCTTTCACAGGTATTTCCGCTGGCCTATCACCAAGCCACGGCCTTGCTGGCCGGATCTGCAACAGAGGAAAACGCATTCTCAACGCGGATCGCGTTTTTGGCCGAGGCAGACAAACTGAAATCGGTTATTCGCGCGTCGCGTCTGATGGCCGGGGATCGGTTCGAGAACTCTGCCGAGCATTCCTGGCATATTATGCTCTACGCTTGGGTTTTGGCTGAGCACGCGCAATCAGAAATTAACGTGGATCGTGTGCTTCAGATGCTTCTTCTGCACGATATCGTCGAAATCGACGCCGGAGATCACCCTATTCACGGACAGGTGAACCACGCCGAACAAGAGGTCAAGGAACAGGCCGCAGCTCAGCGATTGTTTGGCTTATTACCGGACATGCAGCAGGCGCATTTCACGGATATGTGGCTCGAGTTCGAAGCCGCCAAGAGTACAGACGCAAGGTTCGCAAAGGCAGTAGATCGTTTTCAAACACCGATAGCCAATCTGGAAAACGGTGGTGGGTCGTGGGCGGACTACAACGTTACCCTCGCCCAGCTCAAAGCGCGGGTTGAACCCTCCATTACAGCCGGAGCACCTGAACTATGGAACTGGCTTCACCCGCAACTTGCGGCATTTTTCCAAAGTTTCGAAGCGACGCCGTTAGACGCATAACAGAAAAAAGGAGCCCAAAGGCTCCTTTTCCCTTCTTAGTTCTGAGTGGCGTTAAAAAACACGACTACCATCAAACTGTTGAACCACACCGGCTGCTTCATTATCGACGGACCCCCCGTCAGCAAGCCACCCAACTGCCACTATCAGACCAGAAACAAAAACGATCGACTTTGCGAATGTCGTCATCGAACAAAACTCATTAACAATTAATAAAATATGTGGAGTATCTTACACTTATTCTAGGCTGATAACAGTAAGGTATACCTGACCCGACGGAAGTTAAACTTTGAGACTGACCTTGCCTTGTCCACACATTCTGTGTTCGAGGTGCTGAAACCCTATAGCCCCGCGAGACTGCAATGCCTCAAGCCTATCTGTTTTTGTTATTGGCCGTTATGGCGGAAACCATTGGCACAACCGCCCTACAGGCGAGCCAGCAGTTCACCCGGTTTTGACCGTCCGTTCTTGTCATTTTGGGGTATGGTGTTGCTTTCTACTTGCTGGGACTAACCCTGAAATCCATGCCCGTGGGCATTGTCTATGCAATCTGGTCCGGCCTGGGCATTGTTCTGATCGCGCTCATCGGGTTTGTGGTTTTCGGTCAAAAGCTGGATTGGCCTGCAATACTTGGACTGACCATGATTCTGGCCGGAATTCTGATCATTCACTTGTTTTCGAAGACTGCTGGCCACTGATCTGCGGTTAGGGCTGGTATATTTTGCCGCGCCGCGTTATGCGCGCGACAACTTCCCGTTCAAAGGCTGACCTCTCATGGACCTGCGCAACATCGCAATCATCGCTCACGTGGACCACGGCAAAACGACCCTGGTGGATGAGCTTCTCAAACAATCCGGTGCGTTCCGGGAAAACCAAGCTGTGGCAGAACGAGCCATGGACAGTAATGACCTGGAACGCGAACGCGGAATCACCATTCTGGCTAAGGCAACATCCGTCGAATGGAATGGCACCCGCATCAACATCGTCGACACACCCGGTCACGCCGATTTCGGTGGCGAGGTTGAACGGATTCTCAGCATGGTCGACGGCGTGGTTCTGCTGGTCGATGCCGCGGAAGGCCCTATGCCGCAGACCAAGTTTGTGACCTCCAAGGCGCTAGCGTTAGGTCTGCGCCCGATCGTAGTTCTGAACAAGGTCGACAAACCCGATGCCGAGCCTGACCGCGCTCTGGACGAATGTTTCGACCTGTTTGCCAACCTTGGCGCCGATGACGACCAGCTGGATTTTCCGGCCATGTATGCTTCGGGCCGTTCTGGCTGGGCGGATATGGAACTGGACGGTCCCCGCAAGGATCTGAGCGCACTGTTCGATCTGATCGTCGATCACGTCCCTGCCCCCAAGCAGGTCGATCAAAAAGACCAACCGTTCCGGATGTTGGCCACGACGCTTGGCAGCGACCCGTTCATCGGCCGCATTCTGACCGGTCGCGTCGAAAGCGGAACTTTGAAGGCGGGTGACAGCCTGAAGGCCCTTAGCCGCGACGGCACGCTGATCGAAAACTTCCGAGCCTCGAAGATCCTGGCATTCCGCGGCTTGGCGCAACAGCCCATCGACGTAGCCGAAGCTGGTGACATCGTAACCATTGCAGGCATGAGTAAGGCAACCGTGGCGGATTCGCTGGTTTCGCCGCAGGTCGAAGAGGCGCTGCCCGCGCAGCCCATCGACCCGCCAACCATCACCGTGACCTTTGGTATCAACGACTCTCCTTTGGCTGGCCGCGACGGTAAAAAGGTTCAGTCCCGCGTCATCCGCGACCGGCTCATGAAAGAAGCCGAATCGAACGTTGCGATCAGGATCACCGACACGCCGGGCGGTGAAGCGTTCGAAGTTGCCGGCCGCGGCGAATTGCAAATGGGTGTTCTGATCGAGAACATGCGCCGCGAGGGTTTCGAACTCAGTATCTCGCGCCCACAGGTTTTGTTCCGCGAAGAAAACGGCCAGCGGCTGGAACCGATCGAGGAAGTCACAATCGACGTGGACGATGAGTATTCTGGCTCGGTCATCGAAAAGATTACAGGTGCGCGAAAAGGTGAATTGGTCGAAATGCGCCCTGCCGGTGCTGGCAAAACACGCATCATCGCGCATGTACCTTCGCGCGGTCTGATCGGGTATCACGGCGAGTTTTTGACGGATACTCGTGGCACAGGTGTTCTAAACCGTGTGTTCCACGACTGGGCCCCACATAAAGGTCAAATCCCGGGCCGTCGCGCGGGCGTTCTGATCTCGATGGAAAACGGCCAGGCCGTGGCTTATGCGCTCTGGAATTTGGAAGAGCGCGGCCGCATGTTTGTAGGCCCTCAGACCGACGTCTATCAGGGCATGGTGATCGGAGAGCATTCGCGCGACAACGACCTGGAAGTCAATCCGCTCAAGGGCAAGAAACTCACCAACGTCCGCGCAAGCGGTTCGGACGATGCAGTGCGCCTGACGCCTCACGTTCAATTTTCGCTGGAAGAAGCCATCGCCTATATCGATGACGACGAATTGGTCGAGGTGACGCCGAACGCTGTGCGGCTGCGCAAACGCTTTTTGGATCCTCACGAACGCAAACGAATGGCGAAATCGGCCTAATCAACCTGCGCCTGTATCGACCCAAATGGGAAACAATGGCGATACTGTGGCATTTTTGCTTCCTATGGGTCAAAAAACGAAATTCGGAGAGTCGGGCAAAAAACCCGGCTTTTTCTTGAAAACATGTGCTTTTCTACCTTAAATTGCATTATTTTTGCTCCATTCTCTCTTCCCACATATTGCGATTAAGTCGATCTCAAGGTGTAAATGTGCCCGAAGTGTGATGATCTTCACTCACACGACCAAAATAATGGTGCATAGGGATGCACGTGATAGGTACCGAGTTCCAAGGAGTTAATGATGGTTTTTCGTTCCCTTAAGTTACCAGTTTTTTTAGCCGCCACGACTTTTGTGGTCGCTCCTGTAACCGAAGCTTTTGCAAGTGGGGCGTGTACTGTCAAAACGGCGCGCCAGTCTGCTGGTTCTCCTGGAGTGCTCTGCGAATGCGATTCAGTTACATCCGGGATGCTGCGCTATATCCAGCGTCGGGCTGATTTTCAGGAGATCGTTGCACGCTTGGGCGCAGAGTGCTCGCCGCTTGCGGATTTGCTGACTGACCTCCCCACAGCATCAATCGGCGCTTCCGATCAGAGAGCGGGGGATGGTCCAGCAAATGAAGGCCAAGATACAGGCCTTACTGGCGGGCCGGGCCCATCTGGTCCGAGCGGAAGTCCGGAAACCACCGGAGGAGAAACTCCAGGAGGAGAAGGACCACGCGGGGGCGAGCCAGAGGGCGAACAGCCCGGTGGTGAACAGCCCGGTGGCGAAGAGCCTGGTGGTGAAGAACCCGGTGGTGAACAGCCCGGTGGCGAAGAGCCTGGTGGTGAAGAACCCGGTGGTGAACAGCCCGGTGGCGAAGAGCCTGGTGGTGAAGAACCCGGTGGCGAAGAGCCTGGTGGTGAAGAACCCGGTGGCGAAGAACCCGGTGGCGAAGAACCCGGCGAAGAGTTGCGGTGATCGCAAGCTAACTTGGTCGCTGAACCTTATTCGAAGGCCTGCTTTTTTGACGAATAAATATTTGTCGTTGCCGGTTTGGTTGGTGCAAAATTTCGAAGTACCAAGGTGAGCTAAGAAGAGATTACGGGCGCGTAATAACCTTGCGCCCGTGAATCAAATACCCAAAGTTAAAAATACACACTAGCCTTAGCTGTGCCCGTAGATGCCGACCCATCCACTGGGCCGTTTCGGGTCTTGCATCCGCAGAAACAGGTAACGTGTAGCTGCCCAGGGTTTGATGCGATTGGTTTGGTTGTCCAGGATAAGATCTCCTTGATCCGACCGGTAAACAAGAACCGCATGTGGGATACGGCGCGTGTCCAAAACTGTGGCGATCAAAAGTTTGTTTGGATCGACACCGGCATGAACCAGCTCTCGCTTTTTCAGAAGCGCAAAATCCTCGCAGTCACCCCCAAGGGCCGTCGGCAGCGCCCACCGTTCGCGAGTTTTATATTGAGATTGATCAGTAATTTCACGGGTGGATCTGTTCACCCGCCGGTTTATTTGTTCGACAACCTTTAGTTCTTGTTGACTGGACAGGGCCGCCGAACGTTTCGCCGTACATGCCCAACGGTACTGATCACACAGGTTTATCGCTCCGGACGGTGGCGGTGAAGAAGCAACAGCAGGAATAAAGCGCCCTTCCGACGCCTGGGCATCTGTTGTGCTAATAGGCGAAGCCAGGAACACGACCCCAAGGCCAATGACACACGCGGCAGCGGTCAAAACCTCTGCAATCTGTTCGTTGGTCGTTTTGATCAATGATGTCATGCCTATTCCCTGGTTCAGTATCATTCGTATGATTGCCGATACCGCAGGACTATATTCCACTTCTTGAACCTATCGCTGAACGGGCCTCAGTCGCAATCATAGAGAACCTGCAAATGAAAAAGGGCGAAAATTCGTTCTACAATTTGACAATTTCGGGTGGGAAATTGGATAGAGTCGCCACAATTCTGGAAAACTCACGCGGAAAAAAACATTAAGAAGGCGACGTAAGATTTTGTAATAAAGTAGAATAAAAAAACAGCCTGCAAATGCAGGCTGCTCTAAGGGCTCGATACCCAACATTAAGCTGAAAACTGCTGAAACCAGCAAAACAGCGTTATGTTCTACACTTATTCGGTGATCTCGACCACGACCAACTCTCGTTCACTGGCGGTTCGGGCGTGATTCAGCGCCTGTTGGTACTCGTCTGAGTTGTAGCACTCGACCGCTGCCTCCAAAGAAGGGAATCGGGCGACCACGTTGCGGGGCCGCTCTTTACCTTCCAGCTGAACATACCGTGCGGCGCGCGCTATGAATTCACCACCGTGCTTGGCAATGGCTGGTCCGGCCAGTTCAGCGTATTTTCCGTATGCCTCGGCGTCCGTTACCGTTACATGCGCGATCCAGAGTGCTGCCATCTTAACCTCCCATTACTTGTTCCGCGGCCTTAATTGCGGCTTCTGCATTCGATGCGTCCTTGCCGCCGCCTTGGGCCATATCCGGTCGGCCACCACCGCCCTTGCCGCCCAATTCGACGACAGCAGCTTTGACCAGATCTACCGCCGAAACGGTCCCGGTCAGGTCTTCCGTTACACCGGCTGCAACCGCTGCCTTGCCTCCCGTATCTGCAATAAGAAGGACTGCACCCGACCCCAGGCGGGCCTTGTGTTCGTCGATCAGCGCGGGAAGATCCTTACCCGAAACTCCGCTGAGCGTTTGGGCCAGGAATTTTACACCGTTGACGTCACGCGCATCAGCCCCGCCGCCCTGTCCGGCGCCTCCGGCCATTGCCAGATCGCGACGCAGTTGAGCTACTTCGTTCTGCAAGGATTTGCGTTCGTCCAACAGTCCTTTCACACGGGCGACCACGTCATCTGGCTGCGCTTTCAGTTCCAGCGCCACCTGAGCAAGCCGGTGATCTTGGGCCGAGAGGTAACGGTTGGCCTCGTCCCCGGTCAGCGCTTCGATCCGGCGTACACCGGCACTGCTGGCGCTGTCGCCCAGTACCACAAAAGTGCCGATATCCCCTGTCTGGCGCACATGAGTACCGCCGCACAGTTCTATCGACCATGTTTCACCATCCTGTCCCTTGCCGGTCGGGGCCTTGCCCATCGAGACAACACGTACTTCGTCGCCGTATTTCTCTCCAAACAGCGCCTGCGCCCCCAGTTCGCGCGCGTCGTCGGGTGTCATGACCCGGGTTTCGACGGTTGAGTTCTGGCGAATGAAGCTGTTCACTTCGCGTTCGACCTTTTGGATTTCCTCAAGGCTCAGTGCTTTGGAATGGCTGAAGTCAAACCGCAAGCGATCCGCCGCATTCAGCGAGCCGCGCTGCGCCACATGATCCCCCAGCGCCTCCCGCAACGCTTCGTGCAGCAGGTGTGTGGCCGAATGGTTGGCCCGAATGGCGGATCGGCGGGCGTGATCGACCTCAAGCTCGACCGCGTCCCCTTTGGAGAGTGTGCCGTTTTCGACTGTAACCTTATGCGCATAGACTTTGCCATCGGCAAACTTTTTGGTGTCATCCACGCGGCTTAGGTCGTCGCGATCATCAACGCGGCGCAATTCTCCGGTGTCACCGATTTGACCACCGGCCTCGCCATAAAACGGGGTCTGGTTCACGACAACCCAGCCGCTGCCACCGGCCTTGATCGCATCGACGAGAGTGCCTTCCACGACCAACGCGGCAACCTGCGCTTCGGCCTTCTCGGTCTCGTAGCCCAAGAAATCTGTCGCACCTGCCGTATCTAAGACATCAAACCACACGGCCTGATCTGCAGCTTCGCCGGACCCGGCCCAAGCCGCCCGCGCCTTGGCTTTTTGCTCTGCCATCGCAGAATCAAACCCGTGGGTATCCACGGCGCGACCCTTCTCGCGCAGCGCATCCTGCGTCAAGTCCAACGGGAAGCCATAGGTGTCATAGAGTTTGAAGGCCGCAGCCCCTGGCAAAGGCGCGCCTTCGGCAAGCCCGGCTACCTCGTCATCCAACAGCTTCAAGCCGCGATCCAGTGTTTGCTTGAACTTAGTTTCTTCAAGCAACAAAGTCTCTTCAATCAGGGGCTGGGCCTGCGTCAGTTCCGAGTAATGCCCGCCCATCTGCTGCACCAGCGTTGGAACAAGGCGGTGCATCACCGGATCCTTGGCCCCCAATAGGTGCGCATGGCGCATGGCACGGCGCATGATCCGCCGCAGAACGTAACCGCGCCCATCATTGCTGGGCATGACGCCATCGGCAATCAGGAACGAGGTCGATCGCAGGTGGTCCGCAATGACGCGGTGATGCACGTTTTGATCCCCATAGGGATCCACGCCGGTCGCATCTGCAGACGCCTCGATCAGGGTTTTGAATAGATCAGTGTCATAGTTGTCATGGCTGCCCTGCAACAACGCACCGATCCGCTCCAGCCCCATGCCAGTGTCAATGGACTGCATGTCCAGTTCGACCATCGAACCATCTTCGAACTGCTCGTTCTGCATGAAGACGACGTTCCAGATTTCGATGAAACGATCACCATCTTCTTCGGCCGATCCCGGAGGGCCTCCCCAGATGTGATCGCCATGGTCATAGAAAATCTCGGTGCACGGTCCGCAGGGACCGGTCGGGCCCATCTGCCAAAAATTATCATTGGTGGCGATGCGGATGATGCGGTCCTCGGGAACACCGACCTTTTTCCAGATCTCAAACGCTTCGTCATCGGTGTGATAGACGGTGGTCAGCAGGCGGTTTTTGTCTATGCCGAATTCCTTGGTAATCAGGTTCCAAGCGAACGGGATTGCTTCATGCTTGAAATAATCGCCAAAGGAAAAGTTACCCAGCATCTCGAAAAACGTGTGGTGACGCGCGGTATAGCCCACATTGTCGAGGTCGTTATGTTTGCCACCGGCCCGCACACATTTCTGGGCGGTTGTGGCACGTGTGTAGTCGCGGGTTTCCAAACCAGTGAACAGGTTCTTGAACTGGACCATGCCAGAATTCACGAACATCAGCGTTGGGTCGTTGCGTGGAACCAGCGGGCTGGATGCCACAACCTCATGCCCCTGTTTTTCAAAGTAATTCAGAAAGGTCGATCGGATATCGTTCAGGGTTGGCATTGGGCTCTCTCGGCGCACATAAATCTTGGTCTCCGCAGGTTTATCCCCCTGTCAGAAAAGTGTCCACAGCAGAGGTGTGCCAGAATGCGGCAAGGCGATCCTATGGACCGCCTTGTTACAGGAGTTTCCTATTCTGTTTGAAACGAAACCCACCGAATGATCTTGCTCCGTTCTGCGGCCTTTAAGCTTCCAGGATATCGTCATCCTCAGCAGCACCCGTAGGCATATCGAAATCCAACCCATGCGCGGCGCGGATCTTATCTTCGATCTCAAATGCGATCCGGTTGTTGTCGCGCAAGTATTGCTTGGCATTTTCACGCCCCTGCCCGATCCGTTCATCGCCATAGCTGAACCATGAGCCTGACTTTTCAACCACGCCTGCTTTGACACCGAGGTCCAGCAGCTCACCCATTTTTGAGATGCCTTCGCCGTACATGATGTCGAATTCGACCTGTTTGAACGGCGGCGCAACCTTGTTCTTGACGACTTTGACGCGGGTCTGGTTGCCGACAACCTCATCCCGATCCTTGATCGCACCGATGCGGCGGATATCCAGACGCACCGAGCTGTAGAATTTCAGCGCGTTACCACCGGTGGTGGTTTCCGGGCTGCCGAACATCACGCCGATTTTCATCCGGATCTGGTTGATGAAGATCACCATGCAGTTCGAACGACTGATCGAACCCGTCAGCTTACGCATCGCCTGGCTCATTAGACGGGCCTGAACGCCAACATTACTGTCGCCCATATCGCCTTCCAGCTCGGATTTCGGCGTCAGAGCGGCCACCGAGTCGACCACGACCATGTTGACCGCCCCCGAACGCACCAGCGTATCGGTGATTTCCAGTGCCTGTTCACCAGTGTCCGGCTGCGAGATCAGCAACTCATCCAAATCGACGCCCAGTTTGCGAGCATATTGCGGGTCCAATGCGTGCTCTGCATCAACAAAGGCGCACACACCTCCACGTTTTTGTTGTTCGGCAATACAGTGCAGCGTCAGAGTCGTTTTGCCCGAGCTTTCCGGGCCATAAATTTCAACAATCCGCCCCATTGGCAGACCACCGATTCCCAGCGCGATATCCAGTCCCAGAGAGCCGGTCGAGCTTGCTTCGATATCCTGCTTGGCACCTTCGCCCAGCTTCATGATCGAACCCTTACCGAATTGCCGTTCGATCTGGGCCAGTGCGCTGTCGAGCGCCTTTTGCTTGTCTGCGTTTTTCTTGTCGCTCATTGTCAGAAGATCCGCCATTGTCCTGTCGCCTTCCCTTTTGTCACACCCTTGATCGGGCGGCAATCGCTGCTTTGTTCGCCTCTTGTTCCTTATGGGACCAAAAAGAGAACATTTCAACTAAAACTTACAGAACTCACTCTTCTGCAATTGTGTTAAAGAGTCGTTTACGACAATCTGCTCAGAGGATCAGATTGAAGCGGAACGCGATATATGCTTGTTTTTTATGAAGAACGTCTGGCTTTTCTTGCCGTTCCAAAAACCGGCAGCACGGCGTATCACAGTGCATTGCGTGACCGCGCGGATTTTGTTGTGACACATCCTCCTGAGTTGAAACATGCGCCGGTGCGCCGATTTGATCGTTTTTTTCAGAACATCTTCCTGAAAATGTACGATACAGAAATGGAAATAATGGCCGTCGTCCGTGAACCCATCGACTGGCTGGGCAGCTGGTATCGGTTTCGCAACCGCGATGACCTGATTGGACACCCTCATTCCACACATGATGTTAGTTTCGACGCTTTCGTCCAAGCCTATATGCAAGACAAGCGTCCCGAGTTCGCCGATGTTGGCAGCCAAAGCCAGTTCTTCCGCACCCGCAGCAACGGTCGTGGTGCTACGCATATCTTCAAATACGAAAACCAAACCCGGATTCTGGAATTCCTGCAGACACGGCTAAACATGGAAATCGACTTGCCGCTTGAAAACGTGTCGCCTGCCGCAAACCTGAACTTGTCAAAAGATACGGAAAGCCGATTCCGCAACAGGTTCGCCGCCGAATTTGCGATCCACGATGCGGCGTTGTAATCAGTTCAATTGTTGAAAAACGGCCTCGGTCAGTTGATTAAGTGAGAACGGTTTGGGCAGGAATGTCGAATTAGCGATACCCGGTCCAGATTCGCCGAACGCGCCCTCGGTATAGCCCGAGACAAACACCACCCGCGCGTCCGGGCGTGTTTCGTACGCTTTGCGCACCCAGGTTGGCCCGTCCATACCCGGCATAACCACGTCGGTTACAAAGACATCCACATTCAAAGTGGTATCCTCAAGCAACCTGAGCGCCTCTTCCGCCGAGTCCGCCTCAAGCACCGTATACCCTTTCAAACGCAATGCGCGCGTTGCAAAGGCGCGTACCGGCGCTTCGTCTTCGACCAAAAGCACAACCCCTTCGCCTTGCCGCGTGCTTTGTGGGTCGGGTTGGTCAGAAGTTTTTTCTTCGACCTCGTCAGCGGCGGTGCAAATCGGCAAAATGACCGTGAACTCTGTACCACGCCCCATCACACTGTCGACAAAGATAAAACCTCCGGTTTGTTTCACAATGCCATAAACGGTCGAAAGCCCTAACCCAGTGCCTTCACCCGTGCGTTTCGTTGTATAGAAAGGCTCAAACACTTTTTGCAGCTTGTCAGCCGGTATACCTGAGCCGCTGTCCACCACTTTTACCGTTACATATTCTCCGGGATGCACCGTTGCACGATCTCGGCTGAGAGGGTGTGACAGACGCATGACCTCAGTCTCAATGCGAATCTCGCCACCATCAGGCATCGCGTCTCGGGCATTGACCACAAGGTTCATCAAAACCTGTTCCAATTGCCGCTTGTCAGCGCGCACCGGTTTGAGAACTGGATCGTGGCTGAGCGTCAACTGAACCTTTTCGCCCACCAATCTGTTCAAAAGGTGAATGAGGTCCGAAATCGTGTCGCGCAGATCAAGAACTTCGGGCCTTAGCGTTTGTTTCCGGGAAAACGCCAAGAGCTGGCTGACCAATGCTGCTGCGCGGTTGGCGTTCTGATTGATCTGCACCAGATCTCCATAGTCTGGGTCATTTTGATCATGCCGCAGCAGCAACAAGTCGCAATGACCCGAGATTGCCGTCAACAGGTTGTTGAAATCATGCGCGACGCCGCCGGCCAACTGTCCCACGGCTTGCATTTTCTGGCCCTGGACAAACTGCGCCTCCAGTGTTTTCAGCTCGGTGGCATCATTCAAGACGGCGATCAGACCCGCCTTGCCCTCTATGGCAGCTTTGCTCAAAGTTACTTGCACAAAGACCTCTTTGTCATCCCGGATCAACTGCAGGAACTCTGATCGCGGCACGTCTTCGTCCGAAGCCGTTTGCGCCAGCCAATCGCGAAGTGGTATGCGCAGCCCCCGCATAATTTCATTGATGCAGGTTCCCTTGAGGCTGTCTTTCCCCAAGAGCTTTGCAGCCAGCCTGTTAGTGTCAAGAATTGTGCCATCCGAAGACAAGTTAAGGATTGGCACTGGCAGATCCTCAATCGACGCGCCTGCCCCGGGAGGTGAAGACAGTTGTATAGGGATCAATCTCAATCGCCGATGCGACCCGGATGAGGACAATTCGGCAACGGCAACCGAATCCACACCATTTCGAGTTCGAACCTGGTTGATCGCCCCCACACTTGGCGCCCCACCACAAAACAGGTCCTGAAAATCGCCAAGATCAGCCCCAAACATCTTTTCGGCGACAGAATTGAACTGCAGGATTTCACCTTTGCGTCCAACGGAGAGAACCGGGATGGTTAACTCTCGGCAGCTTTTGTCGTCGCATTCCTGAAAGCGCCAGCAATATACCTCGGGTCTCAATCGGAAAACTGTTACAGCCATCATGTTGGCATTGCTGGGAAATTCCTCGTATGCACGGCCGCTCAAATGTGCCTGAGATTGCAGCCTGAACAAAACTGCTTGCGGGTTCGAAAATGTCGACCGCAGGCACAAGGTCAGTGGTTTTTCGGCTTCGGCACCAAACCGCCTTTGTGCGTGCGTATTGGCAAGCAGAATATCACCATACCCGTTAGCAACTAGAACCGGAGCATCTTCTAGTTCCGAAAATAAGCGCATAATGGAAATGCTACGCAGTTCGAATCTGAGCTCCACCTGTTTTTTGGCTACGAAACAAAGCAGAACACCTAGCAGAGAGAGACCCGCCACTTTCAGGCCTGCGCCCCAGTTGGGCGGCACCAAATCTGTGAAAGGTGCTATCGTGATTAATAAAGCCAACACCAGCAACGATCCTACGCGCATCGCTGAGGGTTGATGGGCAGCAGTAGGGTCGCGTAACAAAGCGGCAGTATCAGGCATTAAAAAGGCTCAAGGGCAAAGGTATCGGCAGTAACAGCACAAATGGTTAACGCGCGCTTAACAAAACGCGAAAAGCGAACTTCTACCTAAGGTTGTTATTTGCCGAAAGGTCAGCGCGTCAAGTGCGCGGTGAAAAAACCATCAGACCCGTGTGTGACCTGCCATGATTTGCGGAACGTTTCTGTCCATTCGGGGTTTTGCTGCAAAAAGTCATCGACTACAGCCCCGTTTTCGTCAGCCAGGACCGAGCAAGTAGCGTAAGCCAAAACGCCGCCTGATCGGATCAAGGGGGAAATGCTTTCCAGAATACCTGCCTGAACAAGCGTGAGGTCATGCAAGCGTTCTTCGGTCAACGACCACTTTCCAGCAGGTGCACGCCGCCATGATCCGCTGCCGGAACAGGGTGCATCAGCCAGCACGATGTCATAGGGCTCGTGTTCAGCAATATCTTTTGAAGTCAATATCTTGACGTTGGCTCCCGCGCGTTCTGCTCGCGCGGGAAGGTCACGCATGCGCCCCGCATTTACATCGTGGGCGAAGACTTCTACCCCCTCATGCGCGGCCATAGCCAGCGCTTTGCCGCCACCCCCGGCGCAATAGTCAAGAACACGCATGCCTGGCTGAAGATCCAGCACTGCAACAACCCCCTGACTGGCCGCATCCTGCAACTCCACCAACCCATCTTGATAGGCCCTACCTTGCGCGATCTTCCGCGCGCCATCAGTCACTTCCAAAGCCGTTGTGCAAAACGGATGCGGTTGAGCCGTAACGCCATCCGCCCGGAGTGCGGCAATCGCAGACACCGGGTCAGTTTTCAGCAGGTTCACCCGCAGGTGTACCTGCGCGCGAGACTGCAAGGCCTCGGCCGACGCCTGTGTGTCAGGCCCTAACGAGGCGAAAAATCGAGGCCAAAGCCATTCGGGAATATCAAGCCGTTCGGCGTCGGACCGGAAGGCGCGTGGCGTCTCTGTGGGTAGCACCGGTTCAGGAGCATGACGGTCGCCGGTGAACATTGCGGAAACGTCGCCGTCCTGTGCCCGGATCGCTCCGATCATCAAACCGCGTCCAGTGTCGGCGCCACCAAGTGCTGCAAAGGACCGCTGACATCGCAGGGCATCAAAAACGTGATCCCGCACTGCCGCGCGATCCTTTGAGCCCGCAAAACGGCTGCGACGGGCCCATCCGGTCAACGCTTTTTCAACCGGAGCACCGTCCAGAATCTCGTTGAGGATTTCTATTGAGGCCTGAACACGGGCTACCGGGGTCATGTCGAGTTCCTTGAGGTGCAGGGACACGCAAAACGGCGCCCGGATCAGGGCGCCGCGTGCAACAGGTCCACAGATTACATCACCCGATAGTTCGGGCTTTCGCGGGTGATCTGAACGTCATGCACATGGCTTTCCTTCAGACCTGCACCGGTGATTTTGACAAAGCTGCAGTTTTTGCGCATCTCTTCAACGGTCGCACACCCCGTGTACCCCATCGCTGCGCGCAAACCGCCCACAAGTTGGTGAATCACTGCGCTGGCAGACCCTTTGTAGGGCACCTGCCCTTCGATGCCTTCCGGTACCAGTTTGTCGTTGGCTGCGTCCTTCTGAAAGTAACGATCAGCCGATCCGCGTGCCATTGCACCCAGACTGCCCATCCCACGATAGGATTTGAACGAACGACCCTGATACAGAATCACTTCGCCCGGGCTTTCATCGGTGCCTGCAATCATCGAGCCGACCATGGCGCAGGAGGCCCCCGCCGCAATTGCCTTGGCAAAATCGCCCGAGAATTTGATGCCCCCATCTGCAATAACCGGAACGTCACCCGCTGCGGCGGCGCAATCTCCGATAGCAGTCAACTGAGGCACGCCAACACCCGCCACCATGCGCGTCGTACAGATCGACCCAGGGCCGATACCGACCTTGATGGCATCAGCACCCGCATCGATCAACGCTTTGGTCGCCTCGCCCGTGGCGACGTTTCCTGCGATGATCTGAACCTCATTCGACAGGGTTTTCGCGCGTTTGACTGCGTCCAGAACACCCTGAGAATGACCATGCGCCGTATCGACCACAATGATGTCGACGCCGGAATCAACCAGCTGTTCGGACCGCTCAAATCCTGCATCACCCACCGAAGTTGCAGCAGCCACTCGCAAACGACCAAGCCGATCTTTGCAAGCGGTGGGGTTCAGGACGGCCTGTTCTGTGTCCTTTAGCGTCAGAAGGCCAGTTAGTTTCCCCTGGCCGTCAACCACAAGCAGCTTTTCGATGCGTCGTGCCCGCATAAGGCTTTTGGCTTCTTCCAGATCAGCGGGTTCTTGCAGCATGGCCAAATTGTCAGCCGTCATCATCGCCTTGATCGGAGTATCGTCCGATGTTGCAAAGCGCATGTCACGGTTGGTCACGATACCCACGACACGACCTTCCGCATCCACAACAGGGAAGCCGGTGAAGTTATAGCGTTCCACCAAGGCCTGTGCATCCGCCAGCGTCTGATCCGCGCGCAA
The DNA here is from genome assembly GCF_013034545.1 of Ruegeria sp. HKCCA5763. Lineage (NCBI taxonomy): Bacteria > Pseudomonadati > Pseudomonadota > Alphaproteobacteria > Rhodobacterales > Roseobacteraceae > Ruegeria > Ruegeria sp. HKCCA5763. The sequence continues at coordinate 80,793 of NZ_WQGF01000014.1, forward strand.
TGTCACCGGGTTATAAACAATGCCCGATTCAAACCGTTTGACACGCCGCACTTCACGGGCCTGCTCTTCGACCGAAAGGTTCTTGTGGATGACCCCGATGCCACCTGCCTGTGCCATGGCGATGGCCATGCGGGCTTCGGTCACAGTATCCATAGCTGAGCTTAGCAGCGGGATGTTCATTGTGATTTCACGCGTCACCCGCGTGGTGGTATCCGCCGTTGCCGGCAGCACAGAAGATGCGCCCGGAACCAGGAGAACGTCGTCAAAGGTGAGTGCCTCACGAATCTGCATCTGAAAACCCCATGCAAAAGCCCGTTTGACGGCGACCCTATCGCATGGATTTAACCAAAGGGAAAGCCCCCAAGCGCAACTCTGAGCCATCGCTGTGCAGAAAACGCCGCTAGCTGAGCAAATCGTGCCGCTGATAGGCCTTTCCCTTTGCGCTCAACATCATATCTTGCGCCCCATACGCGCGAATATGAAAAGGTATGTCACTGATGACCACCGATCCTCTTGTAGTCTTTACGCCTTCTGGCAAACGCGGACACTTCCCCGTCGGGACCCCGATTCTCACTGCGGCCCGCCAGTTGGGTGTGGATCTGGATTCGGTCTGTGGCGGGCGTGGGATCTGCTCTAAATGCCAGATCACACCCAGCTATGGCGAATTTCCCAAGCATGGTGTCACCGTATCCGAAAACGCGCTGAGCGAGTGGAACGCGGTTGAACAGCGCTATGACGATAAACGTGGTCTGAAACCGGGTCGTCGTCTGGGGTGTCAGGCGTCGGTGCAAGGCGATGTGGTGATCGACGTCCCGCCCGAAAGCCAGGTGCATCGTCAAGTTGTACGCAAGGCTGCGGCGGCGCGTGCTATCACCATGGATCCCGCGACACGCTTGTATTTCGTGGTCGTCGAAGAACCCGACATGCACTCGCCCACCGGGGATCTTGAGCGTTTGGAACGTACCCTGCGCGAACAATGGAAGATCGAAGCTGTCACAGCCGATCTATCGCTATTGTCCAAGCTTCAGCCCGTTCTGCGCAAAGGCAAATGGGAGGTCACAGTGGCCGTTCACAAGGGCCACAATGACAGCGTTGCCCGAATTGTCGAAATCTGGCCGGGCCTGCATGAAGGCGGGCTCTATGGCTTGGCGATCGACCTCGGCTCGACCACCATTGCGGCCCACCTGACCGACCTGGAAACCGGCGAGGTCAAGGCGTCCTCGGGTCTGATGAACCCGCAGATCCGGTTTGGCGAAGACCTGATGAGCCGCGTTTCATATTCGATGATGAATCCTGGTGGCGATCAGGAAATGACCAAGGCCGTACGCGAAGCGATCAACGATCTGACGACCTCAATTGCCCAAGAGGCCGAGATCGACGCATCCCTGATCGTGGAAACCGTATTTGTTTGTAACCCGGTCATGCACCACTTGCTGTTGGGGCTGGATCCGGTTGAGCTTGGGCAAGCACCTTTTGCGCTGGCAACTTCGGAGAGCATGTCCCTGCCCGCGCGTGACATGGATCTGACGACCATGAATCCACGCGCGCAGGTTTATATCCTTCCTTGTATTGCAGGCCATGTGGGCGCGGACTGCGCCGCCGTGGCGTTGTCAGAAGAACCAGGCAAATCCGAAGATCTGGTATTGATTGTGGACGTCGGCACCAACGCGGAAATCCTGTTGGGCAACACCAGCCGCGTTCTGGCCTGTTCGTCGCCCACCGGACCTGCATTCGAAGGCGCTCAGATCAGCTCGGGCCAGCGCGCAGCCCCCGGCGCAATTGAGCGGATTGAGATCGACCCAGTCACAAAAGAACCCCGCTTTCGCGTGATCGGATCCGAGAAATGGTCGGATGAGGACGGGTTTGACCTTGATATCGCAACCACAGGAATCACCGGCATCTGTGGTTCCGGCATCATCGAAGCCGTTGCCGAAATGCGCATTGCAGGCTTGCTGGACGAAAGCGGGTTGATTGGCTCGGCCGAGCAGACTGGCACAGCACGCTGTGTCCCCGAAGGCCGAACCCATGCCTATCTGATCCACGATGCCAGCGCCGAAGGTGGCCCGCGTATCACCGTCACCCAAGGCGACATCCGCGCGATCCAGCTGGCAAAATCGGCTCTTTATGCCGGTGCACGCCTGCTGATGGATGAAATGGATGTCGACCGTGTGGACCGTGTGGTTTTGGCCGGCGCGTTTGGGGCGCATATCTCAACCAAACACGCAATGGTACTAGGCATGATACCGGATGCGCCGCTTGAGAAAGTCTCAAGCGCGGGCAACGCCGCAGGAACCGGCGCACGTATTGCACTGTGCAATATCGCAGCGCGGACTGAGATTGAACGCGTCGTACGCGAGATCACGAAAATTGAAACCGCTATCGAACCAAAGTTCCAGGATCACTTCGTCGCGGCCAACGCGATTCCACACAAAACTGATCCATTCCCGGAACTGGCGCAGGTTGTCAGGCTGCCCAACCCAAGCTTCAATACCGGCGGTGCCGACGCCGAAGCCGGTGGCGGTCGTCGCCGTCGGCGTCGCGGGTAATCATGCATTGGAACGACCGGCTTACGTTAGCCGGTCGTTCCTTGCAGAACTTCCAAGTTCAATGGCCGTCAATGCCAGAAATCAAGTCAAACCGCGGTGCACATGCACGGCGCACGGCGCGTGACGAACAACGCGCGAAGCTGTCGATCCTAGGAAATAGTCGCTCAACCCCGGTTGGTGAGAACCAATGACGATACAATCGACACCCTGGCTTGTGGCATAATCAATGATCGTTCGGGCCGTATGGCCTTTGACGATTTCGGACTTCACCCCTTCAAGGCCCTCGACTTTTTCAAGCAATTTCAGTCGCGCACGTTCAAAACCTTCTGCGACAAGGGATTTATCCAGATAGGCACTGACAGACCCCTGTGGCATTTCGTAAACGTGCAATGCGATTATGTCGGCCCCGTTTTCCGACAATGCGCGTGCAACTTCCAGCGTATGCTGAGATATGCCGTGATCCAATGCCATAGGGACAAGAACTTTTTTATACATCGAGGCCTCCAAATCTGGCGGGACTATGCCCAGGGTCTCAGGATAATCTTGGGAGCGGCCACAGCACCAGAGCGGATATCGCGAAATGCCTGCGCCCCTTCAGCCAAGGCGCGTTCCTCAGCCCAGTCCAACGCGCCCAGCCGTCCGTCAAAGATCGCTTCTGCCGTCTCGCGGAAATCCCGAGCGGTATAGGTGTATGTGCCGATGAAGGTTATTTCCTGCAACGTCATGCGGCGCACGTCCAGACCGCCGGTGTCTTCGCCAAGACCTACATGCGCGATCACGCCGCCGGGGTCCGCGACGGCTGATGCGACGGATCGTGTTGCCGCATATCCCACAGCGTCGATAACGAGCGGGAAGTTTCCAATCGCAGCGTCCGCGATTTTGAAGTCCTCAACCTTCTGCAGATAAGTCCGGCGCAAGGCATTGGGTTCTGCAATTGTGACATCTTCGACCTCCATCGCACGCAAGGCCAATGCGGCGGCAAGCCCAATCGCGCCGCCGCCTATGACCAGAGCGCGACGAGGCATCGCCGGGTGCAATGCTTCCAGCGCCAGCCGCGCCGCATGCCAACTGACGGCCAGTGGTTCGGCCAAAGCGGCCTTCGCAAACGAGACATGATCCGGTACAACAACCAGATTTCTGTCCGGCATCGAGACAAACTGCGCAAACGCCCCTTCGCGTGGTGGCATTGAAATGATCTGACGATCCGGGCACAGATTTTCACGACCTGCCACGCAGGCTGGACATTGACCGCAGCTCACCAGCGGATTGATCGTCACGCGATCTCCTGCGCGAAGACCTTCGACAATCACCCCGGCGGCCTCATGGCCAAGGATCAAAGGAGCCGGTCGCCGCGCATCATGGCCAAGATACGCGTGCATGTCTGATCCACAGATGCCTACGGCTTCAATCCGGATCAGATGTTCAGATGCATCGGGTACTGCATTCGGCACATCCCCGAACTCCATCTGCTCTACACCTTTGTAAACCAGTGCTTTCATTTGGCTGTGAACCCCCCATCCACCATCAAAACCTGCCCGGTCACATAGTCCGAGGCCCGTGAACACAGGAAAAGAATCGGTCCGTCGATATCCTGCATCCGACCATTGCGTCCGATGCAGGTTTGCGCCGCATTCCGCTTGGCACGCTCGGGGTCATCGAACACGGCCTGCGTCAGTTCTGTGGGGAAGAACCCCGGTCCGATGGCATTTGCAGTAATACCAAAGGGCGACCATGCCTCGGCCATCGCGCGGGTCAATTGCCCGATCCCCGCCTTGGTTGCGCCATAGGCGATACCGCCGGGAAACGCGCGCGTTGTTTGCAGCGAAGCAAAATTGACAATGCGCCCCCACCCCTTTTCTTTCATCGCAGGCACCATGGCCTGACTTAGAAAAAAAGGTGCGCTGAGGTTCACCGCCAGCGTGGCGTCCCACCCTTCTGGTGTCACATCATCGGCGACCTCACGCGTGTTTAGCCCAGCCGCATGAACCAAGATGTCGGGCGCGCCGAACTTGGCGCTGACGGCTTCCGCCACGTGCTCAATTCCGTCACGATCAGCAACATCGGCTTCCACCGAAGCGGCCCGAGACCCAATCTCGACTTGCAGCTGCGCCAACGCATCTTGGCGTCGAGCCACGCCAACAACCTGCGCGCCTGCGGCTGCAAGCGCGTGTGCCGCTTGCCGCCCCAGCCCCGAGCTTGCGCCGGTGACACAAGCCACCCTGCCCGTCAGGTCAAACAAGGCGCGCGGGTCATCCATCTGCGGTCAGATCGAACTGCTCATCCGGGAAATACTTGGCCAAACGCACATCTGCGGCGCGTGCATGCCCTTCCATCCCTTCCAACCGAGAAATCCGCGCGGTGGCGACGGCAATGGGCTTGGACCCTTCGCGTGTTGCCCGCTGCCACGTCACGATCTTCATATATTTGTGGACACTCAGACCACCGGTATAGCTGGCCGCGCCAGAGGTCGGCAGAACATGATTGGTTCCGGTGGCTTTGTCGCCGTAGGATACAGTAGTTTCCTCACCCAAAAACAGCGAACCATAACAAGTCAGCCGGTCCAGCCACCAATCCAGATCCTCGGCCTGCACGGTCAGGTGTTCGGGGGCGTATTCATCGGAACACGCAGCCATGTCTTCGCGATTATCGCAGACGATGACTTCTGCATAGTCCCTCCACGCGGCTGCAGCGTTTTCCTTATTCAATTCGGGCAAATCGTCGATCAGCTGCGGCACCAGGTCCATGACTTTCTGAGCCAGAGCACGATCATCCGTCACCAGCCAAACCGGAGAGTTATACCCATGCTCGGCCTGACTGACCAAGTCTGTGGCGACCACATGTGCATCTGCGCTGCTATCGGCCAGAATCAGGGAGTCAGTTGGTCCTGCGATCATATCGATACCGACTTTGCCGTAAAGAATGCGCTTGGCCTCGGCCACGAACTGGTTGCCCGGCCCAACAAGGATGTTTGCGCGTGGAAGGCCGAATAGACCATAGGTCATTGCGGCCACGCCCTGCACGCCGCCCATCGCCAGAATACTGTCGGCCCCGCAAATATGGGCCGCATAGACGATCGCTGGCGCGACCCCTTCGCCCGGACGGGGCGGAGAGCAGGCGGTGATGTGGCGGCACCCGGCAACCTTGGCCGTGGTTACAGTCATGATCGCACTGGCGATATGGCTGTAGCGCCCGCCGGGCACGTAGCACCCTGCCGCATCTACGGGTATGGCCTTTTGTCCCGCCACAACTCCGGGCACGATCTCGGTCTGAACGTCCGACACAGTGGCCTTTTGTGTTTCGGCAAAGCGACGCACATTGTCATGGGCAAAGCGGATATCGGCTTTTAGTTTCTCGGGCACCAACGCTATGGCCGCGTCGATTTCGTCCTGGGTCATCAGGACATTTCCGTCGAACTTGTCGAATTTGGCGGCGTATTCCAATGCCTTGGCGTCGCCTCCGGTCTCGATATCAGACAGGATTGTCTTGACCGTATCATGCACCTCGGTCGCATGAGACTGCGCCGTCAGGGTTGCCTTTTTCAGATAGTCACGGGGCATGTTGCAAAGGTCCTATTGGTAGATTTCAGGAAGCAAGGTGGTCGAGACAGCTGGTACGTAGGCGATCAAGAGCACCACGATCAGCATAGTCAATACGAAAGGCACGGCCCGGGCGGCAATCTTCAGAATCGACTCGCCGGTAATGCCAGACACAACGAACAGGTTCAGACCCAGCGGTGGCGTGATGAAACCAACACCCAGCGCGGTGATCATCATGATGCAGAACTGGATCTCGTTCATACCGATATTGTCGGCCAAGGGTTTCAGGATCGGTGCCAGGATCACGATGTTGGGCGTCGTTTCCATCACGCACCCCGCAGCGATCAGAATGCCGATCATCAACAGGATCAGCAGATAAGGATCATCCGTCAGCGACGTTACCGAGGCCACGAACCCCTGGGGCACGCCCATGATTGCCAGCGCTTCGGCCAACGGCGCGGAAAAAGCGATGATGGGCAGGATCACCCCGTTCACTTTCGCCGAGCTGACCAACATGGACGGGAAGTCAGCCAGCGTCAGCGTGCGCAGAATAAACCCCATGATGATGGTGACCACCACGGCGGTCGCACCGGCCTCGGTCGGCGTCAGTCGGCCCGAAAAGATGCCGTAGAAAATGATGCCCGGCACGATGAAAGCGTACCAGCCTGATTTAAGGGCTTTGCCCAAGTTGGACAACCATTCACCCATAGTCATTATGCCGCCGCCCTCATAGGCGTATAGACGATTCATGATGATGTTGGTGATCAGGATCGATACCAGAATGGCCAGTCCTGGGATCAGAGCGGCCAGAAACAGTGTCGAGGCGGAAATACCCAGAACAAGGCCGATGATGATGTATGCGATAGAGGGTGGGATCAGAATGCCGGTACAGGCCCCGGCGGCCACTAGTGCACAGGCATAAGGGCGCGGATACCCGCTTTCGACCAGACGGTTGATGGTCATCCGGCCCACGGCAGCAGCGCCCGCCGCGTCCGAACCCGAGATCGCCGCGAACATGCCGCAGACAAGCACGGTGGCCGAGCCGAACCCGCCCTTGGCGAAGCAGGTCAGCGCCTCGGCCACGTCCAGAAACTTGCGCGACAATCCTGTACGAACCAGAACGTCTCCGGTCAGGATGAACAGGGGCACAGCGGTCAGCGCGAATGCATCGATACCGGTGAAAAGGCTTTCGCCCACCAAGCTTAGCGGCAAGTCGCCAGACATGATCAGCATTACAATAGCTGCCGACCCAATAGCGGCCCATACAGGCACGGCCATGGCGATCAAAGCAACGAAAAGAATTACAGGGACATAGAAATCCCAGCCGAGTTCAACGGTTTGATTGAGGGAATTCCAAAGCATTCAATTTCTCCTCAGTCAAACAGCTTGTCGCCTTCGAAGACGGGGGTGCCGTCTCGCAGACATTTCAGATCGCGTATCAGGGATTGGATCAGCCGCCAGATCATCAGCGCAAACCCAGTTGGAACGGCCATGAGGAACCAGACTTTGGAAACCCGCAGACCATCCGTCACCGAGCCGAATTTGGCCGAGACATGAACCGCCTCGTAAGACCAATAGAGCGCGATCACGGCCACGACGAACATCACCAGATCGCCGAAAATATACAGTAACGCCTTGGGGCGCGGTCCAAGGTAATGCATGATGACATCAATGCGGATATGCGCACGTTCCTTGACCGCAGCGGCGGCCCCGATCCAGGCGAGGTAGATGAAGGAATAGCGTACGATCTCTTCGCCCCAGATCGAGGAGTAAGCGAAGATCTCACGCCGCAGCACTTCGATCGCCATGGTGATCACCAGCATCACGTAGAACACCAGCAGCAACCAGCGCTCTGCGTTTCGGTCTATGTTATGAAGAATGGCCATCTGATCCTCCGGCGACAGCACAGCCAGACCCTCGCCCGCCGTGGCGGGCCGATAACGGGCTGACTGCAGAAAACAATCGTGGACGCCCGGATGGCGTCCACGGATAGCGCCTTAGGCGTCGTGAACGTAGTATTTGCCCTGCGTTCCGGCGGCTTCGACCAGCTTTTCGAAGTTTTCCATCGACCCGGCCAGTTCGGTCTTGAACGGATCCCAATCGGCGTTCTGATAGCCGCCCGCATCCTGCCATTCGGCCAGTTGGTCTTCGCTGAGCGAGTGAAATTGGACGCCTGCCTTGTTCAACTCGGCCATGGCGTATGCACGTGCTGACGGAACTTTGGAGAGGTTCTGATGCGCAGTCATTTCAGACCCCCACATGATGCCTTCCTGAACATCAGCGGGCATCGAGTTGAACCACTCGAGGTTACAGGAATAAACCTGACTGTCCGGAACCGCCTGTGTGAAGGTTACATGGCTCAGGATGTCCTTGAAGCCAAAGACAAACAGCGCCCCGACCGAGGGGTCAAGCGCATCCGCGACACCCTGCTTGATGGCCGAAGGCGTCTCACCCCAGGCAACAGGCGTCGGGTTGGCACCAACCATACGGTAATACTGCTGGAGCATCTTAGAGCCGGGAACGCGGAACTTTATGCCACTCATATCGCCCGGCGTGATGACCGCATTGCCACCCTGCCGAACCGCGACAACACGCGGGTCAATGTTAACGTAGAACAGGGCCTTGAAGCCCGCAGCTTCGACCTTGGGATGAACTTCGTTCTTCCACGTGTCAGAATGGACAAGATTGGTAAAACGCTGGTTCGAACCGCACAGATAAGGCATGTTGATCAGGTCAACAGTCGACGCAAAAGGCGCGAAGTTCGAAAGCGAATGCTGCGCCGCCTGAATGGTCCCGCCCTGCACTTTCTGAACGAGGGACCCGCCAGCACCCAACTGCCCGCCCGGTGCCAGTTTGACATAGACTTTGCCATTAGTGGCGTTCTGGATGTTCTCTTTCAGGTCCAGCTGCATGATTGGATAGCTGCGTGAGGCGCCCAGAACGTAGGCCGTGGCGACCGTCATCACATGGTCTGCAGCTTGCTCGCGCTCGCGCTCTTCCTTAGCGGTCTGCGCTGCGGCCTCGGACGACCACAACACCCCGCCTGCCCCGGCTACCAAGGCAGCTGTGAACGCACCACTTGCGCTCAGCTTAAGAAAATTACGGCGTTCGGCTGACGCCAGTTCGGTCTTGTCGTTGTTCATGAATTGCCCTCCCAAGCAAAAATTCAGCTACCGTTTGTTGCGTCGCGGTCAGCTTCCTTTTTCAGAATTGCGACAACGAACAAGATCGACGCCGCGAACAGAACCAACATCTCTCCAACGTCCCCAAGAAACGCGCTGTTCGCATAGGCACCAAGGGCGACGTTGGCGAAGTAGATCGCAAAAACGACAGCAGATGCAGCGACAAACATATTCGGGGCTCCCAATAGAATCGGCTCTCAAATTCATTTGTAAGCGCTTACATGATAAATGCAAGCGCTTACATAACCACTTTCATCACACCCAAAAAACGCATAACTTAGGGCAAACGGAACTAAGAGTTTGAAAATGTCAAAGCACCGATCCGCACCGACGCTGGATGACGTTGCCAAGGCGGCGGGTGTTTCCACCGCCACGGTGTCGCGCTGTCTGAACAATCCGCAACGCGTTGTTGAAACGACGCGCCAGCGTGTTTTGTGCGCGGTTGATGAACTGGGATATACGCCAAACTTTGCAGCCCGAGTGATGGCGGCAAAGCGGTCTTTCACAATCGGTGCAATCATTCCAACGATGGAAAACTCCATTTTTGCGCGCGGTTTGCAGGCGTTTCAAGAAGAGATTCACAAACGCGGTTACACGCTGCTTGTCTCAAGCTCTGCCTACAAACCCGAAGCCGAGGAAGAGCAGATCAGAACTCTGGTTGCGCGCGGCGCTGACGGGCTTTTGCTGATCGGTCATGACCGTGAAGAACGGATCTATGACTATCTGGAACGGCAAAAGATACCAGCGCTGGTTGCTTGGTCTTTCAACCCAAGCAACCGCACACCTTCGGTAGGATTCGACAACCGGCAAGCCATGAAAACCTTGGCGCAACAAGTTATCGCGCTTGGGCATCGACGTCTCGCCACGATTTCAGGCATCAGCAAAGGCAACGACCGTGCTCGGTTGAGAATCGCGGGCATCAAAGACGCGATGGCGGAAAGCGGACTGCTGCCAGACGACCTGATCGTAGTGGAAACCACTTATGAAATCGAAAGCGGTGCCGACGCTTTAAAGAATCTCATGTCTCAAACCCCTGCCCCGACGGCGGTTCTGTGTGGCAATGATGTTCTGGCCGTGGGCGCAATGCGCCAAGCGCAAGAGATGGGACTGAGCGTGCCTGACGAAATCTCGATCACCGGGTTCGATGACATCGAATTGGCCTGTATAGTTTCACCTACTTTGACAACGGTTCATGTCCCCCATCGTAAAATGGGTCAAAAAGCAGCATTGGAATTGATACATATGATTGAAACAAGCGCGCCCGGACGTTCCGTTGAACTGTCCACCCGCTTGGTTGCGCGAGATTCTTTGACCGGGGCAAAGGAAAACCAGATCCGTTAGACTCCGCATGGCCGTGGCGTGCTCTGGAGCGGGTAGCGCGCACCATGTTGCTGTTGCAACATGTTGCAAATCGAACTTACATCCTTGTCCATGTTGCATTTTGCGAATTTGGCTTGTAGCAACTTGTGTCAACATGTTGCAAATCAATCCACCGCAAGTGTGGGGCAGAATGTGGGGCAGATATGGCAAGAGGAAATAACCGACTTTCCGCGATTCAAGTAAAGAACGCACCTCCAGGCAGCGTCGTGCAGGATGGCGGCGGCCTATCCCTAAAGCGGTCGCAGAGCGGCGGGCGCTGGACATTCCGTTTCCAGATCAACGGAAAGCGGCGAGATATGGGCTTGGGCTCTTACCCTGACATGTCCCTGTCTGATGCACGTAAAGAACGATCTAAGTGGGCCGCCTTCGCGGAACGCGGCGAAGATCCGATTGCGGAGCGTGAGCGTAGGCGCTTAGAGGAAGAAAACAGCCAGAACGACCCTACGTTTGAGGAAATGGCACAACTGGTGTTCGATGGGCGCAAGGAGCGTCTGCGCGGCGATGGCAAGCGAGGCATGTGGTTTTCGCCGCTCAAGAACCACGTAATCCCCAAGATCGGCAATTGCAGAATCAGCACCCTGCACCAGCGCGATATTCACGATGCCTTGAAACCGATCTGGCGCACCAAGCACGAGACTGCCGACAAGGCGATGTACCGCACTCGCATGGTTCTGCGGCAGGCAAAGTTGATGGGCTATGAGGCGGAACCGTTCATCTGTGACGCGGCCCGTCATATGTTGGGTTATGTCGAACGCGTTCAAAAGCCCCTGCCCGCAACGCCTTGGCAAGAGATCCCTGATCTGTATTCGCGGCTGGATCAACATCACCCCTCTTACCTGGCTCTGCGTTTCACGATCCTGACGGCGGCGCGCGGGATGCCAGTGCGCGGGGCTCGATTCGATGAGATTGACGGCGACGTGTGGACGGTGCCGAAAGAGAGGATGAAAGGCGAACGAGGCAAAGTGCAGGATTTCCGTATCCCTCTATCGACCGAGGCCATGAACGTGGTTGAGATATGCCGCGAACTACGGCGCAATGACTTCCTGTTTCCAAGCCCGAGGACGAACAAAGGCGTCAGCGACGTTGCCATGGCGAAGATACTGAACCACCTGAATGAAATGGGTCGCATACACGGTTTCCGGTCGTCGTTCAGGATGTGGATTCAGGACAATGAAACGGCAAGTTTCGAAACCGCGGAAACGGCCTTAGCCCATGCCATCGGCAATAAGGTGGAGCGGTCCTATGCGCGCTCAGATCTGCTGGATAAGCGACGCGTCCTCATGCAGAAATGGGCCGATTTCGTAACCCAGACCGAAAGCAAGATATTGCAGCTTCGCGGTTAAATAGGCAGCGGCTCGGTTCGTTTACGACACAATTTTTGTGTACTCTGGGGGCAAGACCTGAAAACAAGCATATTTTCAACTGCATCTTCAAACCAAATAGCGGACGTTCGTCAAAATTTGGGCTGTGACCGAGTTGCGGACCAAGCGACAGTCTAACGCAAGGCTTGATAGGCAGTTCAGAAGGGTAAATGTGCCCGATGCAACCTTTGTGAAAGGCACAAGTGATCCACATGAAATGATCAATGGCTGCGTTCTACCAAGCACCACGCATGCCAACGTACCCCCCCCGTTCTTTGAAAATATAATCAAAACCTGATCGCTAATTTGCCAAAATGAAATGAAGAGGCGATCATCAATTGCCTAAGCGGCAAGGATCAAAGTAGGTGCCTGAGAGATTTCTATCTGCAAAATTGTGTGGGTCTCCCTCCTTCGAACGGATGGATGGCGCGGCGGTGCACTTTCCGACAAAGCGCGGATTAGCGCTTCTTACGTATCTTGTAGTCAGGCCCGGAGAACGTATTCCCCGCGATGCATTGGCAGATTTGCTATGGGGAGACCGCGGCCCGAGCTCTGCCAAAACAGCGCTAAGGGGCACCATCTACGAGGTCAAAAAGGCGCTCGGATCAAATGCGAGCAAGGTACTGGAGGTCCATCGCAACCATCTGTGCGTCGATCCTGATACCGTCGAGTCCGACATAGTGAGCGATTTGACTCCCGCTCAGGCGGCGGCGTTTCTCTCGGGCTTGGAAATCGGATCGATCGCTTTTGATGATTGGACTTCTGAGACGCGAGTGCGACTGACCAAAGCTGCATCAGCCAAAGCAATGGATGCTGCAGAAACCGCTCTGGCCGAAGGAAACGGCGAGCGCGCACTCGAAATCGTGACAGAACTTATCGCGATAGACCCGCTCGACGAACCGGCGCACCGCTTGTCTATGAGAGCGAAAGTGGCGCTTGGTCGACGTCCCGATGCGCTTAAGGACTTTGATGACCTACAAAACCTTCTGCTCCAAGAGCTAGACGCGCAGCCTGACGATCTGACATTGGAGCTGAATGAACATATCCGACGAGGAGAAAGGCTACTGCCGCGAGAGAAATTGGAGCGGCCTTCAGTGCCTTCGATTGCAGTCATGCCGTTCGTTGACAGAACCAGCGAGGCGCGACACAGCCACATTGTTGAGGGATTGTTTGAGACGATTGCAAGCGGCCTATCGCGCGACCGATCACTCTTTGTGATCTCGACAGCATCAACATCTCAGTATCGTTCTCTTCCAGTCAAACCGGCGGAAGTCGCCAACGAACTTGGCGTTCGGTATCTGGTTGAGGGACGCGTGCGCATGGATCCCGCACGATTGCGCCTTGATGTCCAATTAGTCGATGGCGTCCGCGGCGCCCTTGTCTGGAGTGAGACCTACGATTGCGAACGACCCGAGATGCTAGAGATACAAGATGAGATAGTCGCTCGCATTGTTGCAACGCTACGTGGCTACAAAGGCGTCATACAACGAACTGAATTGCGAAGGGCTCGGTCGAAGTCCGAAGTTGATCTGACGGCCTACGACCTATTGATGCAAGGTATGGCCCTAAAAGAACACTTTTTGAAAGATGACATGCGCACCGCTCGTTCGTTATTTGAACGCGCGATATCGATCAGCCCGACGATGGCGGCGGCATATGGCTGGCTGGCATGGACGTGGTTTTTCGAGGTTTACATGGGTTGGACGGATGAGATCGAGGCTGCATTAGATGAGACTTTCCGAGCCGCCCAAAAAGCCGTCGAGCTTGACCCTGACTTGGACTTCGCGCACTGGGCATTAGGTGCGGCCTACTTAGCCGCCGGTGACAATGAACAGGCATTGTCTGGCTTTCAGCGCGCTTTGGACCTGAATCCAAATAATTCCGATGCGATGGCGAACATGGCCTGGCCCCTAGTCTTTACAGGGCGGACGACCGAAGCTCTCGATAAGCTTCGTCAAGCAACGCGTCTCAATCCGTTTTATCCCGATTGGTACACTTGGGGCATTGGTATGGCCCTTTATGCACAGGGCGATTGTGTCGAAGCAGCGAACGAACTCGCGCAAATGACACAACCCAACGACCAGAGCCTTGCCTTCATGGCTGCTGCATTAGCCGAGGACGGTCAGGCTAAGAAAGCTGCAGATGCGCGGAACAAACTACTGGCTCTTGCCCCACATTTCGAGGTCAGTCGCTGTCTCAATGCGCTTCCTTTTTGCGACGCTTCAATCACCAACCGTTTTAGAGCATCCTTGGTTGGCCTTGGGTTACCCGATTGAGGAGCTAGCGGCTCCGACTGCGTTCCGACGATTTTCCGACGTTCGATTCTCAACATGGTACTCATGGTCGACATGAGGAGTAAACAACCATGCTACAGAACGACAAAGATGCCATCCGCGGAGCAATTGGCCGCTATTTTGAAGGTATGAAAACCGCCGATGTTGCTCTGCTTAAGAGTGCTTTCCACGAACACGCTAACTTCTTCGGTGACTTTGGACCCGACCTTTGTGAAGCACCGATCCAAGGCCTGTTCGATTGGGCTTCATCGGAACTACAGCCCGGTCAAACAGGGCCCGACCATCGTATGGAGATTGACGACATTCGTGTGTTCGGCAATGTTGCTGTCGTGCAGTGCCGTGAACTTGGATTTATGGGCGGCGACTGCGACGAGGTCTTCATGCTGGTGAAGTCTGCTGGCGGCTGGTTGATCACTAACAAATCATGGGCAGATGCTTAGACTCAGGTAATGCCTCCGCCGCTAGTATGGATCAAACCGGGCTCGCAAATGCAGTGGCTCGGTTTGGTTTCGAAAGTTAGAGCGACTTTGCTCAATCATAAAGGTCTGCTGTGGGCTCAAGGCAGTCATATGAGTCTTTCAGTCAGATGACGGCTTAGGAACGGAAAGCGGTCATTGATGGTGGTCATTCCGAGAAATTTCGCCCGAAGGTCTGCATTGAACGGCAGCGGTCTTTCGCTGCAACTTGCTTGAACTTCTACTTTGCGGACAAACCTGCCTCCGCCTGGCGTCCGCTCTGCAATTCTCTGGTCTCGCAAGCCTTGTGTGATATCCATGTTGAAATGTGATCAGGAACCGAGGGCAAATTGTGCCGGACTCACAGGACAACGCTTATGAACAAACCCTTCGAGCCGAACTTGTTCGAGCGCGTGACCGTGAGGCCGCGACGCGGGAAATCCTGACTGTCATAAGCCAAAGCCGCGACGATGAGACGCCAGTTTTTCAGACAATCGTAGAAAACGCAGCGCGGTTGTGTAGTGCTCCGATGACCTTTGTGGTTTTGATCAATGAGGACCATACCGAATGGAAAATTGCTGCTGCCACGGGGGAAGCGACTACTATGATGAAGGTCGGCAACGTCTTTCAAGTCGGCCGAGAATTTGCACCTTACAAAAGCGTCAAAACGCGTCGGATCGTCGAAGAACCTGATATACGCGAGACGGAGTTCTACAAATCCAGGCATGCGGATGCGATAAAATTGGTGGACGTCGATGGTATCCTGTCGCGTGTGTTCGTCCCGCTTGTTTCGCAGGGGAAATCTCTTGGCAATCTGGTTCTGCTGCGACGAGAGGTCGGCAAATTCGCACCTGACGACCTGCTTTTGGTCGATAACTTTGCCACCGAAGCCGTCATCGCCATCGAAAACGCGCGACAGTTTAGAGCCTTGGAAAAGCTGAATGCAGAACTTGGAGACCGCGTCGAGGAACAGGTAGGCGAGATTGAGCGAATGAGCCGTCTTAAACGCTTTCTTCCAAACGCTGTCGCCGACACGGTGATCTCCTCAGGCTCTGAGGCCTTGTTGAAAAGCCATCGCTCCCTTTTGGGTGTTATTTTTTGTGACATTCGTGGGTTCACGGCATTTTGCGAAACTGCGGAACCCGAAGAAACCATCGAGGTGTTGCAGACCTATCACGAGGAAATGGGGAAGCTGATCAACGCGCATGGAGCGGGCGTCGACCACCGCATGGGCGACGGGATTATGGTGCTGTTTAACGACCCGTTGCCCTGCGAGGACCCTGCCGGTGACGCGGTTAGGCTCGCGGTCGCGATGCGCGCTAAAATGGTTGAGTTGTCCAAGCAATGGAAGCGGCTTGGTCATAGACTTGGGTTTGGCGTGGGCGTATCGCTCGGATATGCAACTGTAGGCATGGTCGGGTATGAAGATCGATCAGACTACACCGCCTCGGGCACTGCGATCAACGTGGCGGCACGTCTCTGCGATATGGCCGAGGACGGTGAGATACTGCTCAGCACCCGCGCGGCGATCGCCGTGGAAGAGGAATTCCCGTCGGTTTCAGCAGGAGAGGTCACGCTCAAAGGTATCCGCGAACCAGTTGAGGTTTTCCGGATGACTTTCGACAATGCAGAGTAGAATAGCAGGCATTGGCGACGGTTGCTCTGAAGGCCGCTTTGGGCCTCAAGGCAGTCATCCGAGTCATTTTGTCAGATGACTGCTGTCGCGCGCTAAGCGGCCGTTGCTTGTCTGAAATTTCCGATTTTTGATTTGGGCGACCGCTTTCATGAAAACCAGACGCTAGCCAGAAATTGGCGAATGACTGAGTTGCGGGACGAAGGCGGCGTTCGCTGCGGCTCTGAATACTTCGAAAGTTTGCAAAAAACCGTATGTCTAGAGATGAACCGAATAGATCGACCACTTCTCCGAAAACCCCTTAAGCAGATGTTCGCCCTCATCCCTCAGGTTATGGCCTGAGCCGGCAACCAAGTCTCGCACGGTTCTGGAGACGAGCAATTGATCGGCTTCTGCTAGTGCTGATACGCGGGCGGCTAGATGGACAGCCACACCTGCTATTTCGTCGCCGCGAAGCTCACATTCCCCTGTATGCAAGCCACAGCGGACAGAAAGCCCCAAATCACGAGCGATGGAAACGATTTTCTTTCCGCATGATATGCCCCTGCCAGGACCATCAAAGGTTGCAAGCAGTCCGTCACCGGTTCCTTTTACCAGTCGCCCATTATGCTCAGTGATGGCTTGAGCACACAGTTGGTCATGTTGGTTAAGCAGGTCTTTCCACGCAGCATCACCCAATTGATGGGCAAGATCCGTAGATCCAACAATATCGGTAAACAAAATAGTCGCCAAAACTCGTTCGCTCGGAAGGAGGGGTTTCTCACCGGTGACGTAGGCCTGAATTTCTTCAATGATCCTTTCGGAGTCTCCAACCCAGGGAAAATGATCTTCCCCGGGCAGCTCCTTGAACTGGGCGCCTGAAATCCGATCTGCAATCCAACGCCCTTCTTCTATATGCGCGTCTCGATCACCAGTGCGGTGCAACACGAGAGTTGGCACGTGGACGGCGGGGAGAACATTGGTCAAATCTATCTCGGTATTCATCTTAAGAAGAGTCACAGCCGCACCGGGACTGGCGCTTCTCCTTAGGTATGCGCATGTCCGTCGCATAAATGCCTCATCATTGGCCTTGCTGGGCGCATAGTGCTCCAAGTCCATCAAGTTACCCCACTCTCGTTCGACGAACTCATAGTCCTTTTGACGTTCTTCAGGAGTGGGCGCCCAGGGATATTCCGGGCTCCATATGCGCTTGCCGAATGCGCCAAACATAACAAGCGCAGATGTTCGTTCAGGGTGTGATGCGGCAAAGAAAGCGGCTAGGTTGCCACCTTCTGAAAAACCGATCAGTGCCGCGCGCGACGAGTTTGCAGCATCCATAACCGCAAGCAAATCGTCAGCGCGTTCTTCAAGCGTAGGCAGTTGATCGTTTGAAACCCTGTCTGAAAGGCCAGTTCCACGCTTGTCAAAAAGGATCAATCTCGCAAACGACGCAATTCTGGACAAGAAACGGTTTAGCGTCGGTTCCTCCCAGCAAAGCTCCACATGAGAAACCCAACCAGGCACATAAACTACATCTAAGTCACCTTCACCGACCACCTGGTAAGCGATGTGAGTATCCCCGCTTTTGGCGTACTTGGTTTCAACTGGGTTCATCTCAGACTAGCGTTCTGCAGTTGGAAAAGTTGATCCAACATATCATACAGATATTGCGTAAGAGAGGTTGAGTTTCTTGTCAGCGAATTTGAGGGAATAGCCAGGGTCGCCAAAACTTCCGTTCTGGGCTCGATGCGGGCATTCAGTTAATAACGCCCAATGTATGCAATGCGGACGTAGCGGTCATTGGCTTGAAGTCTTTTTAAACAACAGCGTCGTCCTT
>NZ_WQGF01000015.1:0-81307 GCF_013034545.1 Ruegeria sp. HKCCA5763
CTCTGCAATCGCGCTCGCCGCACTCGTTATCTTTTGGCTATGAGTCCTGAGCCTAGAAGCAGTGATGCTAGCTTTGCTGAGCAACTGCTTGGAAATGAAGGTCGAATTCTGCGCAACCTTTGTCTAAGGTAAACCCTGCTGCGAACAACAAGAATTTATAAAGTAGGGACTTACCATCTGATCGACTGATCCAAGTGTGTTCTGAGTTCCACACTATACGCTATCTGCTGTAGCAAAGAGCATTTGTAAAAGATGATCACTACCGCCTTGCCGGTCAGTGGCTACGTCGATGCTCGGGTTTAGCTCGGCGGCCGAAAAACCTTGGATTGGTTTCTCTACGATTGCGAGTATGACGTCGGCTGATTTCGAGACGCGCATCTCCGGTCGAAAATAACGCAAGACGCCGGACAAATATGGTGAGCTTAAATGCAGGTGGCGACCTTCTTTGGCCGCAGTTTCACGATCCGTCTCGCAACCATCATCTACTGGTGGTGATTTCTTTGCTCAATCATCTTGCGTGTTTATTGCAGAGCATTCTGATTTCCGTGATTATTGCTTTCTATCGCCCAATCGAAACTAACTATTGGACTAATTCGACTTAAAGCAGTCAATTGGTTTGGCGACGATTGGTCTTGGTGTTCGACTTTACTCCGAACTGTCTTAAGTGATCGCCGGCATTCGGTGCAATTCATTGTTTTTATTATATAATAAATCTTTTCCGAGATTCTTGCAGCAGCGGCACTCAGGCCAACTGGACGTGTTTTCGTGACACGTTTCATCTAAAAACTTGGAGGTGCAAACCATGTCCAGATTTCCGTCTTCATATGCGCAACGTTCGACGATGTCCGGCGTGGAACGGCCTGAAATGTATATACCCGGCTGGGATGCCTGGCCGTCTTATCTGCGATTTGTGCGGGACGGTTCGGGCCTATTTTTCCAAAGGTCAATCCAACCGGTTGAAGCGGAGCCCGAAGTTGTGCAGAGCAACCTGTCGCAAGAGTTTGCGATGATCTCGACGCAATCATCTGAAATTGACCCTGAAATCGGGCCAGTACCCGGCGAAGCCCCGACGGCATCCGGACATCTCTATATGCATGCCACCAAGAGTGGCGGACTTTTCAACGCCTTTGACAATGAGTTTTACGTTTATTCGTCAGGCAGCCACCAGATGTCTGAAGGTAGGCTTGAGTTCACCAATTCTGACATCAGTAGCAAAGACACAAACCTGGGGATGACCGAAGAAGTCACTATCCGTGTCGCCTCACAGATTATTGGCAATGACTTGGGGAACACCATTCATGGTTTCGGTACCGCCTCGTTCAACGGCAATGTCTACGATCATAATGATCAGATATTTGGTATGGGCGGCGATGACGTCATCTATGGGCATGCTGGCGATGATATGCTGGTAGGGGGATCAGGTGATGATCGCTTGTACGGGGGCCACGACAACGATGAACTCTGGGGCGGCATTGGGAATGACCTACTAGACGGAGGCGAGGGTTCGGATACACTGTATGGCGGTGTCGGAGATGACTGGCTAATTGGTGGTGGATCAGCAGGCACGGACGGCGACGTGTTCTATGGAGGAAGCGGGTCGGATTATTTTGTGCTCAATGATCCAGACGTCCCTTCACAGCATTTCCAAGAACCCGAGAATTCGTGGCCCATCTCGATGATCAACGAGACACTTTGGAGTGTTGGTCTTTATAGCGTTGGGGGGGTTGTTAAGTATTTCAAAGTCGGCGTGAATATTCTCAACCACTTTATTTCAAATGTAAATAACGGGGGTGAGGATCAGGGCAACGTTGATCCGGCGCGGGTCAGCAAAATTATGGATTTCAACCCGTTTGAAGACACCATTATTGTCGAGGCAAATGCCAACAAGGACCTGCAGCCAATAATCGAATGGGTCGGCCAAAATGACATCATGTTCCGCATAAAGGACGGGACGAACAAATACCTTGCAGAAGTGCGCTACAGCGACGTTCCGCAATTCAGCGACCCAAAGATGCGCTTGGGTTACAGTGAATTCGAGAACGATTTGGAGCAGTACGTCAAAAACACCATGCTGGTTGTCACCATCAAGGATGGCGTAGTGACGCTGGTTGATGGTTTTGGCAGGGTTATCGACCCCGGCACACAAGACTTAAACAACTTTGAACAGCTCGGGAACGGACGTTTCATTATCCTGGGGGGATACCAAGGGGTCCACAATGTCGGAGGGATAGCCAACGACTTTGTATTCGGGACCAACCATAATGATATTTTGCTGGGCCATACCGGCGAAAACGAGGCGGCGGGATCTGGTAATGATGTTCTCTGGGGTTTCGGGGGCGACGACTTTTTTGATGCGGGTGCCGGTCACAATAAAGTTTACGGTGGTACAGGCAGCGATACCTACAGCTTTTACAGTGCCGTCGGCGGTGTGGAGAGTGATATCTCTGGCGTTCGTATTGATATGGCTGAGACATATTCAGATGAATCGCCCGACGACGATCGCAGCTATTTTCTGGGTAAGGCGCGCTACAAAGACAACCTGGTAGAGGGCGAGTCTCATTCCGAACTCTATAGTATAGAAAACATCATTGGTACCAAGCTTGACGACATCATCTTTGGCGACGAGTTCAACAATCACTTTCAGGGCGCTGAAGGCAGTGATCGGCTGTATGGTCGAGGCGGGAACGATGTCCTAGTCGGAGGCGCAGGAAACGATTTCCTTGATGGGGGTAGCGGAAACGATGTGCTCGAAGGAGGCGCGGGGAACGACACGCTAAAAGGCGGTGCCGGCAACGATATTTTGGCCGGAGGATTGGGAAAGGACACTCTTGAGGGTGGGAGTGGTGGGGATCAATTTATTCTGGACGGCGGTTGCGATGTAATACTGGATCTCAACATCGGAGACGGAGATACTATCAATATCCTGAGCAATGCTCACGCGTTCAACACCCATGAAGATTTGGTGATCGAGCAGCACAGCGGCCATCATTTCAGCTTGCGCTTGCCAAATGGCAACTTGGTGGCCGATATCCACATTGATGGGCCGGAAATCAGTATTCTTCAGCTGAGAGACCATATTGCGGTAGACGGTGAATTTTACCCGTCGGCCTGGACAGACTATTTCATCTTCGAAGACACGATCGCAGGCTATGATGATAGTCAGAAACCGGGTTCAGCTGCAGCGATGGAAAACTGGCTCAACAACTTTGTGTCCGAACTTATGGGGTCAAACAAGAATGAGCTCTTCAAACCTGGATACGGAGACGTCTTAGTTGACGGCAACGGCGGCATAGACACTGTTTCATACGAAGACGCCTCTTGCGGGGTCTTCATTTACAATGGTGCGAGCACAAACTTCCTGAATGGCTCTTCAAATGAACATGATCTGATCGACATCGAAAATTTTATCGGTAGTAACTTCGATGATTATATAGTGGGCAACTCAGCAGACAACGTGATCGTTTCGGGCGGTGGAAATGACACTTTGAGGGGAGGCGCTGGCGATGATGTGTTCATCCTAAACGGAGGTAGAAATTCTATCAGCGACTTCTGTATCGTTGACGGAGAGAAGATTTACATCTCTAGGGAAGAGTACGGCGTTTCGAGTTATGACGATCTCGCCATCGTCGATAAAGGTGGTTATTTCCACATTGTTATTGAGGAAAGTTCCTTCGTGATCGCTGAGGTGACCGAGGTAGGCTCGGGAAACTGGTACCTACCTGACTTCGTTGATTTTATCTAGGCGGCGTTTACAAAAAATGTTTCACATAAGTGAGGTATGATTCAGGCTATTTTTCATAATGAGACCAGCATCCCACGAGGCTGTATTTTGGATTGGGAATGCCTGATCTTAGGACGTTTTTTATTTGTCGCACGCGCTGCATAGTAGGTGCAAATCCGTCAACCACCATCTTGTTCAGGATGGGTTTCTGGATCGCCCAAACCAAGGCCTTCTGGTGCGATCTGCCGGAAGCGCTTGTGTTGTGGTCGATAATCTATTGCCAGTTCAGGCGCTGGACACCGGCCGGGGCTTTGGGAACAGCCTCGCGGATGATCTGAAGCAGAGCGGGGCAGGGCCACGTACTCTTCAAAAAGATCGACGACACAGTGACACCATTTGCCCTGATACCTTCTGGTTCCATTCTCTAATCTGCTCTGCGATTTCGGTCGAGATGTCTTGGCGCATCATTTCGACATGCGGAACGGCCACACTGGTCGCCTCGATATCATGACAGAACGGTTGCCGGTTCTGTCGCAGACTTTGTTCCCTCCTGTCAGGTAGAGCGTAGTTTTCGTCGCGCACGCTCGAATTTCATCGGAGCAGATCCCAAACTAAATCGTGATTGATAAGAACAGTGCAAATGCAGCCAGCATTCGAGAAGTGAACAAGATTCCGAGGCGGTTCGATTGCCCCGCGAAAGTACAAACGACCAGGTCCAAATATCTCAATAACCTGATCCAGCAAGATCACAGATTCATTGACCGACGCGTGGGATACATATGTGGGTTCAAGTCATTCAGATCGGCTTGCGCCGCACTGGATGGCATTGAGGTGGCGAACATGATCCGCAAAAAGCAATTCTCTAGCGATACGACTTTCGGCTGTCGGCTGTCGGATGTCGGATGTCGGATGTCGGATGTCGGATGTTTGTCAAGATCGCGGGATAGCTGCAACTGGCAAAACGCTGACTTTGGTTGTTCAAAAAGTTTACGACACAACCCAGTTTTAAACTTGTTTCCTGTGACCCAAATATCTCTACGATCATAATGAGTGCTTTTTGCACATTACATATGCCACCGTCAGAATTCACTGTTAAACATGATAAGTATCCCTTATCATGACTGATTGATTTCGCCAGAAAATGCGCGCAGAATGTGCCTCATGAAGCCTCTTGCGCCTTATCTCCCCAGCCCCTCCCCTGCCCTCTCGGACACAGATCAGGAGGCGCTCACCGATCTCTATGTGCGCGGCACGCCGGCCAATACGCTGCGGGCCTATGAGCGCGACCTGCTTTATGTCACCGCCTGGAAGTCCGCGCGGTTCGCAGCGACGCTGGACTGGCCGGAATCTGAGGCCACCGCCCTCGCCTTCATTCTCGATCACGCCCGCGATCTGAATGACGCACCAGAAACGGATGTGGCGCGCGAAACCGCAGAAGCGCTGATTGCCCAGGGGCTGCGCAAGTCCCTCGCCTGCCCTGCCCCTTCGACGCTGGACCGGCGCATCGCCTCCTGGCTTGCCTTTCATCGAATGAAGAACCTGACCAGCCCTTTCGGTGCGCCGCAGGTGAAGCAGGCCCGCGCCAAGGCGCGCCGAGCTGCAGCCCGGCCCCCTGCCCCAAAATCGCAGCATCCGATCACCCGCGATGTGCTCGAGCAGCTGTTGGCCACCTGTCGGGGGTCCCGGCGGGATTGCCGCGACCGCGCCATCTTGATGCTGGGTTGGGCTTCTGGTGGTCGACGGCGCTCGGAGATCACCGGGTTGATGTTTGAAGACGTCTCGCTGAAGGAATTCGACGAGAAAAGCCTAGTTTGGATTTCACTGCTGGAGACCAAGACGACAATCAAAGGTGAAACGCCGCGGCTGGTGCTGAAAGGCCGCGCAGCCCAGGCGCTGGTCCATTGGATCGAGGTTGGACAGATTAAGAACGGGCCACTGTTCAGACCAGTCTCAAAATCGGATCGTGTGCTGAAACGTCGGCTTTCGCCGGACGCTATCTATCAGATCGTCAAACATCGCCTCCAGTTGGCCGGGTTGCCGGAGGACTTCGCCTCGCCGCACGGTCTGCGTTCTGGGTTCCTAACCCAAGCCGCACTGGACGGCGCCCCGATCCAGGCTGCGATGCGCCTGTCTTTGCACCGCTCCATGGCCCAGGCGCAGAAGTACTATGACGACGTCGATATCGCCGAAAACCCGGCGACGGACTTATTGGGGTAACCGTTCGCCAAAAACCAACTCGCACCATAAGGACGCCCTACTCCCAGCCAACAGCTCCGAACCCGAATATTCGCTGGCAAGAATTCGATTGCGCATTAGTTGGATTCGTTTCTGAAGCGTGATCGCTCATCTGGATTCCATTCAAGTTACGCAGATCAAATTCCAATCTTCAGCTATTGGACTTGTCGCGGATGAAAGCCTCTTCAATGGCTGAAGTAAATGTTTCGGTTGCGCCGGCAGATATGCAGCCAGTTCGGGTGGTTAAAACGACCTCTGAGTGAGGGGATTACCAAAATTGCCAATTGGCAATTTTTTCGAAAGACCGACATTGCAGGGAAATTGCCAATTGGCAATTTCCAGCTTCGCTTCAGTAGATCAGTCTCGATCTGTGTCGAAATGCCTGTCCAAGAAGATCGAAAAGACCTCTTGCAGTTCATCTTTGCGTACGTCGGTCGGAAACTCCAACACGATCTTTTTGCCTTTGCGCTTGTATGTCATCGCAGGCTTTTCGGGTGACGATTGAAGAGTCACTGGATCTGCTTTTATCGAAGCAGGAGGTTTCAACGCTGCCTTGAAGACATTCATGACCTGCACGCCGTCACGGCTGACCCCATCCGTTGCCATCTGCCTCGCAGTTTCTAACAGTTTCTCACGATCCTCGGGCCGACCCAGAAACGGCTTTAGCGTACGGGCGTGCAGTTCTTTGATCTCTCGGATCGAAGGGAATGCCTCAACGATCTCGTTCGGCAACTTGGCGAGTTGCAGGTAACGTGAAAGCCAAGCCTCACTGACCTCTAGCCGTACGGCCATCGCCTTTTGCTTACCACCGTAGTAACGAGTCACAGCGTCTGCATAGTCACGAGCACGCTCATAGTCGGAGATATCTTCTCTGTCGCGGTTCTCGATATCGCCCAATCGAAAAGCTTCTTCATCGGTCAACTCTCGAACATCCACCAAGTAGCGAAACTGTGGATAGTTATTTGCGCGTAGCCAGTTGATTGCAAAATGCCGCCGTGCACCGCAAATCACTTCATACGGCTGCTTTGGATCGCTTGTCTTGCGCACGATAGCTGGAAACTCTTGCCGACCCTGACTGCGGATTCCGTCAATCAAATCTCGACAGTTGTCCTCCGATAGTAGGTCATACGCCCGGTTATGTCGCTCCCACATACGGCATTCTCCGGGATCAACCCACCTCAGGGACTTCTCCTCGATATCCCCCGACATCCGTTCCGCAACTCTGTTAGAGCGGTTTAGAAAGCGAGCGCCAGCGCGTTCGGCTTTGGGGGCAGGGCCGCTATCGAGACCGCTTAGTACGTCATCGAAAATTGCGTCGTGTTTCTTGCTCATAACACTCCCTCCTTGCGCAATGCAGTATGGTGACTGGGCCAGGTTTTGCGCATCAAAACTTCAACCTCGCGTCCCACCGCGTCCAGATATGCCCGACAGCGTTTGTGGGTTTCTGTACGAGCTGCTGGTCCCGTAATCTCGTACACCGTGCCCAAGTTCGCTGTGGCGTTATCAATCTCGGCGCTGTCTTTCAGAACACTGGCCAACATGTCTTGGGGAAAAACCGCGTCCATCATTCGTTTGATGGCTGCATGCGCAGATTTGTTGTCGTTCATCTTGGTGGCCAGAATCTTGACGAATGAATAATCACGAGCTCCGCCATGTTGAGCTAGTTCATTCAACGTTGCGCCCATCATCTTCAAAAAATGGGCAGTAGATCCAAAGTCGATATTATTCGGCGGGGCAGGGATCACCATCGCGTTTGCTGCTCGAAGCACTGAAAGAGAAATCATTCCCAGCGCAGGCGGCGGGTCTAGAAGGATTACGTCGAATTGATCGGCTATGGTGCTGATCCCATCCCGCAAACGGTCCAACACAAAAACTTGATCCCTGGCCATCCGAGCTGCGAATTCATACTCAGCGTCATAGAGACCGAGGTTTGCAGGGATGAGCGCAATGCCAGGCCAATACGTAGCGCGTAAAGCATAATGAAGCGTCTGCGGCCCACCATGCTGAAAGAATGGGTAAAGCGTATCTTCAGTCTCATCCACATCAATGTCAGGATTCAGGCCAAAGATCGAAGTCGTTGAAGCTTGGCTGTCGCAATCGATAACGCAAACTCTATAGCCTTTAAGCGCGAGGAACTGGGCAAGATGGGTCGTTACTGTCGACTTTCCAACGCCACCTTTGAATGACTGAACTGACAAAACCAGTGTTGGATCATCTGTTGCACGATGAGGTAGTGTACCGAACACTTCCCGCATCCGGTTTATGTCAGACAGTGAGTACCCGGTCCTTCTTCCAGTGACTGGGTCTTTTTCCGGCTCAGGCAAGCGGCCGTCCGCTTCAGCATCACGGATTAACTTCTCTGATCGACCTACCATCTCGGCAGCGGAGCGAACATTAAAATTTAGGTTTAGCGTTTTCTCAGTGTCGGGGGAGAATACTCGATCGCGCAATCGCTCCATCACGGTACTTGCACGATCAGATAGTTGCTCAATCTCATCCAGCCCAACAGGAGGCAAGGGGGAGGTGGTCATAGGTTTTGTCCTGTAGAAATCTGCCTTTCGTGAATCATGCCCGGAATGGTGAATCGGCTCAAGTGTGGTTTTTGAGGCAGATCACGTAAAAAATGGGAAATTCGAAGGCAAAGGCCACAGGAGCGGAAATTGGGGGTAACCGGAGGTCATTAGTAACAACATTCTAACTCAGAATATCTAATACGGGTGAAGTTGATGTCTGACGATGTTGCCTGGTACCAATCACCAAAAAACAAAATATAAAAAACAATCTTGTTCAAGATTCTTGGATTCAAATGTTCATACGATTGTTATTGCTTTAAAATCAATGCTTTGTCGTATGTTTCCCTTACATATCGGGCGCAAATCCTTACAGATTGGGGTGCTTTGCCTTACGTTTCGGATGGTTAAAGCTTACATTTCGGGACGGGCGTAAATCCTACTTTTGGGGACGGATCAGGTGATTCGAAAAACCCTTGTTTTATTGGGTTTTGTGAGCCTTCCTTCGAATCACACGAGCCTCGATGTTGATTCGAAAAATTACAGATTGGGTGCTGGACCGAGACAACGGTGATGGCTATGCTTACATCATACGCCATACAAAAGTAATAATTAGGTGTTGGGCAGTACATGTCAAAAAAACCATACCGCACTTTGGACGCACGGCCAAATTCTGAAAGCTTGGTCAAGCCTGGTGAGCTTGTAGACGTGATTGAGGTCACACCGCTGACGCTTAATGATCGGCGGATCTACAATCAGCTTTTGGAAAACGCTTGGGATGCCATCGACAAGCCTGTCAGCCATGTTATCCAAAAATCCATGCTGCGTGGGTCGCATAACTCGAACGACAGGGTAGGGGAGTCTATTGAGCGATTGATGTCCGCCATTGTGAAAGTGGAAGTTGTATGGGATGGCGAACCTGCGGTCGAACGGGTCCAGTTGTTGGGTGGTAACGTGGAAACAGTGCGAAGCGATGGGCTAATTGAATACGAGATCCCGGCGCGGTTGCGCAAAATTATTTCCAATTCGACAGTTTTTGCCCGATTGCAGCGCGAGATCATGTTCGCACTGAGTTCGAAATATGCGCTGACGTTGTATGAGATCGTACAGAAGCGCGGCAATCTGCGCTGGCGCTCATCCGAGAAGTTTTCCGTCGATGATCTGCGCGGCATTCTAGGTGTACCAAAGGGGAAGCTAACCAACTGGAGCAACTTGAAACTACGCGCGATCGAACCTGCAATTGCTGAAGTCAATGCGCTGTCGGATTACATGGTGGCGATCGATCCAATAAAGACCGGGCGCCGTGTGACTCACGTCGAATTGCGCTGGTGGAAAAAGGACGGAGAAGGGCAGGGGGCTGCGGAGCGCGCGCTTAAGTTTTCGTCCGTTGGACGTAAGGCAAAAGCTCAAGAACAGGAAGAAAACGTTCAAATGCCCGTTGCTCCAAGCATCAAACCGCGTCCGGCCTGGCTAGAAAAAAGAGGTGACGCCTTAAAGACCGAAACCTACGAAACTGCTCGTCTGCGGCATCCAGGGTATGACATCTACTACATTGAGGGCCAATGGCGTGATTGGTCAGCAGGAATGGAACCACCCAAAGACCCTGACCGTGCATTTCTTGCGTACATTCGGAAATTCGCTGAAGCCAACCCAATCTGACTTCCTTACGGCTTACTTAACGATTGACGATTCTTGACATGATGGCAGGTGGCTCCCATGACGGAGAAAAATGCGCCCCTGAATCGTAAGCGGATGTACGATTTTCTCGGCACTGTACGCAGTGACAATAAGCGGCGCGGAAATGTGCCTGCACTTTCAATAGGTCGGACCCTGAATTTCAATCAGTCGAAGAGGTGACCTAGGAGTTTTTCGAGTTCTTCCCTCTGCTCGGCGTGCTTTTTCGGGTTGTCCCGGATTAGGCGCTCCAGATTGAGAAGCTTCCAACGCACGGCGGGAAGATTGGCGGCCTGCGGTCGATCTATTACGGCGAAATCCGGCGCGCCATCCTGCAGACTGAGCAAGAATTGTCTGGTGGGTTTGTCGAAGCGAGATTGGATATCCGCAATCAGTTGGTTGCGCGTCGTCAGTAGGTCATCCAGGCCGACGACTGACTTAGTCATGCCCTCGAACTCACGCACATAAGGTTGATCTAGGGCAATCAGGTTGGGATTCAGCAATTCGTGTGCCGGACGTGCCGAACAGGCGATGTAGATCAGGAAAGTCCGGAACAGATCATCCGTCAGTCCTTCGTGTTCATAGAGAAGCTTTACATCATAGAGATCGCGTGGATGCTGGCGATCCACGGCTGCGTGGAGCTTACCGCCGAACAAATCTTCGAATGAGACGATCTGAATTTCTGCATAGCCAAACGCGTCTGCTACAGCGTCGGAGACCGCCCGGGTTTCGGGGTCGTGAACAACGCCGCGCGTGACTGGCGAGGTTTCGATTTTGACTTCTGCACCTTCCAGACGCGCAAGCACGCGGGTGGCGCCGCCCCCACCTCCTTTTATTCTTTGAGCCTTGGC
Source organism: Ruegeria sp. HKCCA5763 (assembly GCF_013034545.1). NCBI lineage: Bacteria > Pseudomonadati > Pseudomonadota > Alphaproteobacteria > Rhodobacterales > Roseobacteraceae > Ruegeria > Ruegeria sp. HKCCA5763. Next base: position 10,992 of record NZ_WQGF01000015.1, read on the forward strand.
CCCGTTGATGCCCCTTTCGATCGACTTAGCGATACGATCCATGGCTTCGTTGATCTCGGCGAGGCTCTGTTCGCGCTCTTTTATCGGCAGATATGTCAGGTCGATATCAACCGAGAGCCGCGGTAGATCGCGATAGAAGAGGTTGATTGCTGTCCCGCCCTTGAGCGCGAATATCTCTTCCTTCGCTACGTAAGGCAATACACGCACGAGAAGGGCGACCTGGGATTCATAGTTCCTACGCGCCATTTTCTGCCTCTGTCGTGGCGAACTCTTCCGGTACCATGATACGATATCGCGGATGTATCCGGCCACCTTTGACCAATGCTCGATCCCCCGTCCCGAGGTTGAAGGCGTCAGCATCAAGTCGTTTGCGCCAGGGGTGATTGTGGCGATCCGCAAAAACGAAGAAGAGGCGCCTGATTTTTATTTTCTTGCAGCTCAACAAGAGCGCCGAGAGCAACTTAGGTCGTAGCGTCGTCAAGCCCTCGAACACCATGTCGAGGTTGTGAAAACTCTCATGGTCCGGCAATTCGTCCATAGCTTCCATGACCGCCCGTTCGGGGGCCGACATGCGCAGTTGCCAGTCCCACGGGAGGGAGTTTTCAGATTTTAGGTCGTCATTTGTAACGCCAAGTGCCTGGTCAGTGAACAACGACGTATTGCGCGTTTCTATAGGTGCATTGAGTGGCAGCTTCGTGAGCCAGTTGGGTATTTTGTAGCCATAGATCCAGATAGGGGCGTTGTCTCCCAAATGCAGGTAGTGGTCGTAGCCCTGTTGAGAGAGAGCAGTTTTGCCGCCGACATGAATATCATAGCCCATGATATGGTGCATCGAGATCAGGCAGGCCTTCCAGTCAATGGTGTTTGATGCGGGCGGATTGGGAACAGGTCGGCGGAAAACGCCGCGGTGAACGCGTTCGAGCCAGCCCCGTTTTACATAGTCGCGAAAGGTTTCGTAGGCTATGCCATGGGCGGTGAGCCAGTTGGCATCGACGAGATACCCAGCGGGCACCGAGTCGAGAACTTTCTTCAGATTTTGCGATCTTCCAGCGTTCATGACGCCCTAAATCGTATAATTTCAAAGAAAAGGCAAGAGGATCTCTTTGAAAAGTACATTTTTAAAGCGTCTATAGCGCTGAAAATAGCACATTATTAAAAACACAGCGCCACGCGGAAACCCATCGGAATACCCGGGATAAATGGAAGATTCCGGTGCCAAGGGCGGGAAGCGGACTTTCTCCGCACATGCAAGAGAAACCGGCTAAGACTGTGAAAGCTGCCAGTCAGATTTCGTGTAGCCCGTGTAGAATGCTGCAATGCCGCATGACCGCTTGGAGCCCAATCTGTACCCTGGGTTTTATTGCTGCATGCGCTTGCAGCAGCAAAACGCTGCGATTGCCGAATATCTAGTGCCGCCAAGCAGCGGAAAAACCGGTCACTCATGCAAATTGCAGCGATGCTCGCGGCGGCAGCTCACAGTTCGCCCGACAAAGCCGTCCTTCACTTCATCCGCAACAGCTATCGCCTAGCTGAATTGGTGGACACGGGACCGTGGCATATGAACAGTAAACACAACAGTCGCCTTCCAACGGCTTCAAAATTGTTTTGCACGACTTGCATTCATAGAACCACTGGCAAGCATCCGTTGGCATTTGCTCGGTTTCGCTGTGGCCACACTTCGGGCAAGTCAGGGTGCTTTCTAGGACTACAGTTTGTTTTGTCATAGTCTCACATCTGCATGATCAGGTAATCGTTAATCCGTGCCTCGTTAAACACAACGACCCAAGCCACGCCGTTGATTAGAGTCGTTCCTGCAAGCCGCCATTTCAACGTCGGTAAGGAACCGCGCCGATAAGATACCAGCCACGATATCGCGACGAGCGCCGTTGAAATCGTCAGCACATAGTAACTCGCTGCCGCAACCTTCCCAAAGATTGCCAACCAACTGCCGCCCAGCCCCAGTAACATCATTGTCATGGGCAAAACGCAGCAAGTCGCGACGCCAAGCGCTGATAGCGATCCCAAATAGTTGAGGCTAAGGTATTTCTGCATTCTGTTTCCCTCATGAGCCATGACGCGCGGAGTTGTAGAGACAGCAACTTCTCGTATAACGTCTGTAGCCACTTCAGGATCAAGGCAGGAAATCTCACATGTTTGCGATTGGGGAAGCATCCCGGCGGAGCGGAGTCGGAATTGAAACTATCCGCTATTACGAACGCGAAGGGATCGTGCCGAAACCAGAAAGGGCATCGAATAATCGACGCATGTACTCCGCGCACGATGTTGGACGGCTTCGTTTTCTAAGGAAGTGCCGAGACTTGGGTTTTTCGCTTGCCGATGCAAAGGTGCTTCTCAACCTGTCCGAAGGCGATAGCGAGGATTGCCAATCCGTTAAGGAACTGGCCGAGCTTCATATCTCCAATGTGCGTATGAAGATAATCGAACTTAAGCGATTGGAGGCCGCCCTGAATGAACTTACGGCCAACTGTAACATCGGGAACGTTTTTTGCCCGATGCTTGCGCAGATACGGACCTACTAATGGCACTTTGAGGCTCGCAGTCGCCCTATGCCAACGCAGCATGACCCAAGATTCGGGCCGCGCAGAATCTACCGTTCGTTAGAGAAGTCAACTTGTTGATTTAGCAATGTTTCCATCAATCAATGAACATTTTTGCCTCGCCGCGGTGTTCTTGAAGCACACTGCGATTTCGGACAGTGAGCCCTACCTACCGTGCCTGAGCAATCAATTTGCTGCATACGCACTCGGCAGGTTTTTATCATGAAGCCGACCTCTGATTTCCGAATCGCAGAGCAATGGTTCTGCTTATCCTTGTCCTAAATTGGGCTAGGCAGACTCAGATCTTCTGTTGCTTTCTATTGTATCAAGGCTTGTATCGTGCGTACTCGAAGTCCATATACACAAGGCTAACGTTTTTCTTTTTCGACCTGCTGTCTCCCAAATTCGGCGCTCAGTCTTTCGATTCAGACCGACCACGCCGAGTCGCCGCAATAATGCGGGCGGCAAGTATTAGGAGACTTCGACCATGGCAAATGGCACAGTAAAATGGTTCAACTCGACCAAAGGTTTTGGCTTTATCGAACCTGAAGATGGCAAGCGCGACGTGTTCGTGCATATTTCAGCACTCGAACGTTCCGGCATTAGCGAATTGAAGGACGGCCAGAAGGTTACCTTCGACGTCGAGGCTGGCCGTGACGGACGCGACAGCGCCGCCAACCTGGCACTTGCATAGCCTGCTAGGGGCACCCTTCTGGGGTGCCCGTTTGCTCAGAGGGCTCCTAAGAGCCGTTGGAGAACAAGTCAGTTGCAACAGCAGGAATTGACCCGGGCGCTCGCGCAATACCGTGTGCCCGATACGAAGCGTAGCGTTTTTGAACTGACAATCACTGTCATCCCCTTTTTCGCGCTATGGGGCGCAGCGTGGTTTGCACTATCCCTTAGTATCTGGGTCGCTGTTCTACTGGCCATCCTGAACGCCGCATTTCTGGTGCGTATCTTCATCATCATGCATGATTGTGGTCACGGATCATTCTTTAGAAACCGTACCGTTTGCAATTGGACAGGCCGGGTCCTGGGTGTTCTCGCCCTCACACCTTATGACGTCTGGCGGCAAAGCCATGCGATTCACCACGCCTCAACCGGCAACCTTGATCGGCGCGGGATGGGCGATATCCCTACGTTGACTGTAGAGGAATACCTGAAGCGCAAGTGGGCCAGTCGTGCCGCTTACAGGTTAATCCGGAACCCCTTCTTCCTGTTCTGTATCGTACCGGTCTACACGTTCTTTCTTCAAAATCGCTTGCCTTTTGGGTTCATGCGGTCAGGCTGGCTGTATTGGGCAAGTGCAATGGGAACAAACGCCGCGATTGCGGTGGTCCTGGCTCTGATTTTTTGGATCGGAGGCCTGGATGTATTGGTTTATGTATTCCTGCCAACCATGATCGTCGCCGCGTCGATTGGTATTTGGCTTTTCTATATTCAGCACCAGTTTGAACACACGACCTGGGAACGGGAAGAGGGGTGGAATCTTCAGAACGCCGCTTTCTTTGGAAGTTCTCACTATGCCCTACCAGGCATCCTGCGTTGGTTCTCTGCCAATATTGGTGTGCACCATGTTCACCACCTTGCCAGCCGCATACCGTTTTATCGGTTAAACGAGGTTTTGCGTGACCATTCCGAGTTGGAAGATTGCCAGCGTATTACTTTATATGAGAGCTTTCATTGTGCGCGATTGCACCTTTGGGACGAAAAAAGTCAGCGCTTGCTGACATTTTCCGAGGCTTTGTCGAACACCAATAACAACTCAGTGTAGTCTGGCGCGCACCAGATATGCCTCGACAGTGTCACCGCCTAGGGCGCGAATGGCCTCCAGTCGGTGAAGGCCTTCGATCAGCACGAACCTCTTGTTGTCCGCGCGTATCTGGATCGGGGTCTTCTGGCCGTTCTTCAGGATATCTTCGGCCAGCGTCAGAACTTTTTGTTGATCAAGCGTTTTCGCCCGTTTCACAGGTACATAGATCAGGTCGAGCGGATATGGTCTTTTCTCCAACATAAGCTACGTGAGCAACCTTTCGTGCAATTGTTCCGGTTCAGAGTTCGTTGCAAAAGCTGGGGCTGGAACGTGCGTCATAGAACCGAACGAACAGCATCGCGCAGTTCCTGATGCATGATCCAAGTCGCTGGTTCATCGTCACTTTTGATGTGAGAAAATGCCAGAACCTGTGCGGCGCCATCATTCTGTGCCGATCCGGCTTCGGGAAGCTCGAGTTCCAGATATTCTGCGATCAATAGCCCGATTTTCTTGAAGACCTTGACGGACGCTTCGCGCGATTTGTAACCAGCCGCCTGAGACAAGTGACCAATGGTCAGACCCTCCTTGCCTGCGATTGTAAGTGTTTTGAGCATTGTAACCTGTGCAGGGGTCAGCCTGATCTGGCGCAATGCCTCGGCATATTCTCTTTCGCTGGGAACAAGGGTACCGGAGTTTCCCTCCAATCGGCGTTGACCGCTACGCTTCCTGTCTCGTGCTTTGAGAATTTCTTTTAAGGCTTCAATGGCCAATGCCGGTGTTTCGCCAACTGCATCGGCAATCATTGCCTGCGTTTGAGCTGGTGGCTTGGGGAATGCGCGCGCAACGCTGTTGCCGCTCAGAATACCAGCCTTAATCAAGTACTTTCCGAACTCTTCTTCAATCACGCCTGATACGTCGGCGTTCCGCGACTTACGAACACTGCGGTCCTGAAATGCTCTTTGTTCCAGACCACGAACTGATATCTTTGAACCGTGAAGGGTTACTTGAGGGGCATTTTTGCGCATCAGAGAAACACGACCACAATTATGGCCGCAACAAACACCGCTAACGCGATAAACATCTTCACTCTGTAGGACCAGCGATGCGCCCTTTCGGCTTTGAGCATTTTGCCCAGGTTTTCGTCAATCGAGTTATGGTTCACGGCTTGGTCCTTCCGGATATGTCAGGCGATATTGATTTCCCCAACCTATTTTCGCGGCATATTTTCGGTGCACTTATCGTTCTGTCTTGTGAACGGCCGATTACATTCCCAACCATCACCTCTCCGATTCAAATGAGCGTTTGAAGGGACAAGGATCGCAACGCACCTGTCCTGGTTTGCGCGAAAGCCACGTTCGCATTTCCATCCAGAGTAGGTTTCAGGCGCAAGGTATGCATGCAGTGGAACGGCCACAGGCTCACAGCCGCTCTCCGCTGCCCTGTAACCTCTGAGGCATACCCAACCATCCGCGCTGTTTTTGTCAGTCAGACGGCCGTTGCTTGGGACACTAATCGCAACACAATCCTGGCTTTCCTTACGAAATCCCCAGTTGCAAAGTATTTCCTGTGCGCCAAACCGGGTTTCAACGTACCCATTTTGCGGCGCAGTCATTTCTTCGCATTTTTCTCCGACTTGCCGGAAGAGCCGATTGCACACCCATCGATCTCCAGTCGATGCAAGGTAGGCATTCTCAGGAACATTGATTTCCTCGCAAAACTCCCCGACATGCTGGAAACCATGTTTGCATTCCCAGCCACTGCCATAGGAGCTACCCGTCAAATATGCGTTTTCTGGTAAGTCTGTTTTTTGGCAGGATCCGTTTTTGTTTTCGAAACCTTCCTCACAAACCATTCCGTCGGCATTGCCTGTGACTTGGGCAGGAAGCTGCGTCCCTGTGAGCAACAACAAGAGTGTCGGGATCAAACACAGAACGCGGTTCGAAAACACGATGAATGACAGATTGAGGCGAAGCCTGGGGCCTGATCTATCGGGCATCAAGCACGCTAATTATTAGCCATGTGTTGTTCATACGGCGCCTTCTTTCATGAGTCACGCGACGACTGGGACTTGTCAGGTGACAGTTGTGTATGCTTGCGAGGAACTAGCTCATCACGAAGACCCCAGCGAAACCCGTTCCTATGCTGGGGCACATGCTACAGTTATTCTGAAGGCCATTGGATCATCGAAGACGGCAGCATCGCGGCGACGAGTAATTTTCACCAATGCACTTTTGTGGTCCTTAGCCAGAATAGAGTCAAGGAAGTTTCCCTTGTCGCAATGCAAGTACCGCCAGGGCAGGTAGTTTTTGAAACTGCCGGTGACCAAGATCCTTAGTAAACTACCGAAAGAAATTGTCTGGCCTGAGTGCGGCGAAAGAGGAGTATGTGATCAAGGCTTCCCCGTGACTATGAATGACTGGCCTGATGACATTGGCTGCAACGCAGCGATTTTCGCGCCGCTTCTGCACAAGTACCCGCGGTGCGATCAAATGGCCGCTCCGTCCCGTACCCTGTAAATTGCGCCTGAGCCGAGAAAACTGTGCTGCGAGCGTACGCAACAAGATTTTGACACTTCCGCTCAGGGCACGCTACGTCCCCCCCTGCGTAAAAGAACTAGAACCACTATGGGTGTTGTCACGTTAACTTCCGACCCACCAAGGAATGCTGATGCCCGGACTTCAAGCAGCTCGAGTGGCGGCATTCCAGGCGTCAAATGCTTCGAGGCGGTGATATCGAATTGTTAAGGCTGAGCGACGGCGTGCGGGGGCACAGAAGCAATTCCGAACGGCTGAATGGGTTGTCACGAACCTCTGCAAACCTCCTGGGGACCGAAACCCCTGCATCGTTCGTTCCCGCTTACGGAATGGCAGGTGGCTGTTTTCGGCTCGATTGTTCAAACCCTTGTGTGACCAATGATCCAACCCCGGCGCGACTTCTCGCTTGGCGGCGCCATATGAGCGCAGTTTGTCCGTGATGATCCGCTTGGGAAGAATACCAAAACGCTTTACCAGGCGGCGTAACAGCCGTTTTGCAGCCCGTTTGTCCCGTTTCGGTTGGAGTATTTCGTCCAGCACGATGCCATGTTGATCGACCGCGCGCCAAAGCCAATACTTGCGACCTGAGATTCTCACGGCAACTTCATCCAGATGCCAGACATCACCTGGGCAGCCCTGTCTCTGCCGCAAGTTTTGAGCTATCGCCGGCCCGAATTTGAAGACCCAACGGCGGACGGTCTCGTAAGAAACATCGATCCCACGTTGTAGAAGCATCTCTTCAACTTCCCGTAGGCTCAAATTGAAGCGAACATAAAGCCACACCGCGTGAGCGATGATCTGAGGAGGAAATCGGTGGTGCTTGTAGCTGATCGACGATGAATTCATCGATGTCACCTATGTCCAAATCCAAGCATGAGCAACCGAACGACGGTTAACGTGACAACACCGTTTGACGTTCACAGAAGATGGAAAACAAAAGGAAGTTAAACATCCCGAAGGGATCGCTCTCGATGAGACCAGAGGGCTTCTCTACATCCTGACAGACGACGCCAAGAAATCGCGGCTCTATGTTTTTAATATCCCCAAATTTTGATCGCTAGGGAATGAAGCTCACATCGCCACAATAGCTTCCGCAAGTTGTTGCTGCTAGCTTACCACTCCTCTTCGTTGGTCCGCCCTAATCAGAACCGAACACTTAAGTTTGCACCGAGGCCGTGCTCTTGGCCGTTGGAGCGAACTGAATAACCATATCCTGCCGTCAGTCTGGCCAGATCAGAAATCTGATACCCTAGCCCCAGACCAAGAACGAAACCATTTGCACCTCGGTTTTGTCCGACTTGTGTGAACGTGCCAAATATCGGGCTCGTGACAGTGATTTCGTGCTCACTATCCTTGTTGGCAAAGAAGTCATACTCGTAACGAGCAAAGGCGATTGGGGTTAGCAAACCATTCTCTGTCAAGAAGTCCCGTTGGTAGTCAAACCCAATGGAAGCGACCAGAGACTCTGCATTCGCTTTTTCAATCGAGTAGTTGAAGTCACCACCGCCAGTCTCTGTGCCTGAACCTTGTTGAATACGCCCGTAGTTCAATCCAAAAACCGTAGAAACCCTTGCACCGCTGTCCAGGTTAAACAACTTCCGTGCCTGGATACCGGCGTGGATTCCCTCTTGGTCCAATTCCGATTTAGCCTCGCCTCCTGTAAAGCCATCAACAGAAGGGTTAGTCCGTTTGGCGTCAGTTTCACCGAACATGTAACCGATCAGCCCGGAAAACTCCCAGGTTCCTGTTGTTGTACGCCCATAGACGCCCACATGATAGCTGTCGGTCGAAAAGTCCTGATCGACTTGATCGTGTTCATCCATGGAGGATGTCCCAAAACCTGCGTACACGCCGACCACACCTCTATCGGTGCTTGCGACATCCGCTCCGACCAGAATGGTGCCCAGCGAATAGTCGAATGTCCCAAGGCCGTTGCTTCCATCAACGTCCCCGCTCACATAGGCCGTGTCGATCCACCAGCGCCGATCAGAGCAGTCTATTGCGCCACTAGGGCTCTGGGCCGAGTCGATGTCTCCCGATGCAATAGGTTGATCCTCATTGCTGAAGCCGACCGCTTGATACTTGCGGCAGTCAGCGTGGCTCAGCACGGTGTTGGTTATCAGGTCAAGTTGCTCCAGACCAACGGTCAAATTGGAGGAATATGGTTCTGCGTGCACACTATTAAACCCAGCCAAACCTGAATTGGTAAGCGTGTTAACGGCATTGCCCAAGGTTGTGCCGTTGGTCAGGTTGGTTCCTGGAGACGTGTTTGTGGTGTTGGCCACCGCACCAGCAAGGTTGCTTGCATTGGGAGATCCAACAACTGATGGATGTTGCGGTAAACTCGAAACGGGGAGGGTCGAAAACGCAATATCAATTCTACCGTCTGCGGTTGGCGTGTTTGAGATACTCAGACTGGATAGGGCGGGCAGAGATCCTCCGGCAACAAGAGTTGGGGAGTTTCCATCGAAACGCGAGGCTTGAAAAACCGTGTAGTCGTTGCCAGCAGCATAGTCCTGCGCAGTCAAGCCTGGACGAGCGGCTTCGACTTGTATGGTGGCGTTGTTGATACCAGTGACTGCGTCTGTTGACGAAACCAGATCCGCTTTTTGTGCCGCTGCGGGGTCGACTTCCGACAAAATCGTCGACCCCGCAGCGAAGGAAATTGCACTATTAATATTCAACGTCCCAATCGAGGAGCCCGGTGAAAGAACAGCGCCATTTCTCACGTTGAAATTGAATGCGTTCACGGTGCCGTTGCCGGCCAGAGTACCAAAGTTATCAAAATCGACCGTGGTTAAGCTGCTGGACGCGTCAAGCCGAAGTGTTGAACCAGCACCGATCACCATATTGCTGGTGGCCGACATTGAACTGTTGGTCAGTGTAAAATCAGACGCTTGAGCACTTCTTGTCTGAATGTTGATCACACCAAACGCGATTTCCGTCGCGTTTGTTACTGTCAAATTATCGTAAGTTAACGGCGTGTCTGATTGGAAAAATACCTCGGTTGGGTCAACATCACTCCCATTTGCGGGCGCAAATGTCATGGACCGTCCTGATCCTATCGAAGTCCCTACAATATTGACTCGTAGTCTGCCGTTGATTTGCGTCGTCAGGGCCTCCCGTGAAACAAAGTCGCCGCTCCCTGCCGCGACATCGACGTTCAACAAAGTCAGTACCGATGCTCTGTCTGGATTTTGACTCTGCCCCGGGACATACAGCTCAATTTCCCCAGAAGGCGTTATGGTGGAATTACCAATCAGAAGCGCCGTGATGGGCCCGTTTGGAATTGGCAGGCAGGTTTTAACAGTAGAAGATATCGTCTGCCCGCTAAGAATGGTCTCTGTTCCAGCAGTGTATTCTTGACGCGGAGCACCAACTTCAGCGCAAGATTGCGAACTTTGGGCCTGGGCAATGCCGGGCAGTAAGAAGTACGCCAAGGCTCCGAGTGTGAGCTTAGTGAAAAGTGCGCGATCAACGTACGGCGCTACGCTTGCCTGAACTCGATCCTTTGTTTCCATAAGCTCTCCCCACTAACTTCACAAACGCGGCCACAACCTTTTGCGATCATCCGGAGAATATTTGAGCACAAAAAAATATTCGAATGAAAGACCGCTATGGCAAATGGTTTTTGATGGGGGGCCGCGGTGCAACAGTGCCGCTTGAAGATTATTCGCCTCGCGATAGAATTTACTCACGAAACTGCAAGAACTCTGCCCGGAGTATTCGCGCATGCAGAAAGCACACCAGTTACGTCCGTCTGCTGCGACGAAGCGCTTAAAGCGGCCGTTCAAGCAAAGTGCAGCGAGTTGTCGAATGCCAGTGTTCGAATTATGGATTGCGCGGATGATGTTTGCTCCCAACTGTCACGCGTCGCGGCGAACTGCAGATGTACTCTTCTGCAGGGAAAGGAGCCCCAAGGTGGAAGTGCGGAAAGTTGGACTGGATATCGGTTTCGCCACGCTCAAAGGCTCGTCCACGGCGGTCAATTCCCAGCGCTTAGCCTGCAACTCCGGCGTGTCGAAATCTCGGATCATGGAAGCGTCTGAAGGCATAGTCTGCTGCGGAAATGGTGCCGCAGAGAAGGTCATCGACAACGCTTTCGTGAGAGAGCCAGACGACCCTTGGAGTGTAAGCGTTGCTTTTGATGGCGATACCATTCGCGCGATGACGTCGCACAGCTTTTTCGATCACAGCCGCCGACAGGGTTCCAGTTCGGGCTGTTTGGCGAAGAACGGTCGAAATTCCTTGTCTTCAGTGATGGTGACGAAACTAAATCGAATTCGGTGACAACACCGGCGAACCATGCAGCGGAACCTTAGGTACATGATGGAGAATCGAAAATGGAGACTAAGATAGCCAGAAAGAGCAACCGCGACGATGCCCGGAAATGGGCGTTCTTTCTCTGTGCAATCTTGACGGCATTCAACACTGGTCCAGCAATTGCACAAGATTGGTCTGCGCTGCCGGCGCGGTTGGCCGAAAAGGTCGAAGCCGCCCAAAGGGCTTGTTCTGAATTCGAGAACGGACAGTTCGCCCTGGAGTTCGGTGCGGTTCGCCGCGTGGATCTGGACGGAGACCTCCAGCGGGACTGGGGGCTGGACGAAAGTGGATTCTCGTGTTCGACCGCTGCATCACTCTATTGTGGTACAGGCGGTTGCATGTCCCATTTCCTGATCGAGGATCGTGCGTTTTCGCTTCTCAATCAGGGTTGGGAGATGGCTAACATCGGCCCGTTCCGGGTGCTTCTGGCGGATGTGCATGGCTCGCAGTGTGAAGGTATCAACCCAACGCCCTGCATCGTAGCCAGCGTATGGGATGCAGAAGAAAAGGTGTGGCGCAGCACGCGCGCAGAGTGGGAGTAGCGTATTTGAAACGACACCTCGAAATGATTATGCTCAATATCGGCACTATCGCATCGGTGCTGGCTGTTTCGGGGTGCATTGAAACTACTCCTGAGGTTGCCATAAGCGAACCTGATCCGGAATTGATCTTCGTCCGCGGCTACAGAAGCGCTGCTGATGATTGCCGCCTCGTTGGCGAAAGCGCTTTTACCCTCGATTTCCTAGACGACGCTGCCGATCTTGTAGCGTGTTCAACCGGTTCGACGGATATGGATGAACTCATGGCACAGACTGGTGTGCCAATCCTGACCCAGACGAACAGCTACACATTTTTCAGCGTACCGCGAAGGTAAGAAACATCCATGTCCGCGTCCCAATTCATTTTTTCTTGCGTCCCCACAACAATGGCAACCATTACAAGAATCACGGCCACTGCGAGGAGTGCAACGAAATCTTTCAGAGAAAAGTTGTCAACATCGTTTGCCATCTCACTATTGGCTGCAGCTGTGATCGGGAACAACGCTGCGGGGGATCCTATACCCGAGGGTCCACCTGGCGACATTGGCACCTTGACCGAGGAAGACTTCATTGTCGATGGATCTGCAGGTGGCGCAAAACGCTTTACCTTCACCAATGGCGAGCGAAGCCTGTATTTCATCCCCATGATCCATATCGCCGAGCAGCCTTTCTATGATCGTATTGCCGCTGAGGTCGAACGCCTCAAGCTAAATGGAGCGGACCTCTATTACGAGTTTATCGACTTCGACACGGCCAGCGTCGCCGACAAACTAAGGATACGCGCAATGCTGGGCATGCTTCCCTCGCCGGCCTTCTATGCCGAGAACGTGTCGGACGGTCTTGTTGCACAGGACAACGAGGCTTTCCTTGGCTTCCCCGGTGGTCAGGATGTGAACGTGGATCTGACACCAGCACAAATCGCAGACGCCTATGAAATGCTGATTGGACCACTCGAAATCAGCGAAGAGAACCTGTCGACGCCCATGAGAGACTTCGTTCTGCCGACTGCGGACCCCGCGCGGGTCACGCAGATCACAATTGACGCACGTAACAGGCACTTGGCAGCCGTGATCGATGCCGCTCCGGGTAACGTCGTTGTCCTCTATGGCGCAGCGCATGGCGCGGGGACCCTGCAAGAGTTGCGGGCTCTCGATCCCGAATGGCGGCGCGCGCCCACATTTTGACCGGCCGACCCCACCTGACAGTTTAGTATCGACGCCCGAGAAAGAGTGCGTGCGTCTTCGCGTCTGGTTTACCCCAGAAGCGTGCTTCACTCAAAAAGCATGATGAGGTGACACGGAGGCCACGATATGGGTCGGGATTACCAAGTGTATTTTGTACTACCGCAGCAGGGAAACCGAGCGCTGCTTCAGAGAAGATTCTAAGGTGGCGAATTTGGACACTCACCGGTTTTGAGGGAGCAGTGCCAAGGCGATTGACTAAGCCGTGGAGTAGGGTCCATGATTTCAGAGAGATCGGGCCGCCGCTCTAAGGAGTTCGGAAATATGGGATTTGTTCAAGCAACCAAAACGTGCTTTGGAAAGTACTTTGTTTTTTCCGGGCGTGCAGTGAGGTCTGAGTACTGGTGGTTTGTGCTGTTTGTTGTTCTCGTAAGCCTCGTCTTTGCAATCGTCGACGCATCAATCTTTGGGACGGATCCCGAAACCGGACAAGGCATCCAAGTCCTGACCCCAATTTTTCAGCTTGCCGTTCTAATACCCATGCTGGCTGCTGGATGGCGTCGACTGCACGACACAGGACGACCGGGCTGGTATTTGCTTTTGCCTGCAGCACTAAGCATCGCGACTGTGCTCATGCTGTTCAGTGGCATCGCAGTGTTCTCTGCGCTCGAGCAAGGCGCGAATGATCCTGAAACTCTGAGGGGCCCAGCGGCTTTCCTCGGTGTCACCGGGTTGATGGTTGTCGGTATTCTGCAACTCATACTCTCAGTGCTCATGATCTGGTGGCTGAGTCGACCGTCACAAGAAGGCGATAATGCATACGGTCCCGCTCCAGTTTGACGCTATGACGCAGACTTGGTCAGAGGTTTTGCGGGGACGTAGTAAAGTTGTTTGGGAGAATACTAAGGAAGAATCTACGGTTTGCCTGCACGGGTCTCGCTATTCCGACTGTCAACAACCAACAGAATCAAATTGGGGGGGAATAAGTGTCTAACTATTCAAAAATTGGCCTTGCAGTCTTCGTTGCAACGGCTGTCGCAGGCTGTGTCGAGACGACGCAACCCGGCTCTGGTGACGGTGAGGCCGTCGCGCGCGCCAATTGCGTCGCAGATGTCAACTCTACCGTCGGTGTCACCGGTTCGTCAGTGAACGACGTTACTCGCCTTGACGATGGCTTTAGCCTGCTCATGAACGTACCCGGCGCGCAAAATTTCTGGGTCTGCGAGACGACTCCGTCCGGCGCTGTCACGTCCGTGTTCTTCATGGGTGAGGGATAAGCTCTTTGAAGCGGGCGGTTTAAAGAGCCGCCTATTCCAAGAGGAAAAAAGATGTGAAGCGGGTGTGGCTTTGGGCACTAGGTTGATGAGTCAACCGGCTCTCACGAATTTGAACACCGGCAGCCGCCGGTTTCGCTCTCTACAATAATGAGGTCATAAATGAACTGGCTTTCCACATTATTTACGTCCTTTTTGCTCGCTGCTCCATTGTCGGCAATGGCAGATTGGCAGTTTAGTTCAGGCCCAAGCCCTAATGCATTCATTCAGGCGAACAATATCACTTTAGAACTGCAATGCGACCGCATACGGTTTGCTCCAGCAGGCTATGAAGACAGCCAAGACATCGTGAACAAGCAGGGGCTTTCGTTTCGATTCATGAGCAACGGCACAGCTGAAGTCGGTGCGTTTCAGGCCGGGCGGGCCAACAGTTCCTTCCGGGTTGTGGACAATTACCCCGTCGAAATTGAGTTCAATGACGCCAATGACTACGTGTTTGTTCTGGATCAGATTGCCGCTAACGCGACGCTCAATCTCTCTATGACCGATCAGGACATTTCGTATGCGATCCTCGAATTGAAGGGGTCTTCGGCGGCCATCCGTTCGTTGAAACGCAGTTGTAGTAACCTCGCCTCGTCGGGTTCAGGTTCCCGTCCGGAAGCACCTGAAGGCGTAGTCTACTGCGGCGGGGGCGGCACTCAGCGACAGATCGAATATGCCATTGTCGACACCGGCAGCGACTGGGACGCGCGTGTTACGGTCAACGGTGAAACGATGGACGCAATGACGTCCTACAGCTACTTCGGCAATGCAGAGCCGCCGCGTGGCTTTATCGTCGCTCTCTTGGGCCAGGACCGTTCCGAGTTTCTCGTTTTTGAAGATGGTTCAGAGCGTTGGATCGAATACGGAGACTATCGATATGATCAGTGCAACTAGGCGCGCCGCGAAAGTGACCCTGATCTCGGCGCTGTTCTCTTTGACCATTGGTGCGGTTTTATGGGTCCTCTATTGGGTGCAAGGTGTGCAGATTGACGAGGACGGAGTGCTGCGCGAAGCGTTTTTCCTTCTCGGCCTTGGATGGACATTCACCTTAGGTGCAGTGGCGATGCTTCTGACGTCGCTGTTTCTCTATTTTTGGAACCGTTAATGCGGCTCTTCGCCTTAGTCGCGGCGATGGTAGTGCTGGTGACTGCCGCGTTCTGGGCGGGCGCGCGTGTACAGCTGGCCGTACAGGAGGACAACTGCCTGGACCTCGGCGGTGGAAGACATCCAGGGGACTACCCGGTATGCGTGGTAGAGCGATTTCCTGACTGGATTTCCATCGGCCCGATTGCTCTAATGCCTGCTGCTGTCCGCGAAATGAGCACCGAAGAGACCGGCAATGAGCAAGTGATCCTTCGGCTCGAGCTAAACAAAGACGCTGCTTTCGCCGTGGCGGGCCTGACAAGAGCGAAGATCGGAAAGGACCTTGAGCTGCGAGTTGGGAACAGGATGGTTAGCGCCGTGACGGTCAGAGAGGAGATCGCGAACAGGCGATGGAACCTCATCCTTCCCAAGGAGGCCGCCGATCTCGCGGTGCGTGAATACCAATGACTCAGCTAGCGCAGCTTCCTGCATCGAAATAGAACAATTGTGCGGGTCTGCTAGAGGAAAATCTATGGTCGAAAAACTTAGATAGCACTCTCTGCCGCAGCCTTGATCTTCAGCTTTCTGCTTCTGGCGGGATGTGCAGATTCCGTCCGGCAAGGCGGCGCGTGACAAGACACCCTGTCGGTGGTTTTGGATCAGGGTCCGCCCAGCAATATCGAGCGGCTCAACGATGGTCGGCGAGCATACTAGTGGATTGTCGAATTCACAGGCACGCAACCGATTGTAACCAACGCAACGACGAATGTAGAAAACGACATTTTATGTTCTACCCTAGCGAATACGTCATCTACTACGTTCGAGCCCTATTAGTATCGTTGCCCTTATTCTTTGATTGCGACGCCGCAGGGATATAAGTGGGCCATAGAGGGGCTTTTCAACGGGCGACCCAGATGTAACTAACCTTGCACCGATTTAGGTTATGCAGAATACGGCCCGGAGATCATCTTAGCCATGGAAATAACGGGAATCTGCACTCATCATTGAGATTTATGGAATCATCAAATGACGGAAAACCTATGAACTATGATGTCGCGCACGCGCTTGCTTCTGGTGCCTTACTTTACGCCACCTATTGGTTAATGCAGCTTACCGGTGTCCTTGACGGAAAGAGCAAGGGAAGACAGCGGCTGACACTTGCGGTCGCCTTTGCAGTCGTTATTCTTTTGCTAAATCTAGTGTGGCCAACCGCCTGATGAGTTTCCTTTAAGACTAGTTCACGAAGTCGCCGGGAGAGCGCTACCGCATTCAGCTCTCAGGAACCCATCCGCATAAAGTGTAGATCTGGTAAGTGGAGGTTTCTTCGTCTGGTGAGTTTACAACCAGCAGCCTATTTTTCTCAAGCGGGGTTAAGAGCTGGCGGTAAGAATAGGTTGCACCGTCAAATGAGCAGGCCAGATCAACGATTTGCACCGCGGTTCCGCGAAGAGCCTGAACTTGAGCGTAAGCACAAGACCCGTCGTCCGATTTGCGCCCCTCGTCGTCATAGATGACGTATCCGGCACGAAGGTCCCCATATTCCTCCGAAATCCGCGCGCCTTCCGCGCACGAAAGACCTTCCGGGACATAGAGTCCAGAAAAATGAACCTTTTCGGCCACTACAATCGATGAACTCAAGCCATACAAGATAGCGGCAAGATGTACCGTAGATTTGGAAACCATGCGGTTATATCGCGCGCGAGGTCAGTGTGGGTCAAGGCGATTCCGTGTAACGCACAACTCAATCGCGCGCGTTGTTAGCACTTCCCTAAAGGCTATCGTTTGGGCCACGACCATGGTATGGGTTCCGCCGCTTCGACAAAGGTTTCCCCAGTGGCTTTGCCGAGGTGATGCGTGAGCGCATTACCCTTGCTCAAAGCTTTGGCTAACGCTCGGTTGTGAGAAACGACGATGATCTGACTTCGCGCGGAGGCTTCTTTGATCAACCGAGCTAGAGGTGGGATTAAGTCAGGATGCAGGCTTGTTTCGGGCTCATTTAGGACCATCAGGCTAGGAGGTCGTGGCGTCAGTAAGGCCGCCACGAGGAGCAGGTATCGCAGGGTCCCATCCGACAATTCCGCAGTGCTGAGCGGGCGCAGCAACCCGTGCTGTTTCATTGTGAGGCTGAATAACCCATCTTTCGCATAAACCTCAATTGAACTTCCCGGAAATGCGTCCATGATGGTCTTTTCAAGTGTTGCCACATCGCCGATTTCCCGAATTGTCTCAATAGCTGCCGCCAGGTCCGAGCCGTCACTCGCAAGAATTGGAGTTCGGGTGCCGACCTGTTGCCTTCTGGCCGGGGCCTCACGATCAGTCCGAAGTTGATCATAGAACCGCCAATTCCGCATACGGTCTCGTAAATGCAGCAGCTCTAATGCGTTATTCGGATCGGCTGCGTGGGTCATCATACTGTCAAACGGTGGAAGGGTAGTGGCCGCCTGGTTCCAAGAACCGTACTCCGACCGTACCCGTACACACGGGCCACGGCGCTCTGCAAGCGCGTTGTGTCGGCTCAATGTCTCGCCGATCCACAATGCTTCGGACTTGATCTCAGGATCATTAGAAAAGGCTGAGGTTTCTGCTGGCAATCCAAGCTCGACTGCGTACCCGTAGTCTTCGGACGCAAAGCCAAGCTTTAGGCCGACTGGTTTGCTCCGAGTCGTTCCGGTGATGGGTACTTCACCCGTTTTCATCCCTCGAGACAGCACTTCAGGCCCCGCCCACATTGTGGAGCCCAACCCTACTTCAGACGCGAGTGTAGAGATGACACTACCTTGTGACACCTCGCTCAACATTCGAAGCGCGCGATACAGCGACGACTTTCCGACCCCATTGCCACCGGTAATTACCGTCAGGGGAGCAAGTGGCAGAACCAGATTTCGGAGAGATCGATAACCGGCGACAGCAACTGTAACAAGCATTTCAGTCTTTCCGGCTCCGGCGATCACACATCAACAGACGATCTATCAGACTAAACACAGGATGTCCGCAACAGGTTTTGATTAAGGCTTTCATGTAGCCGCTGCGAATGAGAGCTTTGTCTGTGGCTGACACAGTTGCATGGAACAAACTTCCTTGCTGTTATTTCTGTCCAAATGAGCTAGACGCACTAGAAAAAGGGAAGTGGGTAGTAGTTGTAAAGCCGCTTTTTATGAGGTTGGTATCCCTGAGCGAACTCCATGTTTGGCGCTCGCTGCCTGATGATGAGTGTCTGAGCATTTCTAAACGCTTCCGGCTGAACGCGAAGTGACTCCGGTTTAGCCGACCCAGAATACCCCATCAAGGAGGCGGCGGTCGTTGGCGATTTTGCGCCCAATCCTTATTTGTTGATTGTCAGCTCTCGTGCTGAGTTGGTCTGCATCGAAGACAACAACTTGCCTCAAGCCAATTACCTGATACGCATCATCATCGTAACAAACTAGACCCCAGCCGGGTTCTCCACATCCCTTCCCAAGGCAGCGAGGTCTGAGTATCGGTCGCCGATCCGGTGGTGCGGGCGACCACGGGTTGATGCCCCCAGAGCCACAACAAGTTCATCCACATCCGGCGCGTCGTAGATTGAAAACTGGACGGTCAGGTAGTGCGACCGCCGCCCGGTATCATGTTTGTCCATCAGCGGGATCTGAATTTGGGTGTTCGCGGGCCCTCGCGTGTTTGTGAAACCGAGATAGCTTTTTGCACCCACTGCCTCACGATAATAATTTCCGTACTGCAGGGTGTGAATAAGCGCGGAGGCATGTTCAATCTCACAACTTGTCCCGGCGATACAGGCTTTTCCGTAGGCTTCTATCGCATCGCCTGACCCCGCCAGAGCGATCAGTCTGTTGGTGAGCATCTCTCCCAGAACTGGCGCCATGCGCTGAATCTCTGGTGAAAGATCATCGACAAAGCCACGTCCTGCCCAAGGGTTTCTGACCACCGCTGCCACGCCGATCATGCGCAACACGGGTTCCGAAGGTCGGCCTCCTTCTGTGTGAATATCCTCATCAAAGGTGACTACCTTGCGCAATTCGGGGATCATATTGCTTCTCCTGTCAAACGTGATAGCTGTGGTGCCCGGTCGGTGTGTGTACGACGCCTTCGACTTCAGTTCCGTGGTAGAAACCAAATGTACCGTGGCTGTTTTCCTTTGCGTACCGGCGCAACATCGAATTTTCAGCCCCGTCGCGTACGCGTTCCAGCGGCAAGTCGCCGAGATCAAAGTACTGCATGCCGTCAGGGGGCTGCCCATGAACGCTTCCGTGGTAGATGATCCGCTGCGTCCCGCTTTTGGATATTCGATAAACCGCATAAGGATGCGCCAGCTCTACAATCAAATCTCGGTTTGACAGATCAGTGATCAGCCCATCTGCAGAATTGTTATTTGCAGGAGCAACCGGCACTGAAATGTGCCCGCTTTTGTCAACGGAGAGTAGGACCCGATCTTCGTTGGCCAGTACCGCTCCGACGGTCACACCACCTGCAGTGGCGGCCTCTGTCAGGGCACTGTTGAGCCCCAAATCGAAATAGGCACCGCGAAAGTAGCCCAGCGGATGTCCCTCGCGCGTTTCGAAATCCTCCACGCGGCCGATCAGGATCAGATGGTCACCAGCATCGACCAAACGGTGTCGGGCACAGCTGAACCGGGCGAGCGCGCCGTCTATCGTGGGCATGTTCCGCGCGTCAGGTTGCCAGGCTGCAATGTCGAATTTTTTGGCTGATTGAGACGCGAAAAGGCCCGAGATTTCTTTTTGGTCGTCCGACAAGACGTTGACCGTGAAATAATCCGCCTGCAGGAAGGTTTCAAAGGACAAGGCCTGCTTACCGACACAAACCAAGAGTAGAGGTGGGTCGAGAGAAACGGAGGTAAATGAGTTCGCCGTGAACCCGCGCGGGGTCCCGTCCGGCTGCCGGGTAGTTACCACTGTCACACCGGTGGCAAAGCGCCCGAAGGCGTCGCGCAGCGCCTTCCCGGCTAAGGGTTCCGTCGACTCCGGTGGGGGCAATCCTTCCAGAATGCTATTGTGCTCACCTAGCGCAGGAGGGGTCGTCAGTGCACCTTGGCGGTGCCGACCGAACCGCAACGGGTTTGCTGCCACGATCCAAGGTTCATGTCCCGCATCCGGATGCGGGACCTTCGCCAGCATGCCGCGGCTGGCTACATGAGGGTCGGCCGCGATGTCCGAGATAGTGTTCATCGGGCCGAACGGGACCTGGCCACCCAGTGTTGCCGTCAATTGCTCCTTAGTCCGTTGTCGGGTCCAATCGCTTACAATTTGGTTGACTTCGGAAGCATGGTTGCCCCGGGCCGACCTTGTGGAGAAGCGGTCATCTTGTCCAAGTGACGGTTGCCCCATCAGCCGTGTCAAAAGCTGCCAAAACGCATCATCGACAATACCAAGCGCGATGTGGCCATCGGCTGCCGGGTAGAGGCCAAACGGGGAAAGGAATGGATGCCCGTTGCCTTCCGGTCCGGGCACCTCTCCTGTCACGTCATGCAAGTAAACCATTCTTTCGCAGAGCGAGATCATGGCATCATACATGGCCACATCCACAAACTGCCCTTTGCCCGTCGCTTCGGCCTCGCGCAGGGCCGCCATGATACCGAAAGCCATCATCATGCCGGTGAATATGTCACCCACCCCGGGTCCGGTCTTGGTGGGTGTGTCAGCATTCGGTCCGGTGACGGACATCAGACCGCCCATGGCCTGCGCAACCACATCGTACGAAGGCCAGTTGGCATAGGGGCTTTGGCCTGTGCGCGGGTCGCCAAAGCCACGGATCGCGGCATAGACGAGCCGGGGGTTGTCGGCAGCAAGGCTTTCATAAGACAGGCCAAGGCGATCCATTACGCCCGGGCGGAAATTCTCGACGATGACATCCGCCGTTGCCGCAAGTTCTCGAAAAGTCGCGCAGCCCTCCGGCGATTTCAGATCAAGCTGCACGCTTTTCTTGCCGCGGTTCAGACTTACAAAGTAGCCGGCCCAGGCATGATCCGGATCGTCTTGACGGAACGGTCCGTTGCCGCGGCTGGTGTCGCCATGCTTGCTTTCGATCTTGATCACCTCGGCCCCGTGATCCGCCAAATGCATTGTACAATAGGGACCTGAAAGCATCCGGCTCAAATCCAACACACGCAGGCCTTTGAGGATTTGGGTGCTCATGGCTTCAGATCCAGATTGTTGAGAAAGCTGCGGAGTGGCTTGTTCACAGCGTCCGGGTCTTCGGCAAGTGCCATATGCCGCAGTCCCGGGAGGATAAGTGCACTGCCCCCCGCAATCTCGCTTGCGATGGCATTCGCCATCTCTGGCCCGTTGCCGAAATCCTCATCACCCGTAATCACCAGCGCAGGGCAAGAAATTGGCGGGCTTGGCGCAACAATTTCGTCGATACCATCGGCCAGCACGCGATAGATGGTGTGGTAAGTTGCTTTGTCATTGGCCATGACCCAGTCACGAACCGTGTTCATCATACGAGGGTTGGACTGACGAAGCGCCTCGGTGAACCATCGGTCCAGCGCGGCTTCGACCGTTGCTTTTGGTCCGTCCAGCCGTGCCTGTTCTACCCGTTTCAAAATTGCCTCTTGTGCAGCATCGGTCCGTTTATGTGGGGAATGCAGGATCACCAGAGCTGAAACCCGTTGTGGCACATCCTGGGCAAATCGACGCGCGATCATGCCACCCAACGAGAACCCTGCGATAACCGCGCTTTGGATGGCGCAGTGGTCCAGCAAGCTCTCTAGCTGGCGTGAAAACATTGAAAGGCTGGGGCGTTCGGGTGGCGGGGCACTTTGCCCATGACCATATAGATCATAGGTGAGAACGCGAAAGCGATCAGACAGTGCAGGGATCGTCCATTGCCAGCAATCCTGGTTCAGGCCCAGCCCATGGATCATTACCACAACAGGCGCACCTTCTGGTCCTGTCATTTTTAAATGGGTTCCGTCTGGTGCTATGCCCATCAGGATTGGTCCTTGAGGGGGCGATAGGCTACGACTTCGACCTCAACGCGGGCATCCACCAGAAGATCGCTGACCACAGCCGACCGGGTTGGAGGCTCAACTGGAAAATAGTCGGCGTAGACGGCGTTAAATCCAGGGAAATCGTCGCGCTCCCGCAGCCAGACCATGGCCTTGATGACATCGTCGCGGGTGCAGCCTGCCTTGGCTAGTGTCTTGGTGATGTCGTCCAAAACTGCGCGGGTCTGCTCTTCGACGGTGCCATCGGTCATAGGCACGCCGTCTCGCATAGGAATTTGCCCTGTCAGAAAAACGAAATCACCTGCCCGAATGGCGCGGGACAGCGACAGAACCCGTCCGCCAATTTCCAGTGGACCTCCGATAACCTGCTTTTTGCTACCCATTTCCAAGCCTCCCTTTGGAACAGCCTGCACCCATGATCGGATGCGAGACCCGGATTTTTCGACAGACTGCGTCGTATTTTCATAACCCTGAGGCGCGAAAGCAGACATGAATAGGGAGGCAACAATCAGGGGGGAGGCACGCCATGGCTGATGTCAAAAACTATCAGATGCTGATTGATGGCGACTGGGTCGACGCTGCGGATGGCGGTACTTTTGACAGCGTCAACCCAGCCAATGGTGAGGTCTGGAGCCGTGTTCCAGAGGCAACTGAGGATGATATCAACCGCGCAGTCACCGCGGCGCACACTGCTTTTAGCAGCGGCCCCTGGGCGCGGATGACACCGACCGAGCGCGGCAAATGCCTGCGCAAGCTGGGCGATCTTCTGGCGGATCATTCCGAAGAGCTGGGACGAACTGAATCCATCGACACCGGCAAGATGCTCAAGGAAACGCGTTGGCAAGCCAAGTACATTGCCGAGTTTTTCCACTTTTTTGCTGGGTGTGCGGATAAGGTAAGCGGCGAGACACTGCCCATCGACAAACCTGACATGTTTGTCTTTACCAAGCGCGAACCTCTGGGCGTGGTTGCTGCCGTGGTGCCCTGGAATTCGCAATTGTTCCTTGTAGCGGTCAAGATCGGCCCGGCATTGGCTGCCGGGAATACGGTTGTTCTAAAAGCATCCGAACATGCCAGCGCGGCCATGCTGGAGTTTGGGCGACTTGTCGAAATGGCCGGTATCCCGCCTGGTGTGGTCAACATCGTAACGGGTCATGGTGAGCCCTGTGGACGGGCTTTGACCGGGCATCCACTGGTGGCGCGCGTCTCTTTTACCGGTGGCCCAAATGCCGCGCGCCATGTGCTGGAAAACGCAAAACGCAACTTTGCCGAGGTCTCATTGGAACTGGGCGGCAAGTCGCCCTTCATTGTTTTTGATGACGCCAATATCGAAAGTGCAGTCAATGCCTCGATTGCCGGTATCTTTGGCGCGACAGGGCAAAGCTGCGTCGCCGGATCGCGGCTCTACTTGCACGAGGACATCGCGGATGAGTTTCTCGACAGGATGGTGGCGCAGGCGCAGCAGATCCTCATTGGCGATCCACTGGCCGAGGAAACTCAGATGGGGCCGCTTTGCACCCCTGGACAGTTGGACCACATCCAACGCGAGGTTGCCTTCGCTCAGGAAGAGGGCGGCACAGTTCTGGTGGGGGGCAAGCAGCCGGAAGGCAAAGCAGGGCTATATTTCGAGCCAACCATCATCGACTGCCCACGGCAGGATCTGCGTATCGTCGATACAGAGCTTTTCGGCCCTGTACTTTGCGTCCAGCGTTTTAAGACCGAATCTGAGGTGCTGGAACTGGCCAACGATACCGAACATGGGCTGGCGGCGGGCATCTTTACCACCGACGGCGCGCGATCCTTGCGCATGGCAAATGCGGTGCGTGCCGGCATCGTCTGGGTGAACACCTACCGTGTTGTGTCGCCGATAGCGGAGTTTGGTGGCGTTAAAGGATCAGGCTATGGCCGCGAAAGCGGGTTCCAGGCGATCTACGATTACACCCGGCCCAAGACGGTCTGGATGAACACATCGGATGAGCCGATGGCGAACCCGTTTGTAATGCGCTGAGGGAGGTGAGCATGAAATTCCAACTTGCCGTAAACATGGAGCGGATCGACAACAGTCTTGATATGAAAGACGTCGCGCGCCACACATTGGAGATGGTGCAAATCGCCGAGGATGGCGGTTTCGATATCGTTTGGGCTGCTGAGCATCACGCGCTGGAAATGACGATTGCGCCCAACCCGTTCCAACTGCTGACTTGGTGGTCATCCGAGACCAGCCGGATCCGGCTTGGTACGGCGGTGGCGACCGCTGCGTACTGGCACCCGATTAACCTGGCCGGTGAAGCCGCGATGCTGGATCTTTTAAGCGGCGGTCGGTTGGAGTTTGGTATCGGGTCAGGTGCCTATCAGCGCGAGTTCGATCGCATGAAGCCGGGCCTCAAGCAATCTGATGCGTGGCGCTATATGCAAGAGATGCTGCCCACGGTGCGCGAGTTGTGGAAGGGCGATTATGCGCATGAAGGCGAATATTGGCAATTCCCGACATCAACCTCGGTGCCCAAACCATTGCAAGCCGAGGTTCCGGTTTGGGTCGCGGCGCGCTCGCCGATCACCTATGACTACGCCATGCGTGAACGCTGCCACGTGAATTGCTGGCCTTTCACCCGCCCGTTCGCTGAGGCCGAGCTGTACAAAAAGCAACTCGATGAGGCGATTGAAAAAGCGGATAATGGCTGGGTGCCACGTTTTGCGCTGATGCGCCATTCCTGCGTTTACGACAATGCGGCCGATGGCGAAAACGCGATGAAGGCGGTGCGACGATTGCTGAGCCAGTTCGAAAACCTCTATCGCAATTTGGGCGATGTCAAAGATGGTTTTCCTGCTTCCATTCCGCTGGATCAGTTGGAGGGCCGGGAACAGTATGATCCCTTGATGCTGGAAGAAAACCTAATGTTCGGTTCACCTGAGTGTGTGATTGGAAAGCTCAAGAAATATCAGGGGCTCGGTGTGAACGAGTTCATCTACTATGCCTCGATGGGGCTTGATCACGCGGCGCAGCAGCGATCCTTGCGCATGTTCTGCGACGAGGTCATGCCGGAATTCAAGGAGGACTGAAGCAATGGCAGAAGGGGTCAAAACACACCGCGACGGCCACGTTCTGGAAATCACACTAGAGCGGGGCAAAGTAAACGCCATCGACGTTCCCACCAGTCAGGCCTTGGCCGCGGCGTTTCAGGAGTTGCACGAGGACAAGGACTTGCGTTGCGCGATTCTGACCGGGGGCGGAGATCGAATTTTCTCGGCCGGTTGGGATTTGAAGGCCCTGAACGAGGGCGAAATGCAGCTCGACAACTGGTGGGAAAGTGATGACTACGGGTTCGGCGGGTTCACGGGTCTGACCGAGAATTGGGCGCTCAATAAGCCGGTTATCGCGGCCATAAACGGTCTGGCAATCGGTGGTGGGTTCGAAATGGCCATGGCCTGTGATCTTCTGATCGCGGCGGACCATGTGGAGTTTGGCCTACCTGAAATGCCTTTGGGCATCGTTCCAGATGCGGGGGCACTGCAACGCCTGCCTCGAAGAATACCGCACAACATCGCGATGGAGATGTTTCTGTTGGGCCGTCGGATGACCGCGACGGAGGCGGCGCATTACGGGTTGGTCAACAAGGTGGTTCCAAAGGATCAATTGATGGCGGCGGCCCGGGAATGGGCGGCCTCGATTGCCTGGTCGGCGCCTCTTGCAATGCAATCTGTCAAGGAAGTGCAGCGCGAGATCGAGTGCGTGCCGCTGGAACAGGCCTTTCACAAGATGCGCACCGATCCGATGCCGATCTACCGCAAGATGCTGAAATCTGATGACGCGGCCGAAGGTGTCGCGGCTTTTGTCGAAAAGCGTGAACCCAAATTCAAGGGTGAGTGATGTATCCTGACCCCTCATCGATCACCCGCATCACCAGCATTGGAGCCGGCCCCATCGGCGGCGGCTGGGCAGCGCATTTTCTTGCGCGTGGTTATGATGTGACCGCCTATTTGCATGACGCGAGCGAATCCGATGCCTTTCACGCAATCTTACGCACTGCTTGGAAGAGCTTGACGGACTTGGGGCTTGCCGCCGGCGCGTCGCTTGACCGCTTGCGCATCGTTACAGATTTGGAGGCTGCGCTGGACGGCGCCGAATTTGTGCAGGAAAGCGCGCCCGAGCGTCTTGAGATCAAGCAGGCACTTTATCAACGACTCGGGCTCATTTTGCCAACAGACGTCGTGATTGGCTCTTCCACGTCCGGCTTGATGATGACCGACATCCAAGCGACTTGCGCGACACCGGAACGCTGTGTGATCGGCCATCCCTTCAATCCACCATATTTGCTACCACTGGTCGAAATCGTGGGCGGCGAACAGACATCACCAGAGGCGGTGGCTTGGGCCGGGGAATTCTACGAAATAGCGGGCAAGGCCCCGTTGATGATGAAAAAAGAGATCCCCGGCTTTGTCGCGACCCGACTGCAAGAGGCGCTTTGGCGAGAGGCCCTGCATATGGTCGCCAATGGAGAGGCAACGCCGGAAGACATCGACATCGCACTCATGAACGGCCCGGCGCCTCGTATGGTCTCGCAGGGTCAGTGTATGGCTTTTCACGTGGCCTGTGGTACCGGAGGCATGGCCACCAACCTGGATCAGTTCGGCCCGGCGCTTAAACTGCCCTGGACCCGGTTGGAGGCACCTGAGCTGACGAAGGAATTGCGCGATCGCATGGTCGATGGCTGCAACGCTGTCGCCGGCGACCGAGATTTCGAGGACATGGCAGCCCAACGAGATCGCGAAATAGTTGCAGTGCTGAATGCTCTGCGTCAGTCCCGCGGGGGATAACCTTGAGCGGGCACGTTGTTCAGAATGGACAAGAAATCCGAGAGAGAGCCGGGCCAGCTGGGTGCCGGCTCGCTTTTCGGCCATGCCTCACGGTATTCGGATGGGCGCCGGCCGAAGAATTTACCGAATGAATAGGCAAAATGTGACAGTGTATTGAATCCTGATGCGGTGGCAATCTCGCGTACACTGAGGTCGGTCGAAATCAACAGTAGGCGAGCATTCTGCAATCGGCGCAATAAGCCGAATTGCACCACGGTACAGCCCACGTGTTTCTTGAATTGGCGTTCCAGTTGACGCTGAGAAACACCCAGAACATCAGCGATTTGGGGCACTTTGAGCGGCTCTTCTATGTTTTCTTCGATCAGGGTCATCGCTTCTCGGATCAACGGAAGCATGGTTTCCGTGCTCCGGCCCATGGTGCTGCGCTGGGGTGAGGCGGCGTCGCGAATGGGGTGATGCAGCATCTGGTCTGCGATCTCCCCCGAAAAGCCGCTGTCGCTGATGGATTCAATCAGCCTTAGCATCAGATCGACCCCAGCCAACCCGCCCGCGCACGTCATTACCTTGCCGTCAATAGTGAACAGACACTCATGGACATCGACCCGATCAAAGGATTCCCGGAACCCGCTCAACCACGACCAGTGAATAGTCGCAGGTTTGCCGTCCAACAGGCCTGCACGTGCGACGATGTAGCTGCCCAATTCAACGCCGCAAACAGTTTCGCCTGCGCGTGCGCGTTTTCGCAACCAGGTGAGTAAAGCGGTGTTTTCGTAGTGTTCAGTACCCCAACTGCCCAACACAAACACAAAACCTGCCGGAGTCAGGCTCCCGTAGTCGGTGTCAACTGCGGTCGTCATGCCATTGCTGGCAACAATCTCAGGACCGTCGAACGAGACGATGTCCCAGGAAAACATCGGTTCTGGCGCCAGGTAATTTGCGATCCGCATGGTTTCGATCATGGTGATCAGCGTGGTCAGGTTGAAACGCGGGACAACGACAAATACGGCATGCCGTTTAGCCCGAGCCATATGCGTTGTGATGTCGACATGCATTGGTTTTACCAAGAAGCTTTAGGTCAGATTTTTCGCCATTCTAACCTAATCTGTGGCGGATAATCGACATCTTTATCCGTCAATCGCGCGGCAATCTAGGTAAAAAGGGGGGCTCGGATATGACCTACGAAGTTGTGCTGACCTGCGCAGTTACCGGTGCGGGAGATACGACCGGCAAGAGCTCTCACGTGCCGGTGACCCCGAAAGAAATTGCTGATGCGGCAATCGAAGCCGCCAGGGCAGGGGCCTCTGCCGCGCATGTGCATGCGCGTGATCCTGAAACGGGGCAGGGCTCGCGCGATCCGGCGCTCTTCAAGGAAATCGTGGATCGAATACGCGAAAGCGATACGGATGTGGTCATCAATGTTACGGCAGGTATGGGGGGCGATTGGATTTCAGACCCGTCCAATCCCGCCATGCCCGGTCCGGGCACCGACATGATCGGACCAGAAGAACGGCTGGCCCATATCAAGGAATGCCTGCCTGAAATCTGCTCTCTCGATTGTGGCACGCTGAATTTTTCCGACACGGACATGATCTATATTTCCACGCCACCTACACTGCGTCGGATGGCGGCACTGGTTCAGGAATGGGGTGTGAAGCCCGAGCTTGAGGTCTTTGATCTCGGCCATATCCGATTTGCCAAGGCGATGGTGGAGGAGGGGCTGATTGATGCTCCGCCGATGTTCCAGTTGTGCCTTGGAATTCCATGGGGGGCCGATCAAACGGTGGAAACCATGGCGGCCATGAAGGCGCAACTGCCCGTAGGCGCCAGCTGGGCCAGTTTTGGGATTGGGCGGGGGCAGATGCCGATGGCAGCCGCAGCTGTCGCGCTTGGCGGGAATGTGCGTGTCGGTCTTGAGGACAACATCTACCTTGATCGCGGGGTTCTGGCGACAAACGGCCAGCTTGTCACCCGCGCCCGAGAGATTATCGAACGGATGGGTGGGCGGATCCTGACACCGCAAGAGTCGCGCAACAAGCTGAACCTGAGGGGGGCGGATGGCTGATCCAACCCAAACCGGTAGCTTGCAAATTCGCAATGTCTCCAAGTTTTTTGGTCAGTTCCGTGCTGTCAACGACATCTGCCTGGATATCCGAAATGGAGAGTTCCTGACGCTGTTGGGCCCGTCGGGATCGGGCAAAACCACCTTGTTGATGATGATCGCCGGGTTTCTCGACATATCGAAAGGAGAGATTGCGCTGGACGGTGCGTCCATCTCGAATGTGCCCGCCGAAAAGCGCAATTTCGGCATGGTGTTTCAAGGATATGCTTTGTTCCCCCATATGACTGTTCGCGACAACGTAGGTTATGCGCTAAGCGTGCGTAAACGCCCCGCCGACGAAATTCGGAACCGTGTCGACGAGATGCTGGAGCTGGTTCAGCTTCAGGAGTTTGCAGATCGCAAACCGGGGCAATTGTCTGGTGGTCAGCAACAGCGTGTGGCCCTTGCACGTGCCTTGTGTTTTGCGCCGCCTGTGCTGTTGCTGGACGAACCGCTGGGAGCGCTGGACAAAAAGCTGCGTGTCGAAGTGCAGGAGCAGCTCAAGGACATTCATCGCCGCGTTGGCACTACCTTCATCTATGTCACGCATGATCAGGAAGAGGCACTGTCGATGTCTGACCGCATCGTGATCATGCGCGACGGCGCGATCGAGCAGGTCGGAACGCCAAAAGAGCTGTACGAGCGCCCGATCAATCAGTTCACCGCCAGTTTCCTCGGGAAATCGAACTTTATTCATCAAAACGGAAAGGTCTTTGCCCTGCGCCCGGAAAAAATTGATCTGATGCCTGGCAACGAAAACACCGAGGCCCGGATGAGGGGCGCCATTCGCAGCATCACCTATTTCGGCTCGATGCAGCGGATCATCGTGGACACCGACGAAGGGGCCGAGATTGAGGTAGATATCGACGTCTGGCGCAACGCCTCTGATCTGACAGAGGGGGTGCGGGTGGATTTGCTTTGGAAGGACTCAGCAGCAGTGGAGCTACAAACGGGCTAGGCACCCCAACACAGAACGCCCAGAGGCGTCATGACCGAAAGCCGGGTCAAATCTCGGATCAAATGGGAGGAAGAAAATGCACGATAAACAATTCAAAAAGGAAATGCTTGCCGAAAGTGCCCAGGCGTTTAGGGCTGGCCGTATGGACCGGCGCACGTTTCTTGCGCTTTGCGGTGCCTCGGGTGTTGCAATGAATGCGGTACTGGCGGGCGACGCCGAAGCGGCGGCAGACCATGTCGTGATGTGGAACTGGGGCGGCCAATCCGAAGAATGCCATGGCTCGGCCATCGGTGAGGCCTTTACCGCCAAAACCGGCAAAGGTTTGAAGTTTGATACCTCTGGTCCGCTGGAAGGCAAGATCAAGGAAATGGTCGACAGTGGCAATGTGACTGCCGATGTGGCGGATGCGGACTTATTCAACGCCGTGTCACTTGGACCAACCGGGCATCTGGAGCCGATTGACTATTCCGTGGTGTCCAAGGATAAAACGCTGCCCGGCTATGCGCTGGAATATGGGGTGTCGATCATCCTCTACGGGTATGCCTTTGTGTATGACACTGAAGCCTATGGCGATAATCCACCGCAAAACTGGGCCGATTTCTTTGATACCGAGAAATTCCCCGGGACCCGTGCGCTTTACAAATGGGCAAATGGGTCGCTCGAGGCCGCATTGATGGCCGATGGCGTCGCTGGCAGCGATCTCTACCCGCTTGATATGGACCGCGCTTTGAACAAAATCCAGTCGATCAAAGATGACAGCCTTTACTGGGGCTCGGGATCGGAAGTTCACTCGATGGTGGTCAACAACGAGGTCTCGATGGCGATCATCTGGCAGAACCGAGGTCGCAACATCGAAAACGACACCGATGGCCAGTACAAGTTGGTGAACAATCAGGCGATGGCGATGCCGGGGGCGTATATCGTGCCCAAGGGCAACCCGGCGGGTGCCGCAGTCATGGATTTCATCGCCACGGCGCAGGACATACCAGCGCAGTTGGCGCTGTTGGATTGCCTTGGCATGACCCCGTCGAATCCCGAGGCCTTTGGCCAGATCCCCGAGGACCAACAGCCTTATGCGATAACCTCGGCCATGAACATCGACAAGATCGTCTACAACGATCCTGAATGGTGGGGTAAAAACGGCGGCGACGCGGTGAATGCCTTCCTCGAAGCGATCAGCTGATCGCTTTAGCTTATGGTCACCCGATCCTAAGGGTCGGGTTGCCAAACCCATGTCGAAAGCTCTGGATGCAAGCCTTAAACCGTCATATCCACCCAGGATGGCTGATTATCGCGCCTTTGCTGCTGATGGTGGTCGCGCTCTATCTGGGGCCGATCCTGAATATCCTTTGGCTGAGCGTGACAGACCCCGAGCCCGGGTTCGGCAACTATGCCAAGCTGACGGAAGGTGACGCCCTGATCCGCATTGTCTGGACCACGGTACGCATCTGCATCATCACGACGGTCTTCAGCGTCATTTTCGGCTATTCCATCGCCTACGCGATGGTGCACTGCCATCAACGCCAGAAGACTTACATGCTGACCCTGCTATTGGTGTCGTTCTGGATCTCCATCCTCGTACGCACCTTCGCCTGGCTCATGTTGCTGGGACGCAAGGGGCTGGTCAATGTCACATTGGAAGACATCGGCCTAGTTGCTGAACCCATCGCCTTCATGCGCAACGAGTTGGGCGTTCTGATTGGAATGGTGCATTACATGATCCCCTATGCGGTGTTGCCATTGCTGGTCTCGATGCAATCCATTGATCAGAGGGTGATGGACGCCTCGCGCAACCTGGGGGCCAGCGGAAGCCAGACCTTCTGGCGGGTCTACCTGCCCATGACCATGCCGGGGCTTGTGGCTTCGACCCTGTTGGTCTTTATCCTCAGCCTCGGGTTTTATGTCACCCCGGCCGTGTTGGGCGGCGGCAAGGTGCTGATGGTGGCAGAATACATCTCGGTTCAATTGCTGGTGACTTTGAAGTGGGGCACGGCGGCGATGCTGGCGGCCATCATGCTGTTTGGCGTTCTGGCGATGCTTTGGATCATGTCGCGGTTCATGAAGCTGAGCACGGTGTTCGGGGGGGCAGCGCGATGAAGCCGGGCCTGTTCTCATTTTTCAACCGCGTGGGGGCATGGGTGCTGCTGTTGTTTCTAGTGACACCGGCCCTGATCGCCATCCCTGTTTCGTTGACGCCGAAACGCTTTTTGTCCATGCCGCAGGGCGAGTATTCTCTGCGTCATTTCGAGAAGCTGTTCACCAGTGAGGAATGGCTGTCGAGTTTTTTCCAAAGTGGCGTGATTGCCCTGTCCTGCTCCGCATTAGCGACGCTTTTAGGCACGCTTTGTGCGATCGGTCTATGGCGGGTGTCATCGCGGTACAGCGAATTGGTTCGCGCCTTTCTGCTGCTGCCTTTGATCATACCGCAGATTATTTCCGCCATGGCGTTCTATCGGTTGTGGATCCCTCTGGGTCTATTGGACAGCTACGCCGGTTTGATCCTTGCGCATACAATCCTGGCAGCCCCAATGGTGCTGATCACGGTCAGCGCGTCTTTGGCAACGTTTGATCCCAAGCTTGAACAAGCCTCCAAGAATCTCGGGGCCTCCAACTGGACCACCATGCGCCGGGTGATCCTGCCTTCGATCAGGCCGGGGGTTTTTGCCGGGGCGCTCTTTGCCTTTATCCTCAGCTGGGATGAAATCGTGGTGACCTTGTTCATCTCGAAATACAGCGTCTACACGCTGCCGCGCCGCATGTGGAACGGCATCCGTGAAAACACCGATCCGACAGTGGCTGCCGCTGCCGTGATCCTGATTGCCATCACCCTGATTGCCTTTGCCGTTTCTGCCGTTCTGTCGCGGCGAAACGCGCGGGCTCAGGCAGAATGAATGAGGTTGCCATGAATCTGGAAACCAGTCACGAAACAGAGCTTCTGGTTAGCACTGTTCGCCGATTTGTCGAAACAGAGATGTATCCGCATGAAGAAGAGGTGGACCGCTTAGGCTATGTGCCCGAGGAGATCGGCCGCCAGATTGAGGCGAGGTCGCATGAATTGGGCCTCTTCGCCTGCAACCTGCCCGAAGAGGTCGGTGGCGGAGGGCTGGGATATGGGCCCATGTCCCTGATCGAGAGGGAATACGGCCGTACAAGCCATGCGCTGCAAAGCTGGGCGGCGCGCCCGACGGAATTGCTGATGGCCTGCGAAGGAGACCAGCGTGAGCGATATTTGCTTCCTGCCGTGCGCGGTGAAAAGCGTGAGCTCTTTGCCTTGACAGAGCCTGACGCAGGTTCGGATGTAATGGGGATGAAGACCAATGCGATACGCGACGGGGATGACTGGATCCTGAATGGATCCAAGCACTTTATCTCCGGTCCCTGCATGCCGGATTTCGCGATTGTATTTGCTGCAACTGGTACAGATGAAACACCACGCGGCCCACGCAAACGGGTGACGGCTTTTCTGGTCGATGTGGGCCTTCCGGGGTTCGACTGCCGCGAAGGGACGCATTGCGTGAGCTATCGCGGTTATAAGACTTTTGAATTGAGTTTCGAAAATGTGCGTCTTGGTCCGGACCAGATCCTGGGCGAAGAGGGTCACGGGCTTGAGCTGTCGGGAAAGTGGCTCGGCATGGGGCGTATCTGGGTCGGCGCGACCTGCTGCGGTAAGGCCGAACGCATCCTTGACCTGGCGACCGAGTGGGCCGCAACGCGCAAGCAATTCGGTAAACCGATCGGTACGTTTCAGGCCACCGGCTTCCGTTTGGCGGACGGTGCGATGACG
This sequence comes from Ruegeria sp. HKCCA5763, assembly GCF_013034545.1. NCBI lineage: Bacteria > Pseudomonadati > Pseudomonadota > Alphaproteobacteria > Rhodobacterales > Roseobacteraceae > Ruegeria > Ruegeria sp. HKCCA5763. The sequence goes on from NZ_WQGF01000015.1 coordinate 44,895, forward strand.
TTGCGCGCGGCCGATCTGATGGTGCAAGACGCCGTTGCACGTGCCGAAGCGGGTGTCATGGGTGATGCAGATGCGGCAATGGTCAAGGTTTACTGCTCAGAGATGCTCAACAAGATCGCCGATGATGCCGTTCAGATTTTTGGTGGCATGGGATTGATGGAGGAAATGCCGATCCAACGGTTCTGGCGCGATAGCCGATTGGAGCGGATTTGGGACGGCACCAGCGAAATCCAACGCCACATCATCACCAGGTCCATCCTGAGGCCACTTGGCGCATGACGCCGGCGCGGCGCGAAAATCTTGAGCGTCTCTTAAAGCCGCGCCACATCGCGTTTATTGGTGGACGTGATGCGACCATTGCCGTGCGCGAAGCCCGTCGGCGTGGATTTCAAGGGCAAATGTGGGCCGTTAATCCCAAACGCGCCGATCTGGATGGCGTGGGCTGTGTTCCCAGCATCTCGGACCTGCCGGAGCCACCTGATGCCGTCTATCTCGCTATCCCTGCGGCCGGGGTGACTGATGCCCTGAGAGAATTGGAGCAGATGGGTGCAGGTGGCGTCGTTTGTTTTTCCGCGGGCTTCAAGGAAACTGGCGACATACAATCGGAACGAGATCTGATCGAAGTCGCCGGAGATATGGCTCTGATCGGCCCAAACTGCTATGGCATGATCAACTATATCGACAATGCCGCTCTTTGGTCATTTGAACATGGCGGCTGGTCGCCGGGATACGGTGCGGCGATCATTACCCAGTCCGGTATGTTCTCATCCGACATCACCATGAGCGCGCGTTCATTGCCAATGGCCTACATGGTTTCTGCAGGCAATCAGGCGGTCTTGGGGATTGAGGAATTCCTGGATGCCTTTGCTGAAGACCCGGCTGTGCGCGCCATTGGATTGCACATCGAAGGGTTGCGTGACATTGCTGCTTTTGAACGCGCCGCGCTGAAAGCCCTGGATCGGGGGGTTCCGGTTGTCGCACTGAAGACCGGCAATTCCGCCATTGGGGCGACTCTGACGGTCAGTCACACCGGCTCTCTGTCCGGTTCGAGCGAGCTTTATCAGGCACTGTTTGATCGCACCGGGGTGATCGACGTCACCAGCCCTTCGCAGTTTCTGGAAACGCTGAAGTACCTCTGCGTAGCAGGCGCGCCGCAAGGCAGGCGTGTCGCTGGCTTTACCTGTTCTGGGGGCGGGGCGACGATGCTCGCAGATCACTCGGAAAGGATTGGTGTGTGCTTTCCCAAAGTGGGCTCTGCAGGGCAGGAAAGCCTGACCAGTTTGCTGCCTGAGATCGCGACGGTTTCCAACCCGCTGGATTATACGACCCCGATCTGGGGACAGGGCGATAAGACTTACCCGGTTTTTGCCACGGCGCTATCGGCCCTCAACGCGGATCTGGCTGTTCTGGTGCAGGACTACCCGGCAGAAGGGTTGGACGCGTCCAAGATCTACTACCAGAACGATGCTGCAGCTTTTGCGCAGGCCGCTCAGGAACACTCCGTCCCGGCAGCGATCTGCGCGACCCTACCTGAAAATCTTGATCGTGGGACCCGCAGACATCTCATTGAACTGGGGGTTGCGCCTATGCAGGGTATTCACGAGACGTTGAATGCCATGCGTGATGCTATTTGGTGGTCCGAAGCAAGGGCGCGGACAAGGATTGACCGGCCTGCTGCCTTGCGACCCGGTGCAACTATACAGAACCCAATGGTATTGACCGAAGACAAAGGTAAATCCTGGCTCAGGCAAATGGCTGTTGCTGTGCCAAACGGACATGTCTGCAATGCGGCCGAGGCAGCTGGCGTTGCGCAGGATATCGGCTATCCGGTCGCACTGAAAATGATGTCACCAAGCTTGCCTCACAAGACCGAAGCGAGCGCGGTCGCTTTGGGGATCAAGGATGCAGAGGGGCTGTCTTCGGCGATCAAGGCAATGACGGCATCGGTTGCGGCGTATGACCGCGCGGCGGTGACGGATCGCTTCCTGATCGAAGCCATGTCGCCCAAGCCGCTTGCAGAGCTGATCGTCACGCTGCGTGCTGATCCGCAATTTGGTCCCAGTTTGGTCATCGGTAGCGGCGGTGTTTTGACCGAATTGGTCCGAGATGCGCGCACTGTGTTGTTGCCTGCCTCAAAAGACGAGATCGAGCGCGCATTGTGTTCGCTCCGTGTAGCTCGCTTGTTAGAGGGGTACCGGGGCAGTCGACAGGCGGACATTCCACGAATTGCGGATGCGCTACACCGGTTGTGCACTGAATTCCTAAAGGCGCGCGGCGAGGTCGCAGAAATCGAGATCAACCCTATGTTTGTCTACCCAGATCACATCGTCGCCGTTGATGCCCTGATTCAGGTGCCCCGGTCATGAGCAGGAATAGGATCATACCCAATCCCGATCTGGCTGTTGGAGACGACAACAAGCAGCGGTGGAACCAGCCGGAATTTCGCCGGCATGGGTTCCACAATGCATATCGGCTGTTCCGCCGATGTCTCATGGTGCGTTCCAGAGAGGTTTTGCAGCTGGAAGCCGCCGAGCAGAATCTGTGCGCCCGAGTGCCTGAACTGGCACAAATGCTTGCCCATCCGGCTTTCTCTGCGTTCTGCTGTTTAAAGAATGACCAGATCATTCTGGAAAAAGCCGCAGATGATTTTTCGACCTCAGCGCCGCATTCCATCCAGTCAGTGACAAAGCTACACATCCACTTAATCATAGGTCGTCTGCTTGCACAGGGGCTGTTGTCATTGGACGCGCAGGTCCGCGACTATCTGCCGGGTATCGGCAGCGGGTATGCCGAGGCCAGCATTCAATCTCTGCTCGATATGAACGTCGATAACGACTTCACCGAGGATTATGCTGACCCCGATGCCGACTGCTATACTGAAGAGGTCGCCTTGGGTTGGCGCTTGCCCGGCGTGGGTGAAAAGGAAATCACGCTTGCGGAATTTGCGGCCTCGATTACTGGTTTCAGGGCAAACTCGGGGGTGCGACAAGCCGATTATAAATCCGCGAACACGGATGTCCTGACCCTGATAGCGGCCAAGGTTTCGCCCATTCCAATGGCTGAGCAAATCGAAGAGATTGCTGATGCCGCAGGATACGAGGGCGCGTTTCACATCAGCCTCAGCAAGGACGGGCACCCAGCGTTTTCCGGTGGCGGTTGCCTAAGCGTGCGCGACCTCGCGCGGTTCGGGTTGCTACTGGCGCGGGAAGGCCGCGACCTGCACGGTCGACCTATGGCCAACACCGGTTTCCTGCAAAAAACTCTGATCCGCCGCGCGCCAGCGATGACACCACCCAAGAATTGGCTCAAGTACTCAAACCAGACCATGACCGACGGTCGATTAATCGGTCATGCTGGCTATGGAGGGCAGTTCCTCATGGTGGATATGGTCACCGGCACCAGCTGTGCATTCTTAAGTGTGCTGGAGAATGACTCGGGTTACGATGACACCTATATGGGAGAGCTGGCCACAACGCTTCGAGACGTCTGCCTTTCTGTCATTTGACGGGTTTGCAGTTGCCGAGCTAGGTGTCAGCGGGGAAGGCACGGATTGGCCGCTTTGCAGTCCTTGACCTGGGCCGAATCTTTTAGAGTGATCCGACCCACTCTTCGATCATCCAGTTTCGATCACCTAAACTGAACTTCTTCTCAGCGCGGCATTTACGTCTGTCGGGATATCCTGCCGAAGTTGTCAACAAGGCATGTCGCGGGTGTGACTCAACCCGCCTGAAGTCGCTTATCGCGGAGCAATTGTTCCAAACAACAGCGCAGGTTTGTGACCCGTCCGTCCCGACATATTGCACTGCACGCGGAGGCAAAATGATTTTTGGTTGGCCAAAGGGTAAATAGAACTTCGATGTTTAACTTCTGGTTCTGGGTTAAGAAGTTTTGAACAAACGGAGATTATCACGCATGGATATTGAAGGACTATCTGCGATCGTGACCGGGGCAGGATCAGGACTGGGGCTTGCTACTGCACAGGCGCTCAGCAAAGCCGGAGCACGAGTTACCTTGCTGGACCTCGATGAAGTTCGGGTAAAAAACGCGGCAGCGGAAATCGGCGCGCTTGGCATAGGTTGTGATGTTATCAACAGTTCTGCGGTCGAGGCCGCTTTGGATCTGGCCGAAGACCGGAGCGGACCAATTCGCATAGTTGTCAACTGTGCGGGCATCCCCGGCGGTATGCGACTTGTCGGACGGGACGGTCCAGTTGAAATGGAAGCTTTCGCGAGGGTGATCAACGTCAACCTGATGGGAACCGTCAGCGTCATGACGAAATGCGCAGCCCGGATGATGCAGCAGGAGCCGCTCAATCAAGATGGCGAGCGCGGGATTATCATCAACACAGGCTCGATTACTTCAATCGAGGGTCAAATTGGGCAGGGGGCTTATGTGGCTTCAAAGGGCGCGATTGCCAGTCTGACATTGCAGGCCGCCCGTGAATTCATGCCCCGCGGAGTGCGGGTCATGACAATTGCGCCCGGATTATTTCGCACTCCGATCGCTGATCATATTCCGCAGGAGGTAATCGACGGGATGCTAGATGGCCGGATGTTTCCAAACAGGTTTGGCGAGCCCGCGGAATTTGGGCGCCTTGCCGTTAACATCATCCAAACCCCAATGCTGAACGGCGAGACCATTCGTCTTGACGCAGGCGTGCGGCTTCAAGCCGGATAGGTCTCTCGAATGCGCTTGTTTTCGAGGTCGTTTTCTGACGTCTCGATCAGCCACTCGCGAAAATTTTGGGCATCAGGATGGTCGCGATCCGCTTCCGGTGCGATCAAGTAGAAAGCCTCCTGCAGGGGCGCTTCGAGCTCGAAGGGTTCAACAAGTCGTCCGCGCTCGATCTCGACGCCGCACATTGAGGACCGTGCTAAAGCTACACCGCCACCACGAGAGGCAAACTCGAAAGCAAGCAGCGAGGTGTCGAACTGTAACCCCTGTCCCGAGTTGACACCGCTTGCCTTTGCATAACGCAACCAGTCAGCCCAACCCTCCTCGTAACCGAGCACGTGTAGCAGGCGATGGTGGGCAAGATCATCTGGTTTGCGGATCGCTTTGGAACCCTCAAGCAAAATTGGAGAGCAAACCGGTTTGATCACCTCCCAAGTTAACCGGTCGGCTTTGTATCCTGGCCACTTCCCTGTGCCGTATTGGATATCGAGATCAAACCGCTCATTGTCGAACTGATCTCCCCATACACTTGAGACCAGACGCACTTCAGTGTCCGGGTGGCGGTCAAAGAATCCCTGAAGTCGCGGCGCGATCCAGTTAACTGAATACCCGACCGGCGCCCGCACGGTCAGGACTTCGGAGCGCCGCAGGCCAAACACTTCCTCGGTTCCCGCGGCCAGGCGTTCAAAGCCGTCTCTGACCTTCGGTAGATAGGCGGCGCCCACTTTGGTCAGGACCAGACTTCTGGGTTTGCGCTCAAAGAGCGGCTCGCGCAAGTAATGCTCCAGCAATTTCACTTGTTTGCTGATCGCTGCTTGTGTCAGGTTCAGTTCCTGCGCCGCATGGGTAAAGCTCAGATGCCTGGCCGACGCTTCGAATGCGCGCAGCCAGGTCAGGTGGGGAAGTCGCCGTGTGCTCATGGCCAACTCAAGCATAATTTCAGTTAGGTTATAGATAGATTATCCATCGCTTGAACGCCAAGAGAATCTCGGTGCAGATTGACGTTGAGACAATATGGAGCTGACGACTTGCAACCAGAAGATACCTTGGGATTAGACCCGATTAAGCTGTCGCGCATCACCAATTGGATGAACGCCCATGTGCATGACGGACGCCTTTCTGGTCTGGCTGTGCAAATATCTCGCCGGGGAAAGATATGTTTTTCGGAGCGTGCGGGATTTGCCGATGCAAAGTCGAAGCGGCCTGTATTACCTGATACTATTTGGCGCATTTATTCGATGACCAAACCTGTGACCTCGCTCGCCCTGCTTATGCTCTACGAAGAAGGGGCGTTTCAACTGGATCAGCCCGTTTGCGACTTTCTCCCAGGTTTCTCAAACCCGCAGGTCTGGAAGGGTCCTGGTCACGCTCTGAACGAGACCGAGCCAGCTGACCGGGGTATTACAATCCATGATCTTCTCACACACCAGGCGGGGATCGTCTATGGTGATCCGCAGGGAAACGAGCTGGAGCGTGCCCTTTCGGATAGCGGTCTCGATTTTGACAGAGGTCTTACGACGATGGCGGAAGCTGTTGAAGTGCTAGCCAGTTTTCCCTTGGCCTTTCAGCCGGGTGACCGTTGGTTTTATGGCCTTTCGACGGATGTTCTCGGCCATTTGATCGAGGTTATCAGTGGTCAGACTCTCGGCGAATTTCTTAAGACACGGATCTTTGATCCGCTCGGAATGGTGGACACAGGCTTCGCCGTATCGGCCGATAAGTCTGGCCGCTTGGCCACGCTCTATGACCGCGCGCCAGGCGGCTTTGTTGCTTCTGATGATCAGCAAGGTTTCATTGCGCCGGTTACCTTGGAAAGCGGGGGCGGTGGGCTGCTCTCCACAATGGACGACTACCAGCGTTTTGCAACGATGCTTCTTCGGCGCGGCAGATGTGACGGAGGCAGGTTATTGGGGCGCAAGGCTTTTGATCTAATGGTATGCAATCACATGGGCGGCGATTTGGCGAGCCGGGGACAGGCTCATTTCAGCGAAACTACCTTTGAGGGGGTTGGCTTCGGACTCGGTGTGTCGGTGATGTTAGACCCGGCGCGGGCCAAGATCATCGGCTCACCCGGTGAATTTGCCTGGGGCGGTATGGCCTCGACCGCCTTTTGGGTGGACCCGATCGAGGAGATGACTGTGATACTTATGACGCAGCTAATTCCTTCGAGCGCCTATACTCTGCGCCGTGAGCTGAGAGTTCTGAGTTACCAGGCGCTGGTGGACTGAGGCGACGTCAGCCTAGGGGCAGGTTCGTCTGGGTCAAATGGCAAGCGATGCTCAATCCACCGGGTAGGTCATGCAAAGGTGGAGTCCGAGTATCACATGTTCCCGCAATGATATGGGTGCAGCGGTTGGCGAAGGGGCAGCCCCGCGCACCGATTTCGACGCTGCCAGCACTAGCCGCCTTTGCCTCGCTTGTATCTGCCACGCCTTCCAGCCAGCCTTGGCGCATCTCGGGCACCGAAGATAGCAACAGCTTTGTGTAGGGGTGAAAAGGCGGGCGAAAAACCGCTTTTGATGGTCCCTTTTCGACGACACGTCCGGCATACAGTACAACCACCTCATCGGCGAAAGAAGCTACGGTGGAAAGATCGTGACTGATGAACATGTAGGCGACGCCCAGTTTGTCCTTCAGCGATTTCAGGAGTTCGATCACACCTGCGGCCACCACGGTGTCCAGCGCCGAAGTCACCTCGTCACAAAGGATCACCTTGGGCTCGGCGGCAAGCGCGCGAGCGAGATTAATGCGTTGCTTTTGCCCACCAGACAGCTCTCCGGGATATCGGAAGGCGAAATCGCGAGGAAGATCGACCAGTTCCAAGAGGTCGCCGACCTTCTGCGCGCGTGCGCGCCCCTTGAGGTTCAGATAGAATTCCAGCGGACGGCCCAGGATATCGCTGATCCGTTGCCGAGGATTTAGCGCCGTGTCAGCCATTTGAAAGACGATCTGGCAATCCTTGAGCGTTTCAATCGACCGATCCTTCACTGCTGGAGCGGCGGTATTGCCATCGAGTTGGACTTCTCCGCCCTTTAACGGTGTGAGGCCCGCAACAACTCGGGCAAGTGTGCTTTTTCCACAACCACTTTCGCCAATTACGCCCACGACCGAAGCGGCAGGTACATCGACGGATACATCAGAGAGAATGGTCAGAGCGCCATAACCCGCAGTCACGTTCCGTGCCGAAATCACCGGCCTCTGAGCCAGATCTGTCTCCACGTGATCCACCAAGTGTGGAGCAGGACGGACAGCCTCCATCAGTGTGCGAGTGTACTCGTGCTGTGGGTGATGCAAGATCTGATCCGTTGTGCCTTCCTCGACCATCTCGCCGTTTTTTAGCACTAGAATTCGGTCAGCCACCTGCGAGACTACGGCGAGATCATGTGTGACATAAATCGCGGCGGTACCCTGATTGCGGATAATGTCCTTAAAGGCTTTCAGCACCTCGATCTGGGTCGTTACGTCAAGCGCAGTGGTGGGTTCGTCGAGTATCAGAAGGTCGGGTCCACAGGACATGGCCATTGCAGCCATCAAGCGCTGCAACTGACCGCCCGAAACCTGATGTGGAAACTTGTCGCCGACGGTTTCCGCGGCGGGCAAGTCAAGTTTGCGGTAAAGCTCTATTGCATTCGCGGTCAGAGTTTCGGCATCTCCGGTGCCATGCCAAAGAGGTGCCTCGATAACTTGCTTGCCGATCCTAAGCGCAGGGTTGAAGCTGGCTGCCGCCGATTGTGCCACGTAAGACACTTCGTCCCCGCGCAAGCTGTGGCGGTCGCGTGGGGGCAATTTCATAATGTCCCGTCCGTTCAGCCAGACTTCACCCCCTGAGATGCGACATCCGGGGCGGGCAAAACCCATTGATGCCAGAGAGATTGTAGATTTGCCCGAGCCGCTTTCGCCAATGAGTGCCAACACTTCGCCCTCGGCGACGCTCATGGACACGCCCTTGACAATTGGCACATAGTTACCGCCTGGGGGGCGTCCCTCGACGCGCAGGTCCTTGATGGTCAGAATGTCGGTCATTGGTCGATCTTCTCCAGAACAGTTTCGCCTTGCTGGCGCTGTTGGAACCAGTCAACAAGCAGGTTCATGGAAACGGTCAAGGAGGCAATGCATGCAGCTGGTATAAGCGCTGCGGACGAACCGAGGAACAGCCCCCCCACGTTTTCCTGCACCATGAGCCCCCAGTCGGCCGCAGGTTCTTGCACTCCTAGGCCAAGAAACGACAGGCCCGAAAGGAACAGGATCGAAAAGGTGAATCGAAGGCCAAACTCGGCAATCAAGGGGGCCATGGAATTGGGTAAGATCTCACGTGTCAGAATCCACCAGGTGCCTTCGCCCCGCGCACGGGCAGCCTCGACAAAATCCATAACGCCGATGTCATAGCCAAGTGCTCGAGAGACACGGAATACGCTGGTCGAGAGGACCAACCCAACAGTCAGAACAAGCACTGTGATAGAAGTACCGAAGGCGCCTATGACAACCAAAGCCAATAGGGTGGAGGGGAAAGCCATGAATGCCTCGACAACGCGGCTTACTACGATATCGAACCAGCCTCTCAGAATCGCGGCGGCAAAACCGAGTGCGACGCCGAATAAAAAAGAGATCATGGTGGTGACAAGTGCCAGCAACAGCGTTGTACGTACTCCATAGATCAGGCGGGACAATACATCTCGTCCCAGCTTGTCAGTACCCAGCAAACCGCCTTCGCCTATCGGTGCAAAGGTCTGGCCTGAGATGATTTCGGCTTCACCATGGGGTGCGATCCATGGCCCAAAAAACGCAAGGATGAGCCAGAACAGCAGCACCGCGCCGGCAATACCTGCAGTCCAGGTCAGGCGCAGGCCCGCAAAGACGGAGGCCCGGGGAGTGGGGATATCGGTTGCTTCGCTCATTTTGGGTACCTTAAGCGCGGGTTCGCCATGATGGACAGGACGTCGGCCAGTAGGTTCAGAAGGATATAGACAGTGCCAAAAATCATTGCACAGGCCTGGATGAGTGGAATGTCCCTCAGAGTGACACCGTCGACCAGAAGCCGCGTTAAGCCGGGTACGCCAAACACGGTTTCAACGATAATGACACCGGACACCATGTAACTCAGATTAAGTGCAATAACCGTGAAGATCGGCGACAGCGCGTTAGGCAGCGCGTGGCGCAAAACCAGCCTACGCTTGGGCAAGCCCTTGAGTGCTGCCATCTCCAAGTATGGGGAGGTGAAGATGTTGATGACGGACGAACGTGTCATCCGCATCATGTGCGCCAGAACGGCAAAACTGAGGGTGGCTACGGGGAGAGCCAAGGCCCGGAAATTCTGCCAGAAATCAAAGTAGGGCCGCGTGTTGGCTGACGCGGAGAGCCACTTTAGTTCGACTGCAAAAACTTTCATCAGAATGAGACCAATGAAGAATTCAGGCACTGCAATCAACGCAAGTGTGGTCATGGCAAGAGTTTTGTCGATCCGGCCACCGGCGCGCATCGCGGACCAAAGGCCAAGAGCCAAAGACATCGGAACCGAGATTGCCGCTGCCAAAAGCGCAAGCCGCAGAGTGTTCCACATACGGCTTTCTATCATGTCAGCCACAGGTCGCTTGGTGGCCAATGATGTCCCCAGATCCCCTTGAATCATACCGCCCAGCCAATCGAGATAACGCACTACTGCAGGGCGGTTGAGTCCCATCTCTTCGCGAAGCGCGGTAAGCGATTCTTCGGTGCGGCTTTGTCCTAGAATGGCTTCAGCAACGTCGCCCGGAAGGATTTCCGTCGCGCCGAAGATAATGATGGAAGCAAGGAGCAAGGTTAGTAAACCCTGAGCCAGGCGGGTCAGAATAATTCGGTACACCTTGGTCCTCCCTTCAAGGCTTCCGGCATATTCGGCGCAAGCTTGAAGCGAGACAAACAACCATAGCGACCAGATTGGGGTCGTTTTGGTTATAGCAAAGGCATGTGTATTCTTTTGTTTGGGCAAAGACCGAGATTTTGTTGTTTGTTCCGCAGGGCTGGAGAACGCAAAGACTGGGGCGATCGGAGATGCCCATGACTGCCTATTCCTACCCATTGTTGATCAAGCAAATCCTCGCCACGCCGCTGGCAAACACGCCAGATCAGGAGATCGTACACGCCGATACGAAGCGGTATGACTACCGCACTTTTGCCAGGCGCGTCGGCCAGGCTGCAGGGGCGTTGCGCTCACTTGGCGTGGGTGTGGGTAGCGTTGTGGCCGTTCTGGATTGGGACAGCCATCGGTATCTCGAGTGTTTCTTTGCTATTCCGATGATCGGGGCCACGCTGCATACCGTGAACATCCGATTGTCGCCGGATCAGATCCTCTACACGATCAACCATGCAGAGGACGACGTAATCCTATGCCACGTCGACTTTTTGCCACTTCTACTCGAGATCTCTGAGCGGATCGAGCGGCCTTGGCGGTTGGTAATCCTCAGCGACGATGGGGTGTTCCCCGAGGTGGAGTCCTCGGAAGGCGAGTACGAGGCCCTGCTGCAGCAGTGCGAACCGGAGCAAGAATTCCCGGATTTTGACGAGAATATCCGAGCGACGCTTTTCTACACGACCGGTACCACAGGTGATCCCAAGGGGGTCAGCTACTCCCAGCGCCAACTGGTTTTGCACACAATGGCGGTCGCGGCCGGATTAGGCCCGGTACCAGGCGGCGGGCTGAACCGAAGCGATGTCTACATGCCGATAACCCCGCTGTTTCATGTGCATGGTTGGGGCATACCCTATGTCGCCACATTGATGGGCCTTAAACAAGTCTATCCTGGTCGTTACGATCCCGCCCGCCTGTTGGGGCTAATCGAAAAGCACGGTGTTACGTTCTCGCATTGTGTACCGACGATACTTGCGATGCTTCTGAATGCACCTGAAGTCGCGCAAACAGATCTCAGCAACTGGAAGGTCATCATAGGCGGTTCTGCTCTGTCCGAAGGTCTGGCAAGGCAGGCATTAGAGCACGGAGTTGACGTGCACGCTGCCTATGGCATGTCAGAGACCTGTCCGTTCCTGACAGTGGCGGACATGATGGCCACGCGGGACCCGCAAACACCGCTGAGTGCTCGGATTGCAACAGGAAAACCCGCGCCATTTGTGCAAATCCGTGTGGTTGATGGGGATATGAACGATGCCCCTCGCGATGGAAGGACGACGGGAGAAATTGTGGCGCGCGCGCCCTGGCTAACTCAAGGTTATCTGAAAAACGAGGCCGGGACGGGGGCACTTTGGCAAGGCGGCTGGCTGCATACTGGAGATGTCGGGTTCATCGACGAAACGGGCACGTTGCGGATCACCGACCGGGTTAAAGATGTGATCAAGACCGGAGGCGAATGGGTGTCTTCGCTTGAACTGGAAAACCTCGCGAGCACCGTTGAAGGTGTGAGTGAAGCGGCCGCCATTGGCGTTCCAGACACGAAATGGGGGGAACGCCCTATGCTGATTGTTACCTGCTGTGATGAAACCGAAAAAACCTACGACCGTCTTCGTATGGCGTTCGATGTGGCGGTAGACCAAGGGGCGATTTCGAAATGGGCGATCCCAGACCGGATTGAGTTTACCGACAGCTTGCCAAGAACGTCGGTTGGCAAGCTGGACAAGAAGGCCCTTAGGGCCCGGTTCATCTAATAGGAAGGTTCGTGATATGAAAGATGTCGTTGTCGTATCAACCGCTCGAACACCCATAGGGTCGGCATTCAAGGGTGCCTTCAATAACTCGAAGTCGCCGACACTCGCTGGATACGCCATACGAGCCGCCGTCAGTCGGGCCGGTATCGATCCAGCAGATGTAGAAGATGTGGTGCTGGGATCGGTCCTGACCGCTGGGACTGCCGGCCTGAACATCGCCCGCCTGGCAGCGCTTGCAGGTGGTCTCCCGGCAACGGCGGCAGCCCAGACTCTCGATCGTCAATGTGCCTCGGGCCTGATGGCCATTGCCACAGCGGCAAAACAGATTTCGGTCGACGGAATGGGCATTGTCGTGGCGGGAGGACAAGAGAATATTTCCGCGGTGCAGGCCAGGTATTTCGACTGGGTCATGGACGAAAAAGACCCAGCCGTAGTCCAAGCCTCAGAGCACGCGTATATGCCGATGCTTGTAACCGCCGAAAATGTAGCGCGACTGCACGGGGTAACTCGTGAGGCACAGGATGAATTCGCGGCACTGTCGCAAACGCGCACTGTCGCCGCCCAGGCTGCAGGGGCATTCGACGATGAAATCGTACCTGTAACAGCGACCAAGCTGGTCAAAAACCGCGAATCTGGCGAAATTACCGAAGAAACCGTTACGATTAGGCAAGACGAAGGCAACCGGCCGGGAACGACAATCGAAACGCTTGCGGGGCTGAAGCCGGTTGTTGAAGCCGGTGTCGTGACCGCAGGAAACGCGAGCCAATTGTCCGACGGGGCATCGGCCTGTGTGCTGATGTCGGCCCGTATGGCCGAACGGCGCGGCTTCGCTCCACTAGGCGTATACCGGGGCCTTGCTGTGGCAGGTTGCGCTCCGGAGGAGATGGGCATGGGACCAGTTTATGCTGTTCCGAAGCTACTGGAGCGTGCCGGATTGAAAGTGGATGACGTTGGTCTTTGGGAATTGAACGAGGCATTCGCAGCCCAGGCCATTCCCTGCCGGGATCAGCTGGGTATTGACCCCGAAAGGCTAAACGTGAATGGCGGCGCGATTTCCGTCGGTCACCCCTATGGAATGACTGGCTCCCGGTTGGTTGGCCACGCGTTGATTGAGGCGAAGCGGCGCGGGGTTCGGTATGTTGTCGTCACCATGTGCGTCGGCGGTGGTATGGGTGCAGCCGGGCTTTTCGAAGTCTGCTGACATTTCCATAACCTCAGTTATGGCAATGTCATGGAATCGGTTGTTTGTGTACCGGGTGCCGTCCGCTCAAACTTCGATGAACAGCGGGTGCAACCCGCATCGGTCATCTGGGAGGAAAAAATGTCCGACATCGATAGCTTGGTACGCCAATATAAGGCGGGATCGCTCAGTCGTCGCGGTTTTTTCAAACGCGCAGGCGCTTTTGGTTTATTGGTGCCCACAGCCAGCGGCATTCTTGCCCAGGCAGGTCCCGCATACGCTCAGTCGCCAACACGCGGTGGTTGGCTGCGGATCGCGCAGGGCAACACCGATGATACCCTAGAGCCCGTCAGGATGACGGATACTTCGGATGCAGTCTACGGCAATTGCGTCTACCAGCGATTGACTCGTTTGCTACCCTCGCTTGAGGTCGAAGGCGACGCTGCAGAGGAATGGAGTGTCAACGATGCAGCTACCGAATGGACATTCAAGTTGCGCGATGGCCTAGTTTTCCACAACGGTCAGAACGTCACCTCAGCCGATGTAGTCGAAAGCCTGTCGCGCCACATTGCCGAGGGTTCGGAATCGCCTGCCAAGGCTCTGCTTTCGACAGTCACTGCAATCGATGCACCCGATGCTATGACCGTAAAGATCACCTTGTCCTCGGGCAATGCAGACCTGCCGGTGATCATGTCAGACTACCATCTGTCCATCCATCCAGCCGGGCACAGCGATTTCACGAATGCAATTGGCTCCGGCCCGTTCAAGGTGATGGAATTCATTCCCGGCGAGCGAGTGGTTTTCGAACGTTTCGAAAACTACTATGAGGACGGTAAGCCTTACTTAGATGGCTTGGATTTCATCCCTGTTCCGGACGCAAACGCAATGTTGAGCGCGTTGTTAGCGGGGGATGTAGACTCCGTATACGACGTTCCGGCCTTCGCTGTTGATCAGCTCAACTCCAACGACGCTGTGACGCTTCACAATACACCGACTGGTTCGTTTACCAACATGGTGATGATGGTGGACCGCGCTCCGACAAATGACGCGAATTTCCGTAAAGGTGTCAAACACGCGTTGGACCGTGAACTTGTTTTGAACCAGGTGTTCAAGGGAATAGGTACTATTTCAGCAGACACACCGATTGGCCCGACCTACAAGTACTGGTGCCCGGACGTAAAGCCTGCCGAATACGATCCCGACAAGGCAAAGTTCTACTTCGACAAGGCAGGGGTTTCGGGCTTCGACCTCCATACGTCCGAGACTGCTGGGAATTCGGCAAACGACATTGCTTTGACTTTCCAGCAATCTGCAAAGGGAGCGGTAGATGTAAATGTGATAAAAACCCCATCGGACGGGTACTGGACCCACACCTGGATGCAGAAACCAATGACCATGTCGGGTTGGAACGCTCGACCTACTGTCGATGCCTTCCTGACCATCGCTCACATGAAAGGTGGCAGTTGGAACGAAACCATGTGGGGTTCTGACGAATTCGATTCCATGATCCTGGCGGCCCGCGCCGAATTGGATGAGGCAAAACGCGCGCAGATGTATTGCGACATGTTGCATATGATGAACGACGATGGCGGCTTTGTGAACGCCGTGTTCCAGAACCAACTTGAGGCAACAGCACAAAACGTCATGGGGTACACACCCCATCCGGTTGGAACTCTTGGTGGGTTTGGTCAGACTCTACGCAATATCTGGCTTACCTAAGGCTGCTTTCTCCCCGTCAGTGGCACCAGTCAACTGACCTTTGGTCGCCGGTTCCACCCGGACCGGCGGCCTTCTCTTGTCTCCCTTAAATCGCGATCAAGCCATGTTCTCTATTTCTCCGTCCACGCGTCTGCGCACATCACCCTTCTATGAGGCCACCTTGGCCGATGGTGTGTGTGCCATGACAACTTACAATCACATGTTGATGCCGACCTCCTATGGCAGCCCAGAGGAGGAGTACTGGCGCATCATCAACGATGTCTCGATGTGGGATGTTGCGGTAGAGCGGCAAGTGCAGCTAAAGGGCCCAGATGCCGGGCGTCTGGCGCAAATCCTTGCGCCGCGAGACCTTTCAAAATGCAAGATGGGCCAAGGCAAGTATGTTCCACTTTGCAACCACCATGGCGTGCTTATCAACGATCCAATCCTGCTGAAGCTGGACCAAGACCGCTACTGGCTGTCTATCGCGGACAGCAATATCTGGTTCTGGGCCGAAGCCGTCGCACGAGAGCGCGGATTGGATGTGGAAGTCAGTGAGCCTGATGTCTCACCTCTGGCCGTGCAGGGTCCCAAGGCGGAAACTGTGGTTGCCTCGATCTTTGGTGATTGGGTGCGAGACCTGAAATACTTCTGGTTCCGGGAAACCGAAATTGACGGTATTCCGGTCGCCGTCGCCCGGTCGGGCTGGTCCAAACAAGGTGGGTTCGAGATTTACCTGATGGATAGTGCCAAAGGCACTGCACTCTGGAACATCGTCAAAGAGGCCGGCCAGCCACACGGTATTGGTCCAGGGAACCCCAACTGGAGTGAGCGAGTCGAGAGCGGTCTCGTTTCCTATGGAGGCGACACCGATGGACAGACCAATCCCTACGAAGTCCGCATGGGCAAATATGTGGACTTGCATGTGCCTGACGACACGATTGGGATCGATGCGTTGCGCCGTATTGCGGATGAGGGGCCGAAACGGCATCAATTGGGCGTTGTGCTGGACGCTGGCAGTCCTGCAAATCCAGAATTCACTTGGAACGACATAGAGAAAGGGGGGGTAAAAATTGGTGATTTGACGACGTGCGCCTGGTCTTTCCGGATGAAAAAGAATATCGGCTTTGCTTTGGTCTCGGTCGATGCCGAACCCGGCGACAGGGTCACGGTAAAACGTGGCGCTGGACCGGTTGGCGGAACGCTTTGCGAGTTGCCTTTTCTCTGAGAGCACGACGGACCTGGTCACCAAAACGAAAGGGCAAATTCCGATTATTCAATGAACCGATGTGCTTTTCGTCGGGTCGCCCAACCCTTGTTGTCCCACACACTCATGTGGCCGAAGAACTCATCCAGATCTGCTCCATCGCCAGTGGTGCAGATCACCACGTCTAGGTAGAATTTTTCGACCACTAGCAAGTTCAATGGCGCGGAGCGAGAAGCCGACGGGTCGCTAACGGCGCTGACTGACCAGTTTTTAGCCCAGAGACAAAACCAACACCCAGACCGTACGTTACTGCGTCTTTCAGGATCGGGAAACCACCAACCATCGCATGACCAAAGCTCACCAATCGCGCAGATCCAGCTCTGAGTGGACCACTCTCCTCCATGACCCTGATGGCATCCAGACTGAAATCCTTGGCTAGGTCTTAGTTTTGAACCGCAGGAATGCACTCGAGATTCAGCACTGTTCGGCTATTAAAAGGTAGCCGACTTATGAGAACTGCCGGCCGATCGCTCGGCCAATGGATGCGTGGGGTCAGGACAATAGGCGCAGCAGAATGTGCGCATCGTGGTTTTGACCACTATAGAAGACAGCGAGTACGCGTACGATCAGTTTGTCATCGTCGACTTCAAAATAAATGATCGCTTTGATCTTGGTTACGTTCCGAATGTTATTGCCGAGATGTGGTCTTAGGGTGCCTTGATGTGGAACGTTCGCCAGGCTTTCGAGGCTCTCCTGAATCTCTATGACGCGCTTCTCAGCGCGCAGAAAAGCGGTTTCCAGATCTTCGCCAAAGTGCTCAGCGGTTTCAACAAGATAGTCAAAAATGAGATCGAGATCTGAGGTGACTTCTTCGGCGCGAACGACTTTATAGACCACGCGCAGCCCGCTTGCGTGCGATCATGTCTTTGGTACGCTCCTTGCCCTCTTCGAGAGTAGTGAAGGTTCCGTTTCGACGCTGATCCAGCAGCTCTCGCAGTGCGTCAGTGTTTTGCGATTGCTCACGCATCAGTTCAAGCCCATGCTGAAGCACGGCAGACAGGCTGGCGTAATGACCTTGGGCGACAAGATTCCGCGCGTAGGCGTCTTGTGACTCAGTCAGGGATATTGATGCTTTAACGCTCATATCAAGCCTCATGTATACTACTGAGTAGTATAAGCTGCTGCAAACAACAGTCAATATTGGGCGCGAACGAACGTGTTTTATTGCCATTACTATCCAGAAACAAACTTCCCTGCATATCCCGCTACATCGTATTGGCACGCCAACGCCGTTCAAAGGAATCTGATCCCCGCGCATTGATATCGGTTGAGCCCAATTTCTTCGGTTCGAGGATGAGCTTTTGTCCAGCACCCTATCGGAGCAATGCTATCTGACCCAGTCTCGCTTACGTTTGGGTGCGGGCACCCCGCTAGAGCCGTTTGAAAGATATTCCGTTGAAGGTGAACAACAAACGATTGTCCTGACCGTAGAAGTCGAGCCGCGTCTTGACAACAAAGTCGTCTTCCCGCGCAAGGGTAACAGCTTTTCTTACCCTTCGATGATCGCACACCGGCTTCACAATAAAATAAACAAAGAGGCCTCGATGGTCTGGGGATACTGCCGGTACGTATCACCTGGTAAGGCCAAGCGCATGTTCGCCATCTGGGGTACGGACAACTATGGTTATGAAGTCATACTAAAACGCAGAAGTGAAATTATGTAAAACTTGCGCCTGCGGTCTTTTCAAAGACGAAGCAGTGCGTGTTAGCCGAATTCAGAGATACCGGATCCGCAATCTTTGATCACGGTTACACGTAAGTTCCTCGACCACCTCGTTCGCACTCAAGTTAAACTCTCTCGCGAGATCCGTGATCTGGACCGGCTGAAAGCTATCAGCGTTCCGAACCAGCCTGCCGTCTTCAAATGCGATAAACTCGTGAGACCTGCCACTCCAACGGACGATCCCACCGCATAGTCTCTGACTTTCCATATTAACCAGTTCGGCCACAGGGTCGGCAAAGAAATCGCTCCACTTAAGAAATCCAGTACTGACTGCCCGCGCTACTGCCTGTTCAATCGTCCGGCTTTTGAGCTTGGTGGTGATCGAAGCAGTCAGTGCCTCTACCATTCGCGAAGAATGCCCCGTCTGCCGAGCAATGACAGACGGTATCAATCCCGACGCGAGCATCTTCAACACATCCAGCTCGTCGCCGGACAGGGAATCCGAGGGAAAGTTGAATACGGTTTCAATCACATCAAGGGCGAGTAGATGCAGAACCTGTGCTTCATGACGTAGGGCAGGGAGCATTCTCGCGATCAATGCGTCCCACTCGGGGCGAGGCGCATTGGATGTGACGGTGAATACGCCCCGCTCCCCGAAGGGGTTGATAACCGGAATGGAAAGACCGTTGCGTCCAACGCCAAATTCTCGGCCTGCCTCAAAAAGCGCTGCGTAGTCAGCCTGGTTGTCGAACACTGACCAGTCAATCGGTGCGATCATAGTGGCGCCAAACCGAATGAGGGGATCGACCAGAACCAGGTCGTTGTCAACGTAATGCCTGACCCACTCCTCCGGAAACGTTGTGCAGCCGTGGACAACGTTATAATGCTTGTCGATATGGGCGTAGGAGGCATTTTCCAACCCGAACCGGTTACAAATATCCTGGAGGCGCGTTTCGCCTGTTTGCCTGAAGTCCAGCTCAGAACTGCCAATATCCGCAATTTTCATAGTTCGTCTTTCTGTTCCGCGTTGCCGTTGAGGCCGATTAGCAACCTAAAGCTGAACAAACCACTCGGGAATTCCCGTAGCAATCACAGATCTGAATATGGTTCTGTTCTGTAGGCGGAAACAGAGCGAAAAACTGCCGATGAGACACATGAATTGGAAAAGCTGGCGGCGCATAACCCGACACGGCTAAATTCTGTCTTCCTCCTCCCGGGCTCTTCGCGCCAAAAGCCCCATGAAACTGGATATCAGGTTCAACTCCCCGCGCTCATCAGCCTGCACCATACCGCGCAGATATCCGCCCGGGTTGACAACGGGCGGCAGCCGCGGATCACTCAGCCTCGCATCCGTGATCACGCCAGCCAGGATCGCCCCCATGATGGTCAACCGTTCGATAGCCGCATGCCAGGCGCAGATATTGGTGCCGATCTCAGACAGCCGGGACCAAGTGCCGGTCTCGATTGCATAGAGGCTTGGCTTGGAATTCTGATCTCCGCCACCGGCGATATCGATATGCATACGCAGCTCGGGTGAGGCCAGTTCATATAGGATGCGGTTATTCACCTGCGGTAGTTTTTGGGCCTTGCTTGATGCCGTATCTGTCGGATGATTGCTTTCTAAGCAATGCGGAGGGCCGTAAGGCCCGGAGCCAGAACAATCTGGTTCCGAGGCTTCAGCCGAGGGCATTGTAACTTCGCCATCGGCGTTACAAGACAGAATTTCTTCTTCAATTTGGTCTTGTATATGGCACCCGAAACAGGCTTCGGGTTCACCCGAAAATTCACCGGGTTTTTTAACATATATTTCGATCCGCTTCCAAAGATCGTGAGCTGCCTGAACATGTGATCTGAGCCCATCCAGCGACATGTATTTCAGCTTGTCGGCACGCGGCCAGGATCGAAGTTCCCCCATCATGTCTTCCAGGCCTTCAGGACTGCAGGGGAGCGAGGCAAACACTGCCAAGCTGTGTTTCACATGTCGGTAAAGCCGTGATCGATCCCCGCGCAGCTCGTCATGTTCTTTCTTCTCGGCTTTGCTTTGCTCGTCTGCGTCGCGCATCTCTGAAATGAGGTTTAGGGCAGGGGTCAGAAAGAGGCCGAGCCCCTTGCGCTTACAACGCGCCCCATTTGCACCAAGCCTGCGTTCGAGCAGGCCAATCATTTCCAGTTCTCGTTCGTGATTGTGGATTGTCCGATCTGTCACGCCTCGACCGGCAATGAGGGTTTCCTGGCGCGCGTAGCAAAAGGGTTCCTGAGACGGGTCTCGAAAAGCACATGGCGTAATCATATCGATGATGATCTCTAAGGTGCGAATACACTGGGCTGATGCGCCTCTGATCTGCGCATATCCCACGCAGAGCTGCCGAAACCTGTCTCGATTCCAACCCTCGGGAAGGCCGTTGTGGAAGCGTATGTTTTCGTGGTGATGGGTGGATACGATCTGCCGAAAGCTCATTGTATTGGCTTCCCTTGGCAAAGGTCAGTATTGGCATCGCAGCTTCGGGGGCCAGAGTATTTGGATTGGTTCAACGGTTTCATGGTCTGCTTCTCATTGGGGAAGCAAAGCGGGTCGAACCTCAGCGAATTGACACAGAAAAACCGTTCGCACAGATGCGTTTGTCCTTGTCAGTAATCTTGGAGTTTCCTATACATCAGGTGATCAAACGTGAATTAGGAAGATCCCCGCTGAGGCCCCGCCTTGCGGGGGTTTTTTGTTTTGGGATTACGGTGTTCCTCTGGCCAAGAAGGCCTGGTTGCCAATGTGGCTGGCACGTTCACTGACTTCCGAAGGGCAACGCATTCAAGATCGAGCATCTGTTGCACGATGAACGCCTGAGCGAAATTTCTGTAAACCCTGACGGATCTGTCTGGGTCGAAGAAATGGGCACAACCCACATGAGCAAGACAGACATCACACTGAACAGAGACGATGTAGAGAATATCGGGCGTTGTGTGGCCGGTTTCAGCGACGTGACATTCGGAGAAAAGAAACCCATTGCGACGGCCAATGTGCCAACACAGCAGGGCAAAGCGCGGGTGCAGGTCGTGATTCCGCCAGCAACAACCGGCGTGGGGTCCGTGGCGATCCGCCTGCTCCGCGTGAAAACTGTCGATCTAGGCGCGTTCAGCTTCGCCAGCAAAGAGGCCGCATTGGCGGAAAGCAAAGATCACAGTGCGCTCGAAACTGCCCGTGCTGCCCTTGCAGCCGGCACGATGAGCTTTGACGAGCTGGCAGACCTCTCGATGCAAAGTAAGTGGAACGTGATTATTGCCGGGGGCACCTCGTCTGGCAAAACCACTGTTCTCAATGCCATGCTGAAGCGCGTCGATCCGGGCGAACGGATCGTGACGATTGAAGAAGTGGCCGAGTTGGACATCGAGCAACCAAACTCTGTTGATCTGCTTGCCGACCGTTCTGAAGAAGATGGCCCTCGATCACCAACAAAGCTGCTGGAATCGGCGCTGCGGTTACGGCCTGACCGCCTCGTATGCGGTGAAATTCGGGGCGACGACGCGAATATGTTCCTGGAACTGGTGAACACCGGCCACGATGGTTCTGTCTGCACCATGCACGCCAACTCGGCCCTCGATGCCATCGGGCGGATGAGCAAAATGGTGCGACGCGGATCTCCGACCGTCCAAAAGTCAGAGGTGGTCGACGACATCCGGGCCACCATTCACATGATCGTTCACATGAAGAAAATCGGGGACGAACGGAAGGTCAACGGCGTGATTTTCCCGCCCCTGATGACCGCTGAACAACTTATCTGAAGGAGTACAAAGATGAAGAAATTCGAGTACCGAGACGTGCCCTTTTCGGAACGCGACAATGCCAGCGAGAAATTCGCAAATCTGGGCAAGGAAGGTTGGGAAATGGTTGGTGTCGCACGTGCTGAATTTGGCATCGTTTGCTTCTTCAAACGCGAGCTGACCGATGGCTGAGTTTCAGGATCTACCGAAAGGCAAGAAGGTAGCGATAGCCGGTACTATGGGCTTTATCGCGACCTCGGCTTGCGCGGTGTTGGTGGTCGGGCTGGCTCTCGAATACATCAACACTAGGGGCTTTCGCGGGTTGGACATCTGGGCGATCCCAGAGAATTTCATGGCACAGCCTGCAGAAACGCAGCAGATAATGGGTCTGGTGGCGGTGGCCGCGGTGGGGGTTTTGACCTTTGCATTCGTGGCGGCTGCGCTGCGTGGTCCCTCAACGAAATACGGTGATGCGACCTTTGCAAAGGCCCCTCAGCTCGTCCAGGAGGGCTATGCGTCGGTTCTGAAGCTCAAAGACAAACTGGATAGTGAAATCGTGTTTGCCAAATTTGGTGAGCCAAAGGACAAAAACGCAATCTACTATAAGCCCGGCCCCGGCGTTCAGAAGCCACACGCGATGTTCATTGCCCCGTCTGGTTCGGGCAAAACCAGCGGCTTTGTGATCCCGAATGTCCTGCGTTTCAATGGGTCTTGCGTCGTCCTGGACATCAAAGGCGAGATTTTCCAGACCACGGGTGCGCGTCGGGCAGCAATGGGCGATGAGGTTTTTGTGTTCGATCCCGAAAACCCCGACAAAAGCCATAGCTATAACCCTCTGCGCCGCGCAGCTCGTGCCGACAATCTGGACCGGCGATGGGAAGAAGTGATTCAGGTTGCAACCCAGATGTTCGACACGCCCAGCTCATCCGCGCAAGGCTTTATGGGTGGCGTCGAAGGCATGTTCTGCGCAATGGCGATGTTGGCAATCAAACGAAAACGGCCATACATTTCCGAAGTCCTGCGCCTGGTCAAAACGACCAAGCAAAAGGACTATGAGAAAATGGCTGAAGAAGTTGGATATGCGCGCGCTGCAGATGAGTTCCTGAATCTTGCAGCCGAAGAATCCAAAATCTTGCGATCAACGATTTCGGTTATGAACAACTCCGGCCTGCAGCTCTGGCGCAACCCCTCTGTGGCAAGAGCCACGCAGGGCAATGACATCAACTTCGAAGATCTGCGTCGGCGCCCCAGCTCGATCTACTTTTCTGTGCCAGGGAAGAAGGTCAAAGAGTTCCGGACACTCATTCGCCTGTTCTTCCTCGATCTGGTGAACACCATCGAAACCGTTGAGCCGGGTGAAGATGAGCCGTTCAAGGTTTTGATGCTGCTCGATGAGTTTCAGCGCCTCGGCCATCTTGAGCGCGTCGTTGAAGCGTATGACACCATGCGATCGTTCGGTGGCCGGATCATCGTAATTTCGCAAACGCTGTCGCGCCTGCAGGACATCTATGGGCATGAAGGTGTGCGGGCGATGCTGGCAAACGCCGGGACGCAAATGTTCGCTGCGTCTGAGGATTCAGAGGTACGCGAGCACGTGTCCAGGTCCATCGGTGATAAAACAGCTATGAGCAAGTCGAAGTCTCGGGCGCTCGGCAAAATGGAAATGGGCAGCATATCGGAACGCGAGGAAGGCATTCGCCTGCTCCGGCCGGAACACGTTGGCCGATTGCCTGAAAATGAGGTTGTGCTGATCCGCGACGGCAAAATGCCGGTAATTGCAAACAAGATCCGATACTTCGAAGATCCTTATTTCATGCAGTTCCTTGGGGGTGAAGCTCCGAGGATCAAAGGGACATATCGGGATCTCGCTGACGAACAGGCAAAGGACACGGCAAAGGCGCTGGCTGAAGCGAAACCGGCCCCTGCCCCGGCGAGAGAGGTTTCAGAAAAAGACCAGGCAGTCAAAGCCGCGTTTGGTTCACATCGGGATGAGGCAAAATCCAAGGCGATGTCGGCGAAGCAGCTGGCGATGGGGAAACTGGCGCAATAAACTGACTACTTCCTTGTGTTTCGGAAGTAGAGAAAACTGGGCATGTCAGCTTCACGGCTTTGACCAGCCGTTTGCACGCGATGCGGCGAAATAGCGTTTCGAGCCCAAACTTGCCGTTGGAGGATAGGTTGCGAACGTCTGCTTTATCCTCTCTTTCACTGAGCTCGAGCTACGATTGTGGTTTTAAGCGCCGGGTTTCGAAAGGAAGCTACGCTACATCCGGCTTTCAACGCGAACCTGTCTGGCTAAAACTGTGACAAGCTTCTCGAAAACGAAGTTTTCAACTTTGCCAGAGAAGCCATCCAATCATCATTAGCCTGTAATTCTACATCGAATTGACGGGCCGGTTAATCAGCGGAGGCCGGCTCTCAGAATACTAAGTGCTAGACAGAAGTTTCGGTTTTTTTCTGTCTCATAAATTGAATCTCAACCTCAGCCCGAACACCAGAGGATCATCATCGGAGAAGCCGGGATTGTTCAAATATTGGACATCTGCCGTGAGCGCGAGGTTGTCGGAGATATCCAGCCGGTAAAACGCTTCGACGGTGGTTTGCGTGTCAAGGCTTTGATCGGTTGGGTCGGCGACCGTCACGCCAAACCCGAACAAGTCGTCATAGAACCCGGGGCGCCACATGACCCCGGCGTTGACCGCACGTCTGGCAATCGGGGCATCGCCGTCGGACCAGCCAAGGCGGCCGAACAGCATAACGCTTTCGTCAAGGGTCACATTGCCCGACAGCATCGCTCCGTGACTGCTGGGCACGCCGGCGTCTTCTCTGTCATCCACATGGAATACACCGAGGTGAACATTGGTGAGGTATCGTTGGTCTCTTGCAGGCGTCCAGCCGATCTCTCCGTAGGTGAAGAACTCCGAACCGCCGGGAAACCAGTCTATATCCGTCAATGATCCATTGGCATCGCTGACCACGCCAAGTGCGTAGATCTGATCTGTAAAGTAACCACCGCCAGCAATGCCAAAGCCGGGATCGGGAATGGGAAGGACTGGACTGAACAGAATTGAAAAATTCGAAAAGGTCGTGCGGGGATTCACATAGCCAAGGATATCGGAATAGTCGCCGGGGTCGATGCGACCTGCAACGAAGCCTCCGTCGATGCCGGACAGCGCCTGCGACCAATAAGCAACCGACAGCGTTGAATCTGTGTCGCTGAAGGTCGTTGCCGTGACACCGAGATATCCGATTTCGCCCGCGAGACCGCCCGGCGCGATATCCGTTCCTAGCCGATGACGGTTTTCGAGGATGAAGACAAAGCTACCCGCATTTTCACTGCCACGATTAAAGAGTGCCCAGTTGCCAATGATCCGCGCCTGCCCGGATGCCGCCTCGTCGGTGCCACTCAGGCTGTCTGAAGACTTCTGGTACAGCGCTTGGAAGTCGAAGGACAAATTCAACCCAGTGCGTTTGGCAAAAGCCTCGCGCGACTGTTCGAAGGGATCGAAAAACCGATCCAGCCCCGGCAATCTGGAATTCTCGAGACGCCGGAGCCTGTCCTGCTCCAATTGCGCCTGAGCCGACGCTGGCCCCCCGAGCGATGCGGTGGCTGCCGCCTCCAGTTGCCGTACCGTGCTGTTCTCTTGGGCTGCCGCCCCGGATGCGATGGCCGCCACTCCTGCGCAAACGCTCATGGTCTGTTTCAACCGCGCCATTGCAACTGTTACATTGAGGTTTGAGCGCATGGTTTTGTTCCTGATACGACTGACACTACTTCAAATCATCCTGCGCCTTGATCTCGGGCACGCGGGACAACGCTTCGGCCATGTCCGCGCTGCTCATCAATTCGATCATCTGGTAGTCGTCCAGCAGTCCATCCCCAAGACGGCTGACGTAAAACGCCTGAATGAAGGTGGGATCGTCAGGTAGCAAAACAGTGATATAGTTTTTCCCGTTTCCGAGCCCCCAATAGTAACTGAGAAGCTCCCCGCCAAGCGCCTCAATTCCACCTTTGACGCTAGCTGCACGATCGCCTGGATTTGCAATCTGCATTTCCCACGCGGCACTGTTGGACGTGCCAATGAACAAAAACGTGCGCATGTTTTGGGTATCTTCTGCAGTTGCCAATGTGGCGTATCCCGCCATAAGAGCCCCTAGGATAAGATGTTTCATCGTACGTCCTTTCGATGAAGAGCCTGACGAGGTTATTGGTTCTCTGTTTGAGATTGACGGTTTTGCTTGAGCTTTTCGGCGAGACCTTCCGCCCAAGCCTTGGTGGCGGCTGATGGATCGGTAGTGCCCACTGACTGGCGGACGTCATTTTTACTGAACGTTTGAACGTCAGTAACATCCATTTCGAAGGTGGCACGCATTGAAACGAAACCGTCGACTACCAACATCCGCTCATCCGACGGCTGGATTTGCAACTGTCCCGTCACAACAATTGGTTCATACATCTCGGTCGACTTCCAGCCATTGGTCAGACGCAAGCGAACCATCTGGTTTGGCGGTGGTGGTGGTACGTGGCTGCACATTCCCCGCTCTGGAACCAGATAGCCCACAGGCGTGCCGTCCTCGGCGGCGGGTGCCGGAATGACAAATCCACCCAGCTTGATGATTTCCCCGTCTTTCGCCGGATTTCCGGCTTCTCCTGCCAGCTTTCTCCGATCCGCAACAACCCACCTTTGCGAAATAAGCCAATTGGCATCAATCCCCTCGGCTTTCAGCTCCGCCTCGACGTCGGCGAGCTGAGCTTCCAGTTGCGATCGGTCATCTTCCGCAGTGTCTCCGGATGTCAGGCTCTCCTGAGCATTCACAAAGGTGCGCAGTGCGACAAGCTGATCGAAGGTCAGATCACGGAAGGGATCCTCGAAGTTCTGAGCCGCCTCATCAACGAGATCGGGCCAGTCAGTTACCAAAGGTTCGGCAACTGCGGCCTGCCAACAGGCTGAGAAGACAAAGGAGGCGAGGACCGACCGGAAAGCCCTCATTGCTCCGGGCTCCCGGGTATCGTGGTTTCGAGCGCTGCCGGCCGATCAGGGAACTCCGAGTGTTCATCCTCTGGCGTTTCGATATCCGCATGCCACGAGAATGCCTTGTCGCCCAGATCGAGCTCGATTTCACCGTCTGTGATGCGCGCGTACCGGATCGGCTTTCCGGGCCGCAGATCGGTGTTTGCAACGCCGCCGTCGATGATGATCTGACCGCTCACCAGAACGTAGGGAATCCCCTTGGTGAATGATCCGTTCATGCCCTTTTTCATCGATGATGTCTCAGTGATCGTCTCGGGGTTGAAAATTGTGATATCTGCGATCATGCCTTCCTGCATCCGGCCGCGCTCTTGCATCGCCTGAAGACCGACGCGGGAGAAGTACTTGGCGGGGATGTAAGAGGCGTTGTTGACGATCTCCATGAGCGGGATACCCTGCTCGCGGGCTTCGCGGAACACGATGCCATAAGTGCCGGCATTGCGCGGGTGGCCGCCGTACTCTCTGAAATCGGCCTCAACTGGCAGCGGTTCGCCATCGACGAGATAGCCGACGATATCATTGGCGATCGCAATGTCCTTCATGTGGATCCAGCGCTTCAGATCGGCTTCCGGGCGCACAGTGATGAAGATTGGCTTGGACGGGTCCTCTGCCTGTTGACGGAAGAATTCTTCGTCCGTTTCATAGAGCTCCCCGGTGGAGGTATCGAAGATATCCCGCGTCGGAACGATATTGTTCGACTCGATCTTGTCGGGCAGCAGTTGTGGGGTTGCGATGTTGGGATTTCCGGTGATCGCCGGATAGTACTCGGCGAAGATGTCCATGTCGCGCTGCTGCAGGCGGCGGGCGAGTTCGTAAATCTCTTCCCAGCCCTGATTCTGAATGTGCGACAGGATCAGCGCGCCATCCAGGGCCACGGCATTTGCGATCACCTCGTTTGCACCCAGCGAGTAGTAGAGCGGCAGGCTCTCGGTCGGCCCGAACCGTGTATGTGCGCCAAAGTACCGGTCATATTCCTTGGCAAGCTTCTGGAGTGCGAAGATCTCTTTCGGGAAGGTGTTGTACCCCATGTAGCCGACCGTCGTATTAACGGTGATCGCGCCGGCGCGCAGACCCTTGACGTACATGGTCATGACTTCTTCGAGTTGTTCCTTGGACGGGACATCGAGGGCCCAACTGGCATGGCCGTCTTCTTCCTCGGCCGCCCCGCGCGATTTGAGGATGTATGTCGGATCGGATGCCAGTTCGACCGGTACGCCGTCCATAACCACACGCCGGATCTCTTCATGTCCCATCCCGGTGCCGTAATTGAGAAAGGAGTTGCCCTCATACTTGTCATAGAACAGGTCGGCATCGGCCACACCGCTTTCCGTGTCGAGGATCGTGGTGGTCCCGTCGTGGGCCATCATCTTCTGATCAAACCCCCCGAAGGAGTGCGAGTGGGTATTGATGAAGCCGGGCGCGACCACGTGGCCTGCAACGTCGATCTCGTGTTCACCCGAAATTGCATCTTCGGTAATCGACGTGATCCTATCGCCCTTGATGCAGACGTTACGAACGGCGTCGAAATTGTTTTCCGGGTCCATGAGCCGCCCGTTGAGCAGTGCAACATCGCAATCTGCGGCAAACGCCGGGGTTGCGAAACCTGAGAGTGCGACCAGAATGGCTATCGCGGATGTTTTCATTTCTAAGACTCCAAAAGTTGTTGGCGGACAGAGACCGATGACCCCGCCGTAATGGAGAGGTCAGTTCAGCGTGTTCTTGTAGATCACGCCGTCCTTCATGATCATTCGAATGCTTGGGACATCCTGTCCGCGCGGCGGCGCATCAAACCATGTATCCACCGCGCCGATGGCCGAGATGTCTTCAAGTGGGTTCCCGTCTACGATCAGAATGTCGGCGTAGGCGCCTTCTTCGATCACACCAAGCTTGCCTTCAGGGTAAGGGTTTCCTCGTCCGGTCAGAGCCGCCAATTCGCCACCATTCGAGGTCATCATCTGCAATGCCCAGAGGTTGCCAAACTCACGCGCGACAAACGCCTTCGTAAAATCCATTGACTGGCGATAAGGGACACCCGTGAGAAGCACGTAATCGGAATCGAACACCATCTTCGGCTTGTATTTTTTCACAAGATCCATGAGCTGCTTGCTGTTTTCCCGCAACCACAGAAACTTCGCCGTCGGCGGGAAAGTCGGGTCCTGATGCATCGGGTGTTCCAGAGCTTCGGGCGCAAGCGCAGTCAGGTTGGGCGAAAAGAACGCCTCTTTTTCGACCAGCTTCTGCATCGTCGGTTCGGTAATAGTCAGGCCGTGGTCTACCACTTTGACACCAAGATCGAGAGCACGGGACAGGTCGCTGTCCATAAATACGTGCATAGCGACGTATGAGTCCATATCGCCTGCAACCTCTACTGCAGCAGAAATCTCTTCGTTTGTGAAAGCAGACTGATAGATCGGGTCCTTGATCGATGTCACGCCACCGCTGACCATGATCTTTAGATAGTTTGCCCCTAAAGCAAAATTCCTCCTCGCACCCTGAAGCACCTCGGCGGGCCCGTCCACCAATCTGGTTATCTCCAGTCGCTCAAGATTGCTCTCGTTCTTGCGCTGACCAGCGATACCCCAGTCGCCGTGTCCGCCCGTTTGGCTAAGGCATGCGCCGGAGGAATAAATTCTTGGGCCGGGAAGTGATCCTTCATCAATAACCGCTCTAAGCCCACCATGAGCGCCGCACATATCGCGAACCGTTGTAAAGCCCATCGCCAACATTTCCTGCGCGAATGCGGCAGCACGTGCGCCAATCTCTTCCCATGTGGTGTCCTGAAGCCCCGGGATAGTCCCGTTCTTGTACATGTTCACATGCACATGGCTGTCGATAAGCCCGGGCATGAGCGTACGACCGTCTCCGTCAATGACGGTCACATCCACTTCTTTGGTCTCGATGCCGCGTTCCGTTTGAACGGTGAAGGAGTAGCCGTCGATGCCGCCGACTGGATCAGGCAACCGCTTGGATCCCCCGGTGCGCACATCGACTTCCCACTTCCCGCCCTCAGGAATGTCAGCGTCAATCTTGTGAATCTTGTTGCCTACGACGAGAACGTCGACGTCCTTGAGCCCGTCACTCACTCCATCAAAAACCATCACATTCTTAAAGAGTGTAACAGGGGGGATGTCACCTGCGGCCTCCTGTGCAAAAGCCGCGCTTGTTGTGAGAGCGACTGCGCTCGCCATCATTGTAGATTTGCCGAGGTATTTCATAGGCTTCCTTTCCCTTCCGCTATCGGGGTACGCGGGGTGCCGAGGTTAATTCACCCCGCGCGACACTCAATCGAGTGTATTCTTGTAGATCACGCCGTCTTTCATGATGATTTTCAGATTGGCGTCCGGCTCGGCCAACAGAAGGATGTCCTCCAGCGGGTTGCCATCGACGAGTAGAAGATCTGCATAGGCACCTTCCTCGACCACGCCGAGGGGGCCGTCTTGATACGGGTTGTTCAAGCCGGTCAGTTGGTTCATGCGGGCGCCGTTCGACGTAGCGATGCGCAGAATGTCATATGCGCTGAAACCCGCTTCGTGCAGATACCCGATTTCGTCGTTCATCTTCTTGTCTTGCTCAAGCGTCTGATCCCAGTTGTTCACAAGGTCTGTGCCCAGTGTGTAGAGATCGATCATGCCCGGCGTCGTCTGGATCACTTCGATCATATTGGCCGCAGCATCCCGCACACTTTTCCATTTCACGAAGGACGCTGGCGTGTAAAAGGCTTCCGCTTGTTCGGTGGTCACCGAGTAGACCGGGGCCACCGCCGTCGCGAACATGATCTGCTTTTCGACCATGATCTCGGCAGCCTCCTTGGTTAGGAACGGGATGTGTTCAATCGTCTTGGCGCCATTGTCGATGCAGTTGCGGATCGCCTGTTCGGTGAACACATGGCAGGTGACATAGGTGCCCCACTGCGCGGCCGTTTTGACCGCCATCTGAATCTCGTCAGCCTGATACTGAAGTGAGTGCAGCGGATCGAACTCTGACGTAACCCCGCCGCTGACCATGATCTTGATCTGGGTTGCCCCGCGACGCAGGTTTTCACGCACCGCCATTCGGATTTGCTCAGGTCCGTCGGCGATAAAGCTCATGTCCGTCTCGACCCAATGCGAAGGACCCTGTCCGGAGAGTGTCGGATGCCGGTCGTTCAGTTTGCGGAAATCGGCATGACCGGATGTCTGAGTGATAAACGCTTCCGAGGAATAGATACGCGGGCCGGGAAACATTCCGGTGTCAATGATGCGGGCGATGGATTTGGCCGGACCACCAAGGTCGCGCACGGTTGTGAATCCGTTCATCAGGATGCGTTCGGACCGGATCGTGGCGACGCCGCCAAGGTGAAAGGGAGTGATGTTCTGGCGTAACCCGTCGCTGAGCGGATTGAATACCGTAAGATGCACGTGCTGGTCATGCATCCCCGGCATCAGCGTGCGCCCGCCGCCGTCGATGATCTGGGCGTTGGCGACGGCCAGAGGTTCGGTCGAGACATCGGCGATCAAGTTGTCGACCACCAGCACATTGGCATTCTCGATCCGCTCTTCGTTCACCCCGTCAAAGACATGCACATTGGTGAAGAGGATCGGAAAGCTCTCCTCTTGAGCAAATGAATATGTTGCGACCGCTGAAAGAACAGTGGCGACTATAAATCTTTTGAACATTTTGGAGTTTCCTTCTTGGCAATGCACTGCTCTGCACGATTGTATCTTTGCGTGTGGCGCTCAGACTGTCATTAGCAATATGGTTGAATTGTCCAAAAAAATGCTCGAAAATGCGAATAAAAAATTAAATCGCGATAGTTCAGGTCGGCAAATGAAACTCCCAACTGTTGAATGCTCGATGGCGCAACCTTTTGTGTCCCTTGCCCTCAGCCATGGCCTTGAAGTTGAAAAATTTCTTGAGCCATCCGGCCTCTGTCTGAAGGACGTGCAGCGCGGCGAAGCGTTCATGGCAGGGCAGCATTGGTACGATCTGATCGACAATCTCGCGAAGGCATTGAGTAACCCGCATTTAGGGTTTGACGTCGGTGCTAATGCGGCTCTCAATACATTGCCCAACCTGTCGATCCTTGAAACTCAAAGCGCGACGCTCGGTGATCTTTTAATATCGCTTGTTGTGGACGTCGGCAGGATTTCGTCCATGGCGAACTACAATCTCGAGACCAACGGTCATGTCGCTAGGTTGGTTGCAAAACGCACATTCAAGCCATCTTCTCCACCTGGCCAAGTCGACGGCTATTATCTGGGATTTATGGTTCGACTAGTTCGATCCGTCTGCGATCCCGACTGGGACTCCAAGAAACTACAATTCTGGGTTTGCAAACCTGATTGTATCCCTGATTGGCAGAAAAAGGAAATTTCGGTACGCAGGACCAACCGCATGGGGGCGCACATCGAGTTTCCAGCAAACTGGTTGTTGCTTCGGTCCGGAGGTGGGCAAAGCCAGAATCTCCCGGAGAACTTCACAGGCGCCGACGACTTTCTTCAGCAAACCCGCGATTTGCTTGAACTGCATCTCGACAAGCAACCTGCCACCCTGAACTGGTTTGCAGAGTTGTATTCGCAAAGCCCCGACCGTTTGAAACGCACCTTCCGAGCCAATGGTACAAGCTTCAAAGCAGAACTGGAAAAATGTCGGGCGAAGCGAGCGAAGACTTTGCTTGTAAACAGCCAACTTTCGATAAAAGAAATTGGTGAAAGTGTTGGGCTTCTGGACCAACCCAGTTTTCACAGGAGTTTCAAGCGATGGACCGGGATGACTCCGAATGAATTCAAAAAACGCAATCAGATATGCAACTCCGACTGATCGTTAAGCTAAAGATTACCGCTCCAAGATTCAGAAGCGACGACGCAAGTCCCAACTTACTGCAGGCGTTGGCTCGCTTCGGATATCCGGCGTTTTTCCGTGGGACTTCAACGCCGCGAAAAGCGTAAAGACTAGGCCATACCGACTCAACAGGCTTCTCACGGGCGTTTCGGATATGGGCTGATAAGGCCCCCGCAGCTTTCAAACGATCCAACAAATACGCTTACCCCGCGAACGAAGCCCACTTCTGGAAAGCGGTCATTGACCAAATGGTGGCTTTGTCCCGCTTCTTGCCTATTCAAACGTGGTGCAGCGAAAGCCCGGAATGTCCAACGATAAGAGTCCGTCCCAATCGGAACAGACCCCACATTACTCCAACCCGGTGGTCTCGCTGTTCCCGGCAACACATTCACCAGCGCGAACAATAATCTATAATGTCTTCCGTCGTTAAAGGCTGTGACCATCATCTTCATGAACGTGGGTGGCCTGTTCGCGGGTATGGGCAATCTCCTGCACCACAGCGGCAATCTTGCTGGATGAAACTTGGTGCAGCTCACCGACAACGGCCTCGGCGCGCTCGTAGCTGTCCGGAACGCCTTGGCTGTTGAAGTGGGCAGCAGCGGTGGAAATATCCGCGTCTTTCCAAGTCGCCGTGGTGCCGACTGAAACGCTGTCATGATCGTTGTAGCGGGCCAGGAACTTGTTTCCGTCGAGACCGAAGCTGTTGGCGGTAGCAACAATGTCGTCACGCACTGCTAGCCATTTTTCGGCCTCGGACGGGTCCAGGTTGTCCAGCTCGGCTGCATTCATGGAAGTGGAGTAACTGTCGTCCGCAATAGTGTACGCCTGCAGGTCGGTGTCGTATGGGCGTAGCTCGGCAACATCGCCCTTCAGCTCTCCGATCTGCACGTCCATAGCGGCGCGCAAGTGCGGATCTTCGACCTCTCGTGCAAGAGCCTCCATGTTCTCGATGGAGTTCACAATGTCCTTGGTCTGCTGTTCGTAATTCTCGAAACCGGCCTGCCCCAGAGCAGATTGCATATACTGAACATAGCGATCACCGGGCGACTGGTAATCGTCGGAATCCTGAAAACCTTTGTCGCCGGACAGATCCGCAAGGGACGAATAGTAGGGATGATACAGGTCGTATTCCTGAGCATCGGTCATGTGCTGAGAAACCAAAGCCTGCATATCGTTCAGATCAACCGGCTCCCCCGACCGCTCCGCAGCCTCCAATTCGATTTTCAGTTCTCCGACCAGATCTTGTTGCGCGGAATGTTCGTCAACACGGCGGTTGGCCTGGTCCTCGATGTCGAAGCTCTTTGAAGCGATGGCGGCACGATCATAGCCCATCGCCTGCTGCTCTTTTATGATGATGTCGATCTGCTCTGAAACGCGATCCTCGCGCGGGGCGGATTGATCGAATTGGGAATAGGGTGCGAAGTGTTCGACTTCGTTCAAAAGATAGTCTGTACGCGAAACCATAGTTTTTCCTTTGCGAGTTGATGGAAAACTCTGTGATGGATCTGCCTGGGGCGTTGGCGCGCTCATCAGGCAGACCGGGCTATGTCCTTACAAGCTGTGTCCGTCATCGTCGCCGCGCCCTTGCAAGAGCGGGTGCGTGGCATGGGCGTGAACATCCGAGAGTTCTTCTGAGATTGCGATGATCCTGGAAGAAGCAAGCTGGTGCAGCTCGTCAACAACGGCCTCAGCGCGGTCGTGGCTGTCCGACAATCCCTGAGCCTGGAAGTGGGCCGCTGCGGTCGAAATGTCGTCGCTGCGCCATGTCATTGTTGTGCCCAAAGTGACGTTCTGATGGTCGCCAAAGCGGGCAACAAACGCCTCGCCATCGAGGCCGTAGCTGCTGGCCGTGTCGGTGACTTCCTTGCGGATCGCGGCCCACTTGTCGGCCTCTGGATAATCCAAGACATCCATTTCGGCGGTGCCCATTCCCATCATCGTTGAATAGCGGCGGTCCTCGATGATGAAGGCTTGAAGGTCCGGATCGTTGGCGCGCAGATCCGCAACGTCGCCCTTCAGCTCGCCAATTTGAATGTCCATAGCGACACGCAGATGAGGGTCATCAACCTCTCGGGCAAGCCCTTCCATCTTGTCGATTGATTGCAGCAAATCTTTCGTCTGAGCCTGGAAGTCTTCATAGACCCCCTCGCCCAAGGTGTCCTGCATATAGACCTCGTAGCGGCGTGATGCCGGGGCGTAGTCTTCGGACGCCTGGAACGCCTTGTCATCGACAATATCAGCAAGGGCAGACAGATACGGATGGCTCTGTTCGTTGTCCCGAACGTCGCTGATATGGGCAACAACCTGAGCCTTCAGCTCGGGCGTAATTGTTTCCTCAGAACCGCCTAATTCGATGTGTCGCCGCAAGTTGCTCATGACTTCGGGCGACACATAAGACGGGTCTTCCGGCTCGCCATAGTCATCAAAATGATGGGCCTGATCCAGTAGATGTTCCATTCTCGATACCATAGGTTCCTCTCCTTCAACGAGCATGATGGCGTACTCTTCGATCCGGTCTTTGACGGCGTTGGCGCGCTCATCAAACAGATCCGACATTCTTGCGATGGATAGGGTCATCACATCACCGGCCATGTCGCGGGCCGTTGCTTCGACTTCCGGGGTGCTTTCAACAACCGACATTCCGGCCTGAACTTTCCACGTGTCGGTCTCGACTTCCTGCCGCAAACCGCGCTCAAGGCGGGTCGTTGCGGTCAGCTCAATTCCGTATTCCTCAGCAACCTCGACCTGGATAGAGCGCTGAACGTCGATGTTCATTTCGCTGCTCATACCCATAGCCAACCACTGCCCATGTTCGACTCCTCGATTGTTCACAACGATGTGGACATGGGGGTTGTCAGTGTCGTTGTGGAACACCGTCAGGGGTGTTGTCACGTTAACCGTCGTTCGGTTGCTCATGCTTGGATTTGGACATAGGTGACATCGATGAATTCATCGTCGATCAGCTACAAGCACCACCGATTTCCTCCTCAGATCATCGCTCACGCGGTGTGGCTTTATGTTCGCTTCAATTTGAGCCTACGGGAAGTTGAAGAGATGCTTCTACAACGTGGGATCGATGTTTCTTACGAGACCGTCCGCCGTTGGGTCTTCAAATTCGGGCCGGCGATAGCTCAAAACTTGCGGCAGAGACAGGGCTGCCCAGGTGATGTCTGGCATCTGGATGAAGTTGCCGTGAGAATCTCAGGTCGCAAGTATTGGCTTTGGCGCGCGGTCGATCAACATGGCATCGTGCTGGACGAAATACTCCAACCGAAACGGGACAAACGGGCTGCAAAACGGCTGTTACGCCGCCTGGTAAAGCGTTTTGGTATTCTTCCCAAGCGGATCATCACGGACAAACTGCGCTCATATGGCGCCGCCAAGCGAGAAGTCGCGCCGGGGTTGGATCATTGGTCACACAAGGGTTTGAACAATCGAGCCGAAAACAGCCACCTGCCATTCCGTAAGCGGGAACGAACGATGCAGGGGTTTCGGTCCCCAGGAGGTTTGCAGAGGTTCGTGACAACCCATTCAGCCGTTCGGAATTGCTTCTGTGCCCCCGCACGCCGTCGCTCAGCCTTAACAATTCGATATCACCGCCTCGAAGCATTTGACGCCTGGAATGCCGCCACTCGAGCTGCTTGAAGTCCGGGCATCAGCATTCCTTGGTGGGTCGGAAGTTAACGTGACAACACC
>NZ_WQGF01000016.1:0-80497 GCF_013034545.1 Ruegeria sp. HKCCA5763
AAGCCGAAGCCTACATCCTGACCAAGGAAGAAGGCGGTCGTCACACTCCGTTCTTCGCGAACTACCGTCCGCAGTTCTACTTCCGTACAACTGACGTGACCGGCACCGTGACCCTGGCCGAAGGCACCGAGATGGTCATGCCTGGCGACAACGTGTCGTTCGGCGTTGAGCTGATCGCGCCCATCGCGATGGAAAACGGTCTGCGCTTCGCGATCCGCGAAGGCGGCCGCACCGTCGGCGCCGGCGTTGTGTCGAAAATCATCGAGTAAGGCGCGCTTGTCGCGCCTGGTTGCGGCAGGCGATTTTCCAGAGGAAAATCTGCCAGGAGCAACTCGGTGAAAAACTAAAGAAGGCCGCTCCCTAAGGGGCGGCCTTTTTTGTGGCGAGCCCTTTGCTGGGAAAGTCATCGCCGAATATTAGGCGTTAGCGCATAGTACTCAATAATACGACCGGGTTCAGCAATTCCGTAGAAGGACTGAACAGTTGATTTCGTCTTACAAAATAGATGTAATTTCATAATCTATTACTTTTCACGATTTTTGTGGGGGATTTCCCACGCCTTTGTCAAAAAATGAAATGCAGGAACTAAGACATCCTACTGAGACTCCACGTTTTTACATAACCTTGTTTGTTTTGATTCCGTTTGGTTTCATAACGGCGCTGCTAACAGTCGCAACTTTTGGAACCATTCGTTTGCTTGTACCGATCATCCTTTTCTCGCTGTGGTTCAGCCTTAGGTTGGCTATCGCGCATTGGATGAACAATTTTGTCCAGGTTTCAGCGGCGTCTTTCCCTGAAGCCAACGATGCGATCAAAGAAGCGAAGGAGCTTTTTGGTTACAACCGAACGGTCGAGGCATATGTCCATGAGGATGGATCTTACAACGCATCAATCCTGTCGCTTCTCAACACCAAGATATTGCTTCTGAATTCCGAGCTTTTGAAGAACGAAAACACAAAGGACGAACTGCGTTTCATTGTCGGGCGATTTGTGGGCGCATTGGCAGCTAAACACTTTCGGTTTGGCTGGCTGCAGTTCTTCATTAACAGTGTGGAGAAGCTATTGATCTTCAATATTTTGCTTTTCCCCTACGAACGCGCAACCAAACTATCAGGTGACAGAATGGGATTGCGCATGATTGATGGCAACACCCGGGTTGCTGTGAGGTCCATGATGAAAATGGCTGTAGGCTCCGAGATTGCTGACCGTGTCAACATTCGCGCGTATGTCGCTCAGGGAAGAAAATACAATGGGAGTTTCTTTGGCTGGTTGGCTGGCGCATTTTCGTCTTTCCCACACCACTGCACACGTGTGTCGGAGCTTATCGTCTTCGCGAAACAAAAATACCCGAGCAGCGTTTCCGCTTCCCGTGGCCGGGCCCGCAAACGCCGTGTCAGCGGCGCACGAATGGTTACGTAGCGACTGACTTTGTGACCCGGGGACCATCCGGCGCAGGCCCGGTCAGCCGCCGCCAGACATACCGGCCACAAACTGCTGGATCAGGACAGCGCATCCTCAGCCGCAGCGCGAACGGCGCGGATGTTGTCTCCGTAGACCTGTGGGGTGGAAACCGATCCGCCCTTGAATACCGCCGACCCGGCGACCAGCACGTCCGCCCCTGCTGCTGCAACCAGCGGGGCGGTCTTTGGGTCGACGCCTCCGTCGATCTCGATATGCACTGGGCGGTCGCCGATCATCTGGCGCAGTTTGCGCACCTTACCGGTCATGTCGATGAATTTCTGACCACCGAAGCCCGGGTTTACGGTCATCACACAGACCAGATCGGTAAGGTCCAGCAGATGCTCGACCGCCTCGGCAGGGGTGCCAGGGTTCAGCGCGACACCGGCTTTCATTCCAGCGGCGCGGATCGCTTGTAAGGTGCGATGTGTATGTGGACCAGCCTCGACATGTGCAGTCAGAATGTCCGCTCCGGCATCGGCATACGCCTGGATGTAAGGATCAACCGGGGTGATCATCAGGTGCACATCCATCACGGTTTTCACGTGCGGGCGAAAGGCTTTAACCGCAGGTGGGCCAAAGGTCAGGTTCGGAACGAAATGGCCATCCATGACATCCACATGAACCCAATCTGCGCCTTGTGCCTCGATGGCCTGAATCTCTGCTCCGAAATTGGCGAAATCGGCGGACAGGATCGACGGAGCGATCTTGATGGTGCGGTCAAAGCTCATGATGGCCTCGTATCAGAAAAAGAGTCGCCGAAGCGTATACCTGCGGGGCAGGGGGATGGATAGCCCCTGCGACGGCTGGTCCGTTACAAAACTTTCACCACGCTGACACATATCCGTTGAATGGCATCTGTAGCTGACCGCCAACATCATTTGGGGGTGGCACGTGCTGCATATCAAGAAACTGACCAAACGCTTTGGCGACAACATTGCTGTGGACGCTGCGACGCTGGATGTGGACAAGCCTTGCATGATCGGGATCATCGGACGGTCTGGTGCAGGTAAGTCGACCCTGCTGCGGATGGTTAACCGGCTGACGGATTCCAGCGACGGTCAGATCCTGTTCGAAGGTCGTGACGTGACCCAACTGAAGGGGCGCGAAAAGCGGGCCTGGCAAGCTGACTGCGCCATGATCTTTCAGCAGTTCAACCTGGTGCCGCGCATGGATGTTGTCTCGAACGTCTTGCATGGCACGCTGAACCGCCATTCGACCCTGGCCACCATGTTCAACCTGTTCCCAATGGAAGACATCCATCGCGCAATTGATATTCTGGATCGTCTGGGAATCGCCGAACACGCGCCCAAACGCGCCGAAGCTTTGTCTGGTGGGCAGCAACAGCGCGTCGCTATCGCACGCGCCCTGATGCAGGACCCCAAGATCATTTTGGCGGACGAGCCCATCGCCTCGCTGGACCCAATGAACGCTCAGGTTGTGATGCAGGCTCTGCGGCGTATCCACGAAGAGGATGGCCGCACCGTCATCGCCAACCTGCACACGCTGGATACCGCACGCCGTTATTGTGATCGCGTGGTCGGAATGCGTGATGGACGCATCGTCTTTGACGGGCTGCCCGAACAACTGACGACCGGTGTTGCCCGCGAAATCTATGGTGCCGATGCCAGCTTCTCGGAAGAGGCGACATCGACCGAGATCGAAACTCTGGACGCCACCCAGAAGGCCCTGATGGAAGCGGAAGCGACCATCTGAGCCACCATCCCCCTTTCATCGCCCGGCCCGATGAAAGGCCGGGGCAATCAAACTGGAGAGAGACAGATGAAAAAACTGATTGCTGCCTTTGTGGCTACCACTGCGCTTGCCGCCCCGGCCATGGCACAGGACATCAGCGAATTCCGCATAGGCATTCTGGGTGGTGAGAACGCTCAGGATCGTCTGAACAACAACGAATGCCTGCGTGAATACACCGAAGAAACGCTGGGCGTTGAGACCAAATTGTTTGCGCCTGCCGATTATAACGGTGTGATCCAGGGTCTGCTGGGCGGCACCATCGACATGGCATGGTTGGGCGCGTCGGGGTACGCCAAAACTTACCTGAGCGATCCCGAGGCGGTTGAGCCGGTTCTGGTTAAGGTGAACGTCGACGGCGGTTACGGGTATTACTCGGTTGGTTTTGCCCGCAAGGACAGCGGCATCACCTCGTTGGAAGACATGAAAGGCAAGACCTTTGGCTTTGGTGATCCGAACTCGACCTCGGGCTACCTGATCCCGTCCATCGAAATCCCGCAGGCCACCGGTGCCACCATGGACTCAGGCGACTACTTTGGTGAAGTGAAGTTTACCGGAGGTCACGAGCAGACCATCGTCGCGGTCAACAATGGTGACGTTGATGGTGGCGTGACCTGGGCCGATGGTCTTGGCAACTGGGAAGACGGATACAACTCAGGCGCGCTGCGCCGTGCAGTTGATGCCGGTCTGGTCGACATGAACGACATGGTTGAAATCTGGAAATCCAAGCCGATCCCGGAAGGTCCGGTTGTTCTGCGTACAGCGCTGCCTGCGGATGTAAAAGAAAAGATGACAGCCCTGATGGCTGGCCTGCACGAGAAAGACCGTGATTGCTTCTACGGCGTTGCCGCAGGTGAGGCGAAAGCGTTCGAGCCGATCACACATGATGCCTACGAAGTCATCATCGAAGCACGCAAGCTGAAGTCCAACTAAGCCTGAATACCCAATGATCGGGGTCCGGCGAAAATCCGGGCCCCGTTTTTCCACCCAGGAGCATTCCATGACAGACCTGACCGCTGGGTCCCCGACCGTCGACCAGATCCGCGATGACTATACGGCGATGACGCGCCGCAAACGGGTCTATGGTGGTATCCTCCTGATCCTGTTCGTTGCCGTTATGGCCTCGGGCTTTCGTGTTGCTGACGACCGCAACGCTGGCAGTTTCCGCGATGGCTGGACGCGTATTTTCGACTACCCCGCTGAGGTTTTGGCCGAGGCGTGGGAAAAAATCGGCGCGCTGCCGGAAAACCTGGCCAAGTTTTTCCCCGCGCTGATAGAAACACTGAATATCGCGGCCGCTTCGACCTTGATCGGTGCGATTGCAGGTACGTTTCTGGCCCTGATGTCGACGCGCGGCATGGCACTTTGGCCCGCCTTGATCCCTTTGTTTCGCCGAATTGCAGATGTGTGCCGCGCCGTCCCCGAGATTGTGATCGCACTAGTTCTGATTTTCATTTTGGGCGGTAGTCCGGTTCCGGCGATGATTGCGATTGCCATTCACACAGCAGGTGCACTGGGCAAGCTGTTTTCCGAGGTCAACGAAAACGCCTCGCTCAAGCCGGTCGAGGGCCTGCATTCGGTGGGTGCGAACTGGTCGCAACGAATGTATCTGGGCGTGATCCCACAGGTCGGTCCCAACTATGTCAGCTATGCGTTGCTGCGGTTCGAAATCAATATTCGCGCCTCGGCCATCCTGGGTTTTGTTGGCGCTGGCGGTCTGGGTTATGAGCTGCGCAACGCCATGTCCTGGGGACAGGGGCGGTACGATGAGGCCGCAGCCATTTTCCTTCTGCTTTTTGCAACAATCGTCGTCGTGGACCAGCTGTCCGGTGTCCTGCGCGACCGTCTGACTCATGGGTCGGAAAAAGGAGCCTCGGTATGAGCACCTTCGCAACCAATCTGACCGTCGATGAGCTCAAAGCCGAAGCAGACCGTCTGTTCAGTCGCAAAAGACTGATGAATTTCGGGCTGCCCGCGCTGGTGCTTGTCTATCTGGTCTACGTCTTCTTTGCTTTTGACGTTCCGGGCCTTGCAGCGCGTGCGAATTGGGAAAACGGCAAGACGCTTGTGTCAGACAGCTATAGCTACAAGACGCATATCGAGCGTGACAACCGCACCGGCGAGGTTTCGGCCGCGATCGAGGGCGAACGCAAGGGCGCGTATCCTGAAGGTCAGGCCCCGGATTGGGTGACGCTGGGCGAGACAACCGTGATCGATCTGGAAGACGGCCACGTGGTGCGGTTCGGGCCGGAAACGATCGAATATGACATCCCCGGTTATGGAACTATTCGGGCAACACCCAGCCGCTCGGCTGGTGTACAGGCCGAGTTGCCTGCGGGTGACGTGCCAGAGTGGATCAATGTCTCCAAGAACCGCTTGGCAATCAAGACGGATGCGGGCCGTCTGACCGTCACACGCAATCGGTCGGAAGTGTTTCGCTATTTCACCGGGTGGGAGCTGTTCTGGTTCACGCTCGACAGCCCCTATTATGGCAAGTCGGTCCCCGAACTGGTCGGACGCGCTGCGTCGGGTGAGGCGGGTGCAATTTTTAATGACTTCTGGACCAACAAGATGTGGCGGCATCAGGATGTGGCCTGGGCGATATTCGAGACGATCCTGATGGCGTTTCTGGGCACGCTGGGCGCGGCCATGGTCGCGTTGCCACTGGCCTTCCTTGCGACGCGCAATTTCAATCCGATGAAATCCATCCGCTTTGCAACGCGTCGCGTGTTCGACTTTGTGCGCGGTGTGGATGCCTTGATCTGGACCGTGGTGCTGGCCCGCGCCTTTGGTCCCGGACCTTTGACAGGCGCGCTGGCCATACTGGTGACCGACACCGGGACCTTTGGCAAGATCTTCTCGGAAGCGTTGGAGAATGTGGACCAGAAGCAGATAGAGGGCGTTCAGTCCACAGGAGCAAATGCGCCGCAGAGATACCGATTTGGGGTCATTCCGCAAGTCACGCCCGTTTTGTTGAGCCAGCTATTGTATTTTCTGGAATCCAACACCCGCAGCGCGACGGTGATTGGCGCAATCACAGGTGGCGGTATTGGCCTTCTACTGACGCAGGCAATCATCACGCAAAAGGATTGGGAAGAGGTCGCCTACTACATCATCCTGATCATCCTGATGGTCATGTTGATGGACTGGTTCTCGGGTTGGTTGCGCAAACGGTTGATCCAGGGCGAAGCGGGTAAAAAACGCAAGCCGCGTGATGCTGCACGCAAGACATTCCTGTTGCCCTGAACAAAGATGGGGACATTCAATGGCACGACTGCGCGCTGATCAGCCGTATATTCATAATGATTGTCAGATCACCAACAGCAGCTTTGGCGCATATGTCGAGATTGGTGCTGGCAGCCGAGTGGCGAACTCGGTTTGGGGCGATTATTCCTATTGCGACCGGACCTGCGATATTGCCAATGCCGAAATTGGAAAGTTCGCAAATATAGCAAGCTTTACTCGTATCGGGGCGACAGATCATCCGATGGACAAGGCCTCGCTGCATCATTTTCACTATCGTTCCGCCGACTATTGGGACGATGCCGAAGATGATGCGGATTGGTTCGCTCATCG
The DNA here is from genome assembly GCF_013034545.1 of Ruegeria sp. HKCCA5763. Lineage (NCBI taxonomy): Bacteria > Pseudomonadati > Pseudomonadota > Alphaproteobacteria > Rhodobacterales > Roseobacteraceae > Ruegeria > Ruegeria sp. HKCCA5763. Next base: position 6,787 of record NZ_WQGF01000016.1, read on the forward strand.
CGCCAGTCGCACTGCCCGGATCGGGCATGACACCTGGATCGGACACGCTGCGATTATCAAGCCCGAGGTCACGATCGGCAATGGTGCCGTGGTCGCCTCAGGTGCGGTGGTTACCAAAGACGTACCGCCCTATACAATCGTTGCAGGTGTCACGGCTCAGGTGTTGCGCAATAGGTTCCCCGAGGGCGTCGCGGACAGGATGGAACAACTTGCGTGGTGGGATTGGGAAAACGCCAAGCTTCGCACGGCTTTGCCTGATTTTCGCACGCTAAGTGCCGAAGCGTTTCTGGAAAAGTACGCGTAACCCTGTTCCTGCAGATCCAAAAACCGAAAACCCCCTGTGGGGGTCTATTCTTCGTTCAGGGTCAGTGTGACCCGCTCACCCGCGAAAACGGTTCGCCCATATTCAACGGGCTGGCCATCTGGGTCCGCGTTCACGCCAACCGAGAACAGAACCGGGGCCCCTTCGGACAGCTGGAGCTGTAAGGCTTGTGTCGCCGTTGCCCCGCGCGCTGTCAAACGGGTCGAGATGCGTGTGTAATCCGCGATGCCGCTAGCTTGCAGAGCTTTTGTGACCGATTGCGTTTCGGTCAGTGTCTGCAACAGGTTGGGAAAACGCGCGGCTGGAAAAACGCTTTGAAACACGGCCACAGGCTGTCCGTCCGCCAATGACAGGCCGTCATAGACATGCACCGGATCGCCTTTGTCCAAACCCAAGGCTTCCGCTTCGGCTTCATCTGCTGCGCGTGTGGTCAGCGCGAGGATTTTCTTGCCCGGCATCTTACCGCTGGCCGAGATGTTTTTGTGGTATCGCACCCTTTTGCCGATTGGATAATCCGTGGGGCGCGCCGCTACAAACACCCCTGCGCCGCGCCTGGCGTGGACCAGACCTTGTTCCGACATGTCTGCCAACGCGCGCCGCACAGTGTGGCGATTGACGCCATAAGTGGCGGCCAATTGTGCTTCGGTCGGCAGGCGATCTCCGGTTTGATAGCGCCCTTCGGCGATGTCCGAGGTCAGGCGCAGGGCGATGCTTTTCCAGATCGGCGTTTTGCTCATGTCATCAAATCTTCACACCATCACGGATTGCGACTCGGATACCTAAAGGGTAATATTTGTCTAGTTGTATAGTTCATGTAGACAACCCGGCCAAGAGGCTTTGATGACAAATCAGACAGAAATCGCGACGCAGGCGCGGAAGGAATGGATGGGTCTGCTGGCCCGTGCGCCGGACGATGCGTTGATGACGCTATGGGATGGCATTCAGGACCGCCCAAGCTTTGAGTGGCTGCGCAGCCCCGAAGTGGGTGGCGTCATGGTGAGAGGTCGCACCGGAGCTACCGGAGCGCCGTTCAATCTGGGTGAAATGACCGTCACGCGCTGTTCGGTCGTGCTGCAGGATGGCACGGTTGGTCACGGATATGTGCAGGGCAGATCCAAGCCTAAAGCCGAAGTCGCAGCGTTGATTGATGCTATGATGCAGACACCGGCGGCGGATGATCTGCAGGCCCGATTGCTCGACCCATTGCAGCAACAAATGCAAGCGGCCAAGACGACACGCGCCGCCAAGGCAGCTGCCACCAAGGTCGAGTTTTTCACGCTGGTCCGGGGGGAAGACTGATGGCCGCGCAAACACAGTTTTCCGGGGGCTTTCAAAACGCACCTGTCCAGGCCGCCCACGCGTTTCGTGCGGCCATGACCGTCATGGCGCGCCCGGGTGAAATCCGCACCCTCATGGGCACTGAACCCCCTGCGCCTTTGTCCATGGCAGCAGGCACGCTCTTGCTGACGCTGTGCGATCCCGAAACAAAGGTCTATTTGGCGGGTGATGCTGACACCGATGCGGTGTGCAAATGGCTGACCTTCCACACGGGCGCGCCGATTGTGTCTGCGGGCAACGCTGATTTCGCCGTTGGTACGTGGGGCGCACTAGGTCCCTTGAACGCCTATCGTATTGGCACGCCGGAATACCCGGACCGGTCTGCGACCCTAATTGTAGAATGCGACCAGCTTGAGCAAAGCGGTGCCATTCTGAGCGGCCCTGGGATCAAGGACACCGCGCGGTTGTCTCTGCCGGATGTTCCAGCGCTTCAATACAATGCGATGCTGTATCCGCTGGGGTGCGATTTCTTCTTTACCTGCGGTGACAAGATCGCGGCCCTGCCGCGCAGCACGCAGATCAGGACAGAGGGCTAAGCGATGTATGTAGCTGTCAAAGGGGGCGAAAAAGCCATCGAGAACGCCCATACGTGGCTGGCCGAAGAACGCCGGGGCGCGACTGATGTGGCGGAACTGAGCCTTGCGCAGATCCGCGAACAACTGAGCCTTGCCGTAAACCGGGTCATGGCTGAAGGGTCGTTGTTCGACCCCAACCTTGCGGCGCTGGCAATCAAGCAAGCGCGTGGTGATCTGATTGAGGCGATTTTCCTCATCCGCGCCTACCGCACGACATTGCCGCGCTTCGGTTATTCCAATCCCGTCGAAACGGTTGAGATGACGTGTGACCGCCGAATCTCGGCCACGTTCAAGGATGCGCCCGGCGGACAGGTTCTGGGGCCAACTTTCGACTACACGCACCGTTTGCTGGACTTCAAACTGGCTGCTGATGGTGAAGCCCCTAAGGCACCCGAAGGCACAGCACGTCAGGAGCCGACGCCCCATATCACCGAGTTCCTGAGAGGTGAGGACATCATTCAGGATGAACTCGCCAGCGATGACACCCCGGGCGACCTGACCCGCGAGCCGATGGAGTTTCCGTCAAACCGACCGCTGCGCTTGCAATCACTGACCCGTGGGGACGAGGGCTTTGTACTGGGCATGGCCTATTCCACCCAGCGCGGCTACGCCCGCAACCATGCGTTTGTCGGAGAGCTTCGGATCGGCAAGGTCGCGGTGGAAATGGAGATCCCCGAGCTGGGTTTCGCCATTGATATCGGTGAGGTTGAACTAACCGAATGTGAGACGGTCAACCAGTTCACGGGCTCGAAGACAGAACCACCACAGTTCACACGTGGCTATGGTCTTGTCTTTGGTCAGTCCGAACGAAAATCCATCGCGATGGCTTTGGTCGATCGCGCGCTGCGTTGGGAAGAACTGGGCGAAGACAATCTGGGTGCACCCGCGCAGGACGAAGAATTTGTCCTGAGCCATGCGGATAACATTCAGGCCACTGGCTTTCTCGAGCATATCAAACTGCCGCATTACGTCGACTTCCAGTCTGAGCTGGAGCTGGTCCGCAAACTGCGTCGCGAGGCTGAAGAACGCATTACGCCAAAGGAGGCCGCAGAATGAAGGCCGTCGTTTTTGATATCGGGAATGTGCTGATCCGATGGGATCCGCATCTGGCATGGTTGCACGAGATGGGCAGCCGCGAGGCCGTGGCAGAGTTCCTGACCCGCATCGATTTTCAGGATCGCAATCTGAGGGCGGATGGCGGCGAGAACTTCGCCGATCTGGCGTCAGAACTGGATGACGTCGAAGACCAACGGCGCCTGAGTGTGTATGTTGAGCGCTATGCCATGACCGTTCCGCAAAAGATCGAAGGAACCTGGCAGCTGCTCTATCGATTGAAAGAACAGGGCACGCAGGTTCACGCGATTACAAACTGGTCGGCGGAAACATGGCCGGTTGGTGTTGGCGCGCATCCCGAGTTGGGCGACGTCTTCGGCGTGACGGTAGTCTCTGGTCAGGAAAAGCTTTTGAAGCCGCAACCCGAGATTTTTCATCGCTTGTGTGAGCGGGCCGGGCTTGCGCCTGAAAACTGCATTTTCATCGACGACGGGCTGCACAACGTCGACGGCGCGCGCGCCGTTGGCATGGATGGCATCCACTTTACGACGCCTCAAGCGCTGGAAAGCGCGTTGATTGAAAGAGGTTTCCTATGAGCGAGTATAATTTCGCCTACCTGGACGAACAAACCAAACGGATGATCCGTCGGGCGATCCTGAAAGGTCTGGCTGTGCCTGGGTATCAGGTGCCCTTTGCCAGCCGCGAGATGCCGATGCCGTATGGCTGGGGGACGGGTGGCGTTCAGGTCTCGGCCGCGACGCTGACGCCCGAGGATACGTTCAAGGTGATCGACCAAGGCGCAGACGACACCACCAACGCAGTGTCGATCCGCAAGTTCTTTGAGAACACCGCTGGCGTCTCCACCACGGAGGAGACGGAAAAAGCCACTGTCATCCAGACCCGCCACCGCATCCCCGAGGCGAAACTGCGTGAAGACCAGATCATCGTCTATCAGGTGCCGATCCCGGAACCTCTGCGCTTTTTGGAGCCGCGCGAGACCGAGACGCGCAAAATGCACAGCCTTGAAGAATACGGGCTGATGCATGTCAAACTGTACGAGGACATCAGCCAGCACGGTGCGATCTCAACCGCTTATGCCTATCCGGTGAAAGTATCCGGGCGGTATGTGATGGATCCGTCTCCGATCCCGAAATTCGACAACCCAAAGCTTGAGATGGACGCGATCCAATTGTTTGGTGCAGGGCGGGAACAGCGCATCTATGCAGTGCCTCCGCATACCAAGGTCGTGAGCCTCGATTTCGAGGATTACCCGTTTGAGGCCACCAAAGCCAACCATCCCTGCGATCTGTGTGGGGCCGAGGACAGCTATCTGGACGAGGTTATCATGGATGATGCAGGCAACCGGATGTTTGTCTGTTCCGACACTGACTATTGTCGGTCGCGCCGCGAGGCAGGCCACGTGGGCCGACTGGCTGAGGAGAACGCGGCATGACCCCCCTGTTGCAAGTCAAGGGCATCGAAAAACGCTATGGCGCGCGGATCGGATGCACAGATGTGAACTTCGATCTCTACCCCGGAGAAGTGATGGGGATCGTCGGCGAAAGTGGGTCCGGCAAATCGACCTTGCTCAACTGTCTGGCCGGGCACCTGGAACCGGACGCTGGGCAGGTGATCTTTGATACCCGCGTGGACGGACCGGTAGACACAGTCACCATGTCCGAACCGGAACGCCGAATGCTCGGCCGCACTGACTGGGCCTTTGTGCATCAACACGCACGCGACGGGCTGCGGATGTCTGTCAGCGCGGGCGGCAATATTGGTGAGCGGCTGATGGCCGTCGGTGATCGGCACTATGGCGATATTCGGGACAAGGCTATCGACTGGCTTGGCCGCGTCGAGATTGAAGCAGCCCGTGTGGACGATCGCCCCAGCGCGTTTTCTGGCGGGATGCAGCAGCGTCTGCAGATCGCGCGCAATCTGGTGACGGGCCCTCGGCTGGTGTTCATGGATGAACCGACCGGTGGTCTGGACGTATCCGTTCAGGCGCGCTTGCTGGATTTGTTGCGTGGTCTGGTGCGTGAGATGGGGCTGAGCGCCATCATCGTGACGCATGATTTGGCCGTGGTGCGTCTGTTGGCGGACCGGCTGATGGTGATGAAAAGCGGTCATGTGGTCGAAGCTGGGTTGACCGACCAGGTGCTGGACGACCCTCAGCACGCCTATACGCAGCTGCTTGTGTCCAGCGTCCTTCAGGTTTGAGTGTTTGGGAAAAGATGAAGCGATGATTGAACTGATCGATGTAAGCAAAAGCTTTACCCTGCATAATCAGGGCAGTGCTGTGATCCCGGTGATGCAAGGTGCGTCGCTGAAGGTTGAGCCGGGGGAATGTGTTGCTCTGACGGGGGCGTCCGGTACTGGCAAGTCCACGCTGATGCGAGTGATCTATGGCAACTATCTGGCGGCCTCTGGTCAGGTGTTGGTTGGTGGGCTGGACGTGGCGAAGGCCGAACCACGACAGATCCTGTCTCTGCGTCGCGATACGTTGGGTTATGTCAGCCAGTTTCTGCGGGTTGTGCCTCGGGTGCCGACGCTGGAAGTTGTGGCAGAGCCGCTGCTGGCCGTAGGTGCGGACAAGCAAATTGCGCTGGACAAGGCGGCCGGGTTGCTGAAACGTCTGAACATCCCCGAGCGTTTGTGGACCCTGAGCCCCACGACCTTTTCTGGCGGTGAACAGCAGCGGGTGAACATTGCGCGCGGCTTTGCACATGAGTATCCCGCGATGCTTTTGGATGAGCCGACGGCGAGCCTGGATGCGCAGAACCGGGAAACCGTGTTGTCTCTGATTGAAGAGGCAAAGCATCGTGGTGCGGCGATTGTTGGGATTTTCCACGACATTGAAGCGCGTAAGCGGGTTTGTGACCGCGAGGTCAATGTTTCGGATTTTACACCGGGGCTGGCTGCATGACGCTTGCTCCGGTCATAGCGGTTGTCGGCCCCTCGGGTGTCGGTAAAGACAGCGTCATGCAAGCGTTGGTGGCCCAAGCATCGGGCATCCAACGCCTGAGGCGCGTGATTACCCGTCCTGAAGGGGAAGAGGGCGAGGATTTCGACCGGGTTTCCGTCGCGACGTTTCAGCAGATGGAACGGGCCGGGGCTTTTGCGTTGAGCTGGCCTGCGCATGGCTTGTTTTACGGTGTTCCGACCGAGATCACACGACAGCGAAACGAGGCAGATGCTGTTCTGGTCAACCTATCAAGAAAGGTATTGGTTCAGGCGCAGGAGGTTTTCGGCGATCTGATCGTGATTTCCCTGACTGCCGAAGCTGATGTTCTGGCACAGCGCTTGTCCGCAAGGGGGCGGGAAAGCGCGACGGAACAGGCGCGGCGGTTGGGTCGTGCCAAAGCGCCTTTACCCGACGGATTGAACCGCGTCATCGAAGTCGACAACTCCGGCGCACTGGAAGACACTGTCGCCGAGATCCTCGCGCAACTTCAACCGGAAAGCGCGTAGCGATGGATCAGGTGAAACCGCCCATCCTCAGCCTCGCCCATCAGGGCCAGATCGGTGATCTGGAAAGGCTGCGGCAGCAACGGGGCCAAATGGGTTTGCAGCGCCTCTTGGGTGGCCCGAAGGGTCGGTTTATCCAGCTTGCCGCTCAGCGTGATGTGAAAGCGAAACGCGTCCAGCACATAAGGATAGCCCCATTGAACCAGATTGGCGTCCTGCTCTGGGGTCAAACCGGCGGCGCGGCGGCGGGCCAGTTCAACCTCGGATGGGGGTGCCCGAAAACCGTCCAACGTCTGAACACACGTGGCGGCCAGGGTGTTCAACGCTTGCGTATCACCCATCGGGCGCAGGGCCAGAAACCGGCCAAGCCGGGCGATCTCGAGGCCATCCAGCATGACAGTGGGCTGGTTGGAAGCGAGCGATCCACAAGCTGCATGCAAGGCGTCGAAGGTTTGGCCTTCGCTCAGTCGGAAGGGGGGTTTCATCGTCGCGTGCAGCCCGTATTTGCGCGGTACGTTCGTGACGGCGGCAACGTCGATCTCTCCGACCATCGGGTGTGCCACCAACGTGCCGGTTTCCATGTCCCAACCCAGCCAGCTGGTTGCGAATTTCGTCCACTCCGCCGCTGCGGGTGGCGCAAAATAAATCGCGTATCGCGTGAATGTCACATTGGCCTCCTATTGCGTGGCCTTCCACTACCTCAAACTGTGTGAAGTTCAGATGACAGAAGACTTGATCCTTGCCAATGCCACGCTCGTGTTGCCGAATGAAACCGTAACCGGCAGCGTTCGGATTGTGGGCGAGACCATAGCCGAGATCGACACTGGAAACGCGGTTCCGTCTGGAGCCATCGACTGCGAAGGCGACTTTGTCAGCCCTGGTCTGGTCGAGTTGCACACAGATAACCTGGAGCGTCACATTCAACCCCGACCCAAGGTAGACTGGCCTCATGCCGCTGCGATCCTTGCGCATGACGCGGAATTAGCCAGCACCGGGATCACGACCGTGTTTGACGCGATGCGGGTCGGATCGATCCCGTCAGGAGCAGCGCGTTATGGAAAGTATGCACGTGGCCTGTCGCAGGAATTGTGGGATTTGCGGGAACAGGATGCGCTGAAGATCAGTCATTTCCTGCATTTGCGGGCCGAGGTGTGTTCCGAGACGTTGGTCGAAGAGCTGGATGAGTTCGGGCCAGAGGACCGGGTTGGTCTTGTGTCCATCATGGATCACACACCCGGACAGCGGCAGTTCCGCGACATGACCAAGCTTGAGGCGTATATGAAGGGCAAACATGCGATGGACGATGATACATTCCTGCAGCATGTGGCCCAGCTAAAGGGCCTTCGCGACCGCAATGGCGATGTACATGAGCTTGAGACCGTTAAGGCCGCGCGCCGTTTTGGGGCGGTTTTGGCCAGTCATGACGATACGACCGAAGATCAGGTGAAAGTCTCGGCAGGTCACGGTATCCGACTGGCTGAGTTTCCGACCACGGTCGAGGCAGCGCGTGCCTGTCACGATCACGATATCAAGGTCATGATGGGCGCGCCGAATATCATTCGCGGCGGCTCACATTCGGGCAACGTCGCAGCCCGCGAGTTGGCCGAACTTGGGCATTTGGACATCATGTCGTCGGACTATGTGCCGTCGGCCCTGTTGTTGTCGGCGGCCATGCTGGGCGAGATGTGGGATGATATGGCGCGCGGTATGAAAACGGTCACTCTGGCCCCTGCGCTGGCCGCGGGGCTAGAAGATCGGGGGGAGTTGCGCGCCAATGCGCGAGCCGATGTCATCCGTTTTCGGATGCGGGCCGGAGTACCGGCCCTGAGCTCGGTCTGGGCGCGCGGTCGGCGTGTGGCGTGATCAGGCGGTATAGAACAGGTAACGGTCCGGGGCGATCGTCTCGGGCCCTTTGATCTGGTTGAAGCCGACGAGGGGCTGCCCCGAGATCAGCAAACCGCCGGGCTGCATGACTTGCGCAATCAATGGGCTGAGCCGCGCGGCTTCTGCCACATCTTCATGCTTGATCCCGCGTCCGAAATCGTAGTGTGCCAGTGCGACCCTGTGCCCGTTCTCTGCCAGTTTCTTCAGCATCGGCTCGGCCTCGCCTTGCAGGAAATCTGCGGCCGGAGGGGCGCTGTCCGGGTGGCATTGCAAAACCCGGTCCATCACCCAGATCCGGCGTTCCGGCAGTATTTCACGCAGGTGGTCATAGGTCCGGCCATTTCCCAAACCCATATCCAGCACATCGCCTGACTGGCCGTTGATGCGCTGGGCAGCCCAGTTCAAACCGTCGCGTTGAGCCGTCAGTCGGCGCAGCATGGAATCCAGTCGGCTCATGGTTGTGTCCTTATTCGTTCCTGGGTGCGACCCACACCGTGGCCGGGCCGTTCAACAATTTGCGCAGCAGGGCCTCGGTAAAGGTCCAGATGTCCTGATCATGGACCAGATGGTGGGTCAATATGCCAAATGGTTCAGCGTTGTCAGCACGTCCTTCGCGCCGATCGCGCAACAGATCAACTGTCTGCTTGATCAGGATGTCGGGGTTGATCAGACTGCGTGTGCCGCGCCAATCAATAGGGTCAAGATGCGTGTTGATTTGTTCCAGCCCCGATGCGGCAAAAGGTGTTTTGCGCGGCGTCGCAGTGGACAGGACACGAAAGCCCAGACCGGGAAGTTGCGCGACCATCTCGGGCGCGATGCGGTTCCACGGGGGAACAAACATGGGTCGCACGTTATCACCGAGCAGATCACCAAGACGGGCCATCCCTGCCTTTGCATCATCAACCATCTGGTCCAGCGGTCGATTGAGTCGGAACTCGGCCTTCTTCTCTCCCGCAGGCGCGTGGTTTTTGTGCTTCCAGCCGTGCACGACAGGGATCAACGAGGGTCGGTCCGCGACATACTCGGCCAACGCTGGGGCCGCGTCTCGGGGGATGACAGCCAGATGAACAGGCAGGCCCAATTCCGCAGACAGATCAGCCAATTGGTCCAATTGAGGAGTTGGAGCGACGGCGTCATCGTCACGCCACCAGAGTGGAAATGACAAACCAGACGCACGCCAGTGATCCAGCTCGGCGTCCAGAGGATGCCAGTCGGGGGTCATGCACGCTGCTCCAACAGGCGTTTGGCGATGCGTACGCTTTGGGCAGCGCCGCCAAATCCGAAATCCTGTTTTGCGCGGGGTCCATCAGCAATGATGCGTTCGACCGCTTGCGCAAGTGCGGCCCCGCTCAGGTTCCGACTTTCCAGAACTTCGATAGCGGACAAGCCAGACAGGCTCTGCCCGCGCAGACCTTGTTCAACCTCTTTGCCATCATCGAAGGGGATAAATACCGCTGGTGTACCGCTTTGCAGAATATCCATAGCGGTGTTGTAGCCGCACATGCTGACCGACGCTGCCGCAAGCGGCAGCATCTGACGAAAATCGGGCCGCACAGGTTCAAGGATGACCGAGGTGCCTTTGGCCTGTTCCGACAGTTCGGCAATCCGCGCCTTTGCATCCGTCCCGCCGACCAACAGGCGCCAACGCGTGTTGGGCATCTGGCGGGCTGCCTCGATGGCCGCACAAAAGATCGGCTGTCCTACGGACCCGCCGCCTGCGCTGACCAAAATTTCATCTTCACCCACCAAATCCGGGTGGGGTTGGGGTAATTCAGGCGCGACAAAGCCGGTATAGTGCACACGGTCGGCCAGTTGATCTGACACCGGCCAACTGACGGATAAGGGCGTTACGCTTTCGGTCGAATGAACCAGTACGCCGTCATAGTAACGCTTTACGATGTCGTCCGCGCGTTCTGCTTTCGCTGGTTTCGAGGGCGGGGCCAGAATATCTCGGATCGACCCCAGAACAACCGGACGTACCGGCAGCTTAGTTGCCGTTTCCAACGCTGCGCCGAATTCGGCGGCCAGCGATCGACGGCCAAAGGGATAAAGCTCTGTGATCAGCACCTGCGGCTGGAACGTCTTTAAGGCCTGAACCAGAGCCGTCGTCCGCGCCGCATGATAGGCGGCGTCAGCCTCTTCGCCGGTTTCGGTCAGCAAGCGGGTGAAATTGGTGCCGTCCGACCTTAAAGGGGGCAGCCCAAACAACGTCATCCCACGGCTATCCAGCTGCGGTGCAGGCATTCCACCCGTCACCACCATGACCTCGTGACCGTCATCCCGAAATGCACGACCAAGGGTCAAAGCGCGGCTGAGATGCCCTGTTCCCAGCAGGTGGGTGACAATGATCATCACCTTCATGGCAAAGTCTCGCGTTTTGGCAGGCGTATGGGATCGGGGTCAGCGGTCATGGTTTTCATATCGACGATATACAGCCGATTGCGTTTGATCTTGAAGGGGGCAGGTCCTTCGAAATTCCAACCCCAAGCTTGGGCCAGAATGACCCGCATGATGCCGATATGGCAGACAGCCACCGCATCGTTTTGCAGAGCGGACAGCCAGGGGCGCAACCGGTCACGAACGTCAGCCGGACTTTCACCGTTTGGCGGGCGGAAATCCCAACCCCAATCTTCGATATGCTTGTAACCGCTTGTTGTGTCAGCGATCAGATCAACGCCGCGCTGACCCTCCCAATCGCCCCAGTTCATCTCGGTCAGCGCGTCTGACGTTTGCGGGCTGCGACCCGAGACGATTTGGGCGGTCTCATTGGCCCGTTGCAGCGGGCTGGACCAGATGTCAGCCTGTGCCCATTCGTGTGGCAGGCAGTAGCCTGACAGTTCCGAGCGCGCGTCATCGTCCAGGGGAATGTCGCTGCGGCCCTGTATCTGACCGGCGCGGTTCCAATGTGTGTGCCCGTGGCGAAGCAGCGCAAGCCTGGTCATGTCAAATCCTTCAGTAACGGGCGGAGAGTTGCCCAAAGGCGGGCAGTGGCTTGTGGCATAAGATGACGGTCAGCCACATACTCGCGAGCAGCCGCGCCGAGGGAGCGGCGCAGCGATGCGTCCTCCAGCAGAGTTTGCAGACGGTCTGCAAAGCCTTGCGACCCGGTGTCGACCGAAGGGTAAGTCGCAGGGGCCAGCACATCTCGAACACCCGGTCGATCTTGTGCGAGCACCGGTACGCCCGCAGCCTGCGCCTCCAAGTAAATCATCCCGTAAGCTTCGTTCACACCGGGCCAAACCAGCACAGAGGCGTGTTCATAGGCCGCTTGCAGCGCATCGCGGTCGAGCTGACCCAGAAAACGGACCTTTTCTCCAAAGGTCTCCATCAAAGCCTCGACTTCGGGTCGAGCGGGTCCATCGCCAGCGATGTTCAGGTGCCAGTCACCCGCCAGATGCGAAAGCGCCTCGGCTAAGATCTGGTAAGAGGCCAGCTTGTCCCCGTGGCGCATCATGCCAACGGTCAGCATCGGACCTTCCCCGCTGGTTGCAGCGGGGAGTTGGGATTGCGGCAGAAATGGCGGCAACTCGACCAAAGCCTGATCGCCAAATCGATCCCGTTCCAATGTGATCAGGTCGTTGGCGGTGTGATAAAATATGACATCGGCGGCGTCGCAGGCCCGATGTGCAGCGGCGGCAAACTCAGCCCAGGGTCCGGTCAACCGGCTGGATGCGCGGGTACTTTCCAACTGTACATATGGGATGCCGCGCGCCTTGCAGACCTGCGGACCCAACAAATCGGGGGCTTTGTAGTAATTGTGATATGTCACCCACAGAGCCGTGTCCGAGGGCAGGTCGGTGACTAACCTCTGTGCTTCCTTGTCTGCCGCACGCTGCAAGGCATGTTGCAGGTCCATATCACCGCGCTTGTCGTAAATCCTGAGGTCTGAAACCAGATCAACCGTGTCGCCTTCGGCAGCAAGGGCCTTGATCAGGTTCCGCGCCATTTCGCGGTCGCCCGAAGGGGTTGGGCTGTTGGGGGATTTCATCGGTGCATAAAATGCGACCCGTGCCATCACGCGGTTTCCATGCACATGGCGTTTAGTCGCTTCGAGAGCTGGACGATGCCCGGGTCCATCCGAAACTCGGCTATCAGGCGATCATAAGCCGCAAGCGCCATTTGGGCTGCTTGTTGCGGATTGTTGGCCAGTGATTCAATGGCTGCTGCCAGCGCGCTCGGGTCGTCGCTGGACAGGATGCCGTGCGTTCCGGTTTCGATGAATTCCGGGATTGCCGAGACCGGGGTCGAAAGGATCGGCAAACGCTGAGATGCAGCCTCCATCAAAACATTCGGCAGCCCGTCACGGTCGCCATCTGCCGCAATGCGGCTGGGGAGCACAAACAGGTCTGCCTTTCGCATCGCCTCGATCACTTCGGGCTGATCACAGGCGCCTTTCCAGGTGATGTGATCCGCGATACCAGCCACGCGGGCCTGAGCCCGCAAGGCATCGCCCAAACCGCCACCGCCGATATGGGTCCAATGCCAGTCCAGAGTTTCCGGCAGTAAGGCAAAAGCAGCGATCAGCCGATCGAACCCCTTTTTCTCAACCAGTCGCCCGACAGAGATCATATGGAAGGGACCGTTTACGGAGCGCAAAGTGCGCGTCGGGGGGTCTGGAAACCGTGACAGGTCAAGACCATGATAGATCAGGTCCATACGATTTGGATCGTCTGCCAGGCCCCGCAAATGCTCGGCCCCAATGGCTGTGCAGGTGGCACCGAATGTGGCGCCATGGGTCGCAGCCTGCAGCTTTTCACGCTTTTCCCATTCCGGTGAGGTCCAGATGTCTTTGGCGTGGGCAGAAAAACTCCATGGCAGTCCACGCATAATGGCCGCATATCGGGCAACCGAGGACGGCGTGTGCATGAAATGTGCATAAAGCCCCAGAACTTCCGGGGGTAGTTCGGCGGCCAGAACACAGGCTTGCCCAAAGCGCCGGATGCGATTTGGTGTTGGGTCGCGACGCAAGTCCTGCCGCCAGATCCGGTAAGCCTCGGCATAGCCGGGCAGGGTTTGCGCAATCGCCCGCGCTGCCCACACACGCTGTGGTTCCTGATAAAGGTATTCAGGCAAATAGTGGACTTGTCCGGCGAAGCGGTCGTGCAAGGGATGGCGTTTGGTATCTGTCGGGTGCCGCAACGACCAGATGTCGAACTGGTGACCCGCGTCCTGCAAGGCGACAAGTTCCTGCGCAATAAACGTTTCGGACAGTCGCGGCCAGCCTTTGACCACAACTGCCAAATTAGGGGAACCTGAAGTCATCCGGTGGCTCGTTCCTGTTCCCAGGCCAGCAGATCGTCGATGCGATCGGTGACGTAATCCAACCCGTCCAACAAACCGGTCTGGATGGCCTGCGATGGCAAGGATTGTTTGGGCAGGTTTTGGATCGCGGCGATCATCGCCTCGGGGGTCAGGCCGTCACGGTGTTCGTCCAGCATTTTGACCAAGCCCAGCTCTTCCGCGCGAGAGGCGCGAATCCACTGCTCCAGCCGGGGCGTGGTACGTGGGACGATGACGGCGCGTTTGTCGAAGGACAGAACCTCGCAAAAGGTGTTGTAGCCGCCCATGCAAACAACGCCTTCAGCCCCTGCAAACAGCGTTTCGATCTGGGATTCGAACCCAACTGCGGTTACTCGACCGTTCAGTGCCGCAACGCGCGCTTCGAAATCCTCGCGCAATTCGCCGGACAGGAAGGGGCCGTATACCAGAACAGCGCGCGGCGACAAATTTGGGTCTTTCTCGTAAGCGGATAGAACAAGGTTCACCATCGCCTTGCCATCGCCGCCACCACCGGGGGTGATCAGGATATAAGGCTGTTCGGGTGACTCGCCTACAGGGCCAAGATCCCGACGCAGGTATCCTGTCCAATGAATGCGGGATTGTGCGGCAGGGCTCAGCGGTAAGCCCTGGGTGGGGTCATAGATCGACTTTAACCCATAGACCCAGATTTCGTGATAGAACCGTTCGGTCGCTTCAACGGCCTCTTTGCGGGCCCATTCGGCGGCCAACACTTCGGGCTCGTCCAGAACGTCACGCAGCCCAAGCACCAGTTTCGTGCCGCAGTTTCGTTCGAGATAGTTCAACGTCGGCAATAGTTCGCCCCGGAACCCGGTTGGTTCCTTATCGACGATCAGCACATCGGGGTCGAATTGCTGAACCGCCGTCTGTATCAGGCCCGATCGCAGCTCAGTCACTTCGTCGATACCCATTCCAATCGTGCGTGCGGCGTAGGATCCATCGGCGCGTTTGGTCACACCGGGCAGACGCACGTGATCGACGCGGCGCGGAAACGTAAAACGACCCGCCACCGGAGATCCGGTCAGGATAAGCGCTGACGCACTTGGGTCGGCTTGGGTGATCGCAGCAGCCAAAGCCCGCGACCGGCGCAAATGGCCCAGTCCAAACGTGTCGTGGCTGTAAAACAGGATACGCGGCGCGCGGTCCGGTTTTGAGTTGGTGGTGCCAAGGCTCATAGAATTGCCCGTCTTCTTGATCTCGATGCGAAATCCGCGCGTTCGCAAGCGTTATCGTATATTTTTTTGTTGTGCTTGCCAAAGGCAGAAATGCGACCCCGCAAATGTTCCAAGCATTGCGATTTGGCAACATCATATTGAAGAATTAGAGACATATCGCACCAAAGCTTGGAAAGGATCGCAAAAGGACCAAAGAAATCACCAACATATGGGACGCCCGCAACCTTTGCTAACGTCATATTCAATTTCCACTGGATTGGAAACAGGCGCAAATCGCTTGTGCGCCGAGAACACGCCAGAACATGTTCTTGAAACGGGGGCGTGCGAGTGTTTGAACTGCCCGCGACGCTTCTTTATTCTGCACTGCATCGGAAAAACTGGAAACAAGACCCTATGAAACATACCTTTCTGGCCGCGCTCGTATGGGCTTTGTGGTCTTTCGTTCTGGCATTTCCGGTTAGCGTCTCGGCGCAATCATCCTTGATTCCAGGTTACGGTGCCGGATCGGGAAGCGCGTCCGAGCCCGCACCTGAAAGCGATCTTGCCGCTGCGATACGCGCCGCCAGCGAGGCGGGCGCAAGTGTGATTGTCATCGACAGCACCGGCCAGGTCGTAACTACAGCAGGCGACGCCGAGGCAAGCCCCACCCAAAACGGCGGTGGGTCGAACAACCCTATGAGCGACGGATCGCAACTGATGAAGGCGCAGGAGCGGTTCTCGAAGTTCCGTGAGTCCATGCAATCACGGCTCGAAGCGCTGCCTTATTCGGTGTTCGAAGTGCAGTATATTCTGCGTCAGACCAGCCCTGACGGGCGTATCCAGACTTATGTCGAGGTCTTGGGCTGGAACATCCTGTTCCTGCTGTTGGGGCGTTGGCTGTCGATCGAGATTTACGGCAAACGCTTTGCTCGGCGTTGGGTTGTGGCCCGGGTCAAAGACGACCCTGTTGGATACCGCGAAAAGATGCCGTTCCTTGTCTTCCGCTTTTTGATGGGGATTGGTGGCACGATCTTTGCCATGCTCATGGCGCTGATTGTTGGGTATCTGTTCTTCGGCGAGGCCGAGGACATCTCGATCCAGTTTACGGTTACAGCCATTTTCACCGCGTTCTTCCTGGCGCGTACTGTATCCGATCTGTGGCGGATGGTTCTGTCTCCCTATCTGAGCCAATACCGCCTGCCGCCGTTTTCCGACAAGAACGCGCGCAGGCTGTACATCTGGGCGTCGGCTTTGGCGACCTACGACATCTCGGTTGTTTTGTTTGCAACATGGGTCGCGGATTTTGGCCTGAATTATAACGTTTATGCTATGGTTTATGGCGGGCTCACGATGCTTGGTGCGTTGGGCAATGTTCTGATGATCTTGTTCAATGCCCGGGCCATTTCGAACGCGATCCGGGGAGGGCGCGCGTCAGATCAGGTATCGTTTCTCTTGCGTTTCGTGTCCTTTGGCTGGGCGCCTGCTCTTATCGTTTATGTCGTGTTCAGTTGGTTCCGTTTGGCCGTTGATTTGGCGCTCGAGAATCCGACGCCACTTCCGCTGATTGCAAGCAGTTACCTGATCTTCATGTCCGTCGTCATCGCCTATGGCGCGATGAACTATCTGCTGGAACGGTACTTTGATCGAACCCGCAAGATCGACGAAATAAACGAAGAAGCCGCGGCAGGCGAAGACGACATCGTGCCGTTGGAAACACCTGAGGCCGAGCAGAGAAAGCAATACCTTCTCACCTACGAAGATCTGGCCCGTCGGGTGGCCGGAATTCTGGCCTTTGTGATCGGAGCTTATGCGCTTGTGGTCATCTGGTACCCGGACGCGGACTGGAGCCAGGACCTGCCAGTCGAACGTGCGCTGGATGTGATGGTCATCATCTTCATCGGCTATATCCTGTTCCACTTCTTCCGAATCTGGATAGACAGCAAGATTGCCGAAGAGGTCGATGACGGTACAGAAGCGGAACTGGGCGATGAAGGCGGCGAGGGTGGGCAAAGCCGTCTGGCAACATTGCTGCCCCTGTTCCGGGGTGCAATTCTGGCTGTCGTCGTCGTCACGATTGTTCTGATTGTTCTGATGGAGTTGGGCATCAATGTCAGCCCGCTGTTTGCTGGCGCTGGTGTAGTAGGTTTGGCAGTTGGTTTTGGGTCGCAAACACTTGTGCGTGATATCTTTTCGGGCGCCTTTTTCCTGTTGGATGATGCGTTCCGCAAAGGCGAATATATCGACATCGGGGATGTAAAGGGCACGGTCGAGAAGATCTCGGTCCGGTCCATGCAACTGCGTCATCACCTAGGTGCGCTGAACACCATTCCCTTTGGTGAGATCAAGGTGCTGACCAACTATTCGCGCGATTGGGTTATCATGAAACTGCCCTTGCGCGTGACCTATGACACAGATGTCGAGAAAGTGCGCAAGCTGATCAAGAAACTAGGCCAACAGCTGCTGACCGATCCTGTGATTGGCGACAATTTCATCCAGCCGCTGAAATCTCAGGGCGTGATCGAGATGCAGGATTCCGCGATGATCATCCGGGTCAAGTTCATGACCAAACCGGGTGACCAGTGGCTGGTACGAAAGAAGGTTTATCAGGAAATTCGCGAACTCTTTGCGCGTGAGGGTATCAAGTTTGCCCACCGCGAGGTCACGGTGAGGCTGGCGGATGGAAAAGAAGCCGAGGATCTGACCCCGAAACAGCGTGAGGCTGTAACTGGTGCAGTTCAGGCCGCAATTGACGAAGAATACCTGGACGATATCGGCCCCGGAGGCGACGACCGCTAGGGTGTGCTCCTGCCATTTTGAAGAACATCTCTGACGAGATTCCGTCAATATGTTGGGCCCGGCCGCGCGTTCCGCGCGGCGGTTGGGTCAATTGGCGTTCAAGGGCCAAATGGGCTGTGATGTGCCCAATTTCGATGCTGGCAAATCCCAGCGCATTGATGCCTCGCCGACTTTAAGCGCAGGTTTGAGCCGATGACCGGGCCCCCAGCCAGATGCTTCGGTTTCCGTGTTGTAGTCTTTGGGTGTCGGATTGATCGGTGCTGCTTCGGTATCGTCCTTGCCAAGGACAGCCAGAAGTTCAGCTGTGCGGGCAAGGGACAGGTGGGCGTGCATGATGGAATTGCCCGATGCGGCCTCTGACAGAGCGGACAGAACAGCGGCCGCCATCAAATACCCTGTTGCGTGATCAAGGGCCTGAACCGGCAGGGGGGTAGGTTTGTCCGCCTGCGCCCAGCCCATTCCTGTATGGGCGATGCCCGCGCTCATCTGCACAAGGCTGTCAAAACCGCGCCGGGTGGACCATGGCCCCTGCCAGCCATAGGCATCCAGAGTAACCTCGATCCGGTTCGGAGCCAATTCGTCACGTTTGGCGCGCGTCAGGCCCAAAGCATCCAATGCGCCCGGTCGATACCCGTGCACAAACACATCCGCTTGTGACAGCAGCTCTTGCAGCCGCTTCATGCCATCGTTTGTTTTCAGGTCCAGATAGGCGCAGTGCTTTCCCAGTGAGATGTCAGGGATCACCCCCGGTTCATCCCAATCAGGCGGGTCGATGCGCAGAACCTCGGCGCCGAAACCGGCCAGCGTGCGGGTCGAGACCGGACCGGCCAGAACACGTGTCAGGTCAAGCACGCGTAATCCCGCCAAGGGCCGTTTGGCGGTCGCGTGCGGCCTGTCGCGCAGCTTGACATAACGCGGCCTCTGCCAACCGATCAGCGGATTGCGTGACACGGCGCGGCCTTGCGGATGTTCCAGCCACTCGGTTCGACTGCGCATGGCAGCGGCAACGCCGCCTTCCGCCACGACGGCAGTTTCCAGATCCGCTATGGACAATGACTTAACGGCAGTTGCTACGGCCTCGCGATCAGGCGGAGTACCAAGAACCTTCAGCGCAGCCGCTCGGTGGCGAGTTAAGTTGGTGTGCAACCTGATCCAGCCGTCCGAGGCTTTATAGTCGCCTGCGACCGCATCCCACAGGCTTGGCATGTCCCAACCGTCTGGTTTGAAAGAATAGCCGAACCAAAGGGACGCCAGCCGGTGATCGACCGTGATCTCAGGTTTAACGGAGAGCAGGTTGAGCGCTTGCATCAACCGGGCCATTTCGTGACCTACCGTCGCAAAGCTGGCTGTGGCCAATTCAGAAACGGCAAAAGCGCTGGGCAGCGCGCCTTCACCCGTTCTGCGATAGCTGTTCGCAGCAGGAAGGGTGGCCAGAAGGCTCATTGCTGATAGGGGTCCAGGCTGTCGCGCAGCCCATCACCGAGGAAGTTGAACGCCAGCACGACCACGATGATCGGTAGCATCGGGATGGCCGTCCACGGGTAGATTTCGATCGAGGCGAGGTTCTGTGCATCATTCAGCATGACACCCCAACTGACCGCAGGTGCCCGCAGACCCAACCCAAGGAAACTAAGCGCTGTTTCCCCCAGGATCATGGCCGGTATCGACAAGGTGGCTGATGCGATCAGGTGCGACATGAAGTTGGGTAGCAGGTGTTTGCGGATCACCCGGCCCGAGCTCGCGCCCATCATTTCAGCCGCGCGCACATATTCTTCCTCACGCAGTGACAGGAACTTGGCCCTAACTGAACGCGCAAGGCCAGGCCAGTCGAGTATGCCCAGGATAATCGAAATGATGAAGAAAACCGCCACAGGGCTCCAGTTCGATGGCACGGCGGCGGACAGCGCCAGCCAGAGTGGCAGTTCCGGCAACGAGCGCAGAATTTCGATGACTCGGTTGATCGTCCAGTCGATGCGCCCGCCGAAATAGCCCGCCATCGAGCCGAACAAGATGCCCAGAAAGAACGACACAGAGATACCGATCAGGCCCACCGTCAACGAAAGCTGAGCGCCATAAAGGATACGACTGAAGATGTCGCGCCCCAGTCGGTCAGATCCCCACAGGAACAGGGTGGCGCCTTCGGGGGCGCAGAACAGATGAGTGTCGGACGGTATGAACCCGGCCAAACGGTACTCTGACCCTTCGCAAAAGAACCTGATGGGACGAGGGTCGTCTGTGTCGGGCACAAATTTCCACTGGAATGTCTCAAGATCCGCTTCGGCGACGATCGGATACACATGGGGCCCGATGAACTCACCCTCATGGAACCAATTTACAGATTGCGGCGGGGCATAGAGGTGTTCGCCATTTCGCTCGTTCGGCCCATAGGGTGCGATAAACCCGGCAAAGGGCAACATCAGATAACAAAACAGCAAGAAAATGCCAGAGATCAGGCCAAGCTTGTGAGTGCGGAACTTGCGCCAGACCAGCACCCAATTTGGCGCGTCCAGATCGGCGCGTTCGAGCTGCTGAACAGACGCTTGCGGATCAAATGGCGCGTCATCGACAAAGCGGTCATCGGGACGATCAGTCATGCTTCGCGCCCCTCATAACGGATGCGCGGATCCAGCATCACCAACAGAATATCCGAGATCATCGTTCCGATCAGCGTGAGCAAAGCGACGAACATCAGGATGAAAGCCGACAGGAACTGATCCTGCGTTTTCAAAGCCGTCAGCAGGGTCGGGCCAATTGTTTGCAGGCCCAGAACAACGGAAACCAGAACTGAGCCTGATACCATTGACGGAAGCAGGTTGCCGATATCGGCCACGAAAGGGTTAAAGGCCACACGCAGTGGGTATTTGGTCAGCATCCGCGACGGGGCCATACCTTTGGCAATCGCAGTTTCGACATAAGGCTTGCCAAGCTCATCCAGCATATTTGCCCGCAGGCGCTGCATCATGGCCGAGGCCCCAGAGGTGCCGATCACGAAGGTTGGCACGATCAAATGAATGAGGATGGATTTCAGCTTGTCCCAACTCATCGGCTCGCCTTCGAACTTGGGATCCATAAGGCCACCAATGGGCAGGTTGAAATACTGGTGTCCGTAGTAGAACAAGATCAGAGCCAAAAGGAAGTTCGGTGTGGCCAGGCCCAAATATCCAACAAAAGCCGAGGTATAGTCGATCCACGTTCGCGACCGCGCCGCGGCGATAACACCAAGGGGCAAAGCCACGGCATAGACAAACAGGATCGCAGCCAGATTGACGACCACCGTCAACCAAAGCGTATCGCCAACAATTTCTGATACGGGACGGTCAAATTCAAAGGACCAGCCATAGTTTCCTTGAATTAACCCGGAAAACCCGTGCGGTCCGGGCCAGAACCCCATCCAGATCAGGTATTGCTCCCAGATGGGACGATCCAAAGCGTATTCCGTGCGCAGAAACTCGGCCTTGGCGACACCGGCAGATTGCCCCGAGGCCTGAAGCTCGGCGATCTGGTTGCTCAGGTAATCACCGGGCGGCAGGTTGATGATTGTGAAAATCAGGACCGAAACTACCAACAAAGTCAGCAGCATCGTAAAGAACCGATAGACCGCATAGCGCAGCATGACCATTTTGCTGCTCCTGCTCAGTCAGCGAAAAAGAACTCATCCGGGCGATGGATGCCGAAATGCGCGCCTGGTTCCCATGCCCACATGGCCTGTTCCGGTACGTTGCGCAGACGATTCGACACAACCACCGGCTGCGGTGCGCCGTTCAGGATGCCAATTGCATACAATTGGTCCGCGTGAATTTTCAGCATTTCCGTCCAGGCTGCCGTGCGTTCTTCATCGCTTGTGGCGATTTCCCAATCATGGGCCAGTTCCATCAGACGTTCGGCTTCAGGCATGTCAGGGGCTTCGCCAACTTCACCCTTTGTCTGGTAATATTGACCCCATTTGGGCCAAGCGAGGAACACTTGATCAGTGGGTGCCAGATAAGCTGGTGAAGTGTGAGCCTGCGGGATTCCGTCATCCCATCCAAACCAAACTGAAGCCATCGAGTTGCCCGCAAACACCCGGTTGCGCAGAATGTCGCGGTCCAGTGGACGCATCACCAGTTTGACCCCGATCTCGCGCCAGTTGTCGGTGACGATTTGCAGGGCATTCTCGACCTCTTGCCGTTCACCTGCGGTTTCGATGATCAACTCCATCGGGCGGCCATCGGGCAGCAAACGGATGCCGTTTTTATCGCGCTGCGTCAGACCGGCTTCGTCCAGCAGGGCATTGGCCTGATCAATATCGTATTGCGCCCAGGCCTCGGCGTTCTCTTCATTGTAGAACGGCGAAGCGGGCAGCACTGACATCGCTGCGGGGCGCGCCAGTTTGAAATACAGAGCCTGATTGATGGTCTTGCGGTCGATCCCCAGCGACAAGGCACGTCGCACACGAACGTCGCGCAAAACGTCGCGCCAGACGTCATCCGCAAAGTTAAGGTTCGGATAGATCGCAACCTGGGACGCTACGCCGGTTTTCCACAGCAGTGTTTTGTAACCGCCTTGGGCCTCACCTTTTTTAAGGATCGACGCGTCCCGGAAGGCCAATCCGCGACCTTGCAGATCGCTTTCACCTGCGTTGGTCTTGGCGGCGACAAGGCCGGGGGCAACAATCTCCATCTCAACCACGTCGATATAGGGCAACTGTACCCCGTTGCTGTCGATACGGTGGTAGTAGGGGTTGCGCACAAAGTTATGCCTGATCTTCTTGCCCGAGCTTGCGTTTAGCCAAGGTTGCAAAGTCGGCAGTTCGTGGTTGTCGAACTTGTAAAGGTTGTCCAGCTTGTTGTGCAATGCGGCCCAACTTTTGACCCTTGCATCTTCAACCAGAAAGGCCAGTTCCTCGGGATCGGCGTATTTCTCGTGGTACTGTTTGAGGAAGGCGGACGGACGGTAAATAAATGGCGGTCGCGCATTGGCAAGCGTTTGCAGGAAGTCCGGGTTTGGATCCTCCCATTCGAAGATCACCGTGGTTTCATCAGGGAAGGTGACAGTGGGTGACTTGCCTTCGACGATCAGAAACTCAAGCGGACCCGAAGGGCTGAGCAGTTCGTTATTGGCGACCTCTTCCCACCAATAGCGGAAGTCTTCTGACGTAAAGGGCGAGCCGTCTGACCATTTGTGCCCTTCCCGCAGTTTCAGCGTGAACTTGCGATTGTCTTCGTTCTCGAACGAGGCCAGCAGATCGGGCACAATTTCATAGTCCTGGTTAAACCCAACAAGGCGGGCATAGCCGTAGACGACCATTTGGCGGATATCTTTCGACCGTGTCACCATCGTACGCAGCGTACCGCCTTGTGCGCCGAATTCACGGCCTTTAGCGGCCAGATCAACGACCAGCGGTTCCTTGGGAATGCGTTCTTCGATCGGCGGAAGGTTGCCTGCCTCTACCTCAGCGTTCCAAAAGGCGCTTTCCTGAAGGGTAGGAAGCGTTTCTGCCGTGGCGGGCAGCATTCCCGTCAGGGCCAGCATTGCGGCCAGGATCAGGGGGCGAGTGGTCTTAAACATGGCAACGTACCTTATGGCCCGGTTCCAATTCCACCAATGAAGGTATCACGGTGTCCGAGAAACGGAAGGCTTCTTCCCAACTGTCCGGTGCGCCGGCGCCCAATGAAACCATTTGCAGGTCAATTGGACGGTTGATGTCGGGTTCGGGTTGAGCGGCAATCAGCGCCTTGGTGTAAGGGTGACGCGGATTGTAGAAAAGCGTTTCGGGCGGTGCCTGTTCGACAATCAGGCCGCGCCGCATAACGGCAACTTCGTCGGCAATCCGGGCGACAACGGCCAGATCGTGCGAGATAAACAGATAGGACAGGTTCAGGCTGTCCTGAAGGTTCTCCAGCAAGGTCAGGATTTGTTCCTGAACCGAGACATCCAGAGCCGATGTGGGTTCGTCACAGACAATCAGTTGCGGGTCCAACATCATGGCACGGGCCACAGAAAGGCGCTGCCGCTGCCCGCCGGAAAACGCGTGGGGATAGCGTTTCAGCATGTCTTCTGTCAAACCGACACGTTGCAGCATCTCGGCTGCTTTGTCGCGCTGTTCCGCTGAGGTGCCGATCTTGTGGATTTCCAACGGTTCGGTCATCGCGTCCTGAATGCGCATACGCGGACTGAGCGAGCTATAGGGGTCCTGAAAGACCATTTGTGCCTTTCGCTGAAACGCCGTGCGCTGGGCGCGCGTCATGCTGTGCACCGTGATTGGGTCGACGTCAGGTGCAGTGCGGAACAGAACTTCGCCACCAGGGTCGGGCAATTCGGCACCCAATGCGATCCGGGCTGCTGTCGTCTTTCCCGATCCGCTTTCGCCAACAATAGCCAGCGTTTTGCCGCGTGCAAGGTTCAGGTCGACGCCGCGACAGGCGTAGATTGCGGTGTCGGCTTGCCACCCCTTGCTGGACCGCATGGTGTAGGTCTTGGACACGTCCTTCATCTGAAGGATCAGATCTTCGTCCGGCATCGGAATACCTACGGCATCCTGGTCCGGAATTTCCGGCGCGGCATCGAACAACTGTTTCGTATAAGGATGAGCCGGAGCGGTCAGGATTGGCGCGGCCGGGCCCGACTCCATGATGCGACCCTTGTGCATGACCACGACCTGTTCGGCCATATTGGCGACGACACCCAGGTCATGGGTGACAAGGATCAGCGCCATGCCGGTCTCGCGCTGCAATTCCTTGATCAGCCCCAGCACCTGCGCCTGTGTGGTCACATCCAGCGCAGTGGTTGGTTCGTCTGCTATCAGCAGTTCGGGCTTGGATACCATCGCCATTGCGATCATGGCGCGCTGACGCATCCCGCCAGACAATTCAAACGGGTACGAGTCATAAGCGCGCTGGGGGTCGGGGAAACCCACGCGATCAAACTGGCTCAGAACTTCTTTGCGGGCCTCGGCTTCTGAAAGACCACGATGCAGCCACAAGACTTCGCTGACCTGATTGCCGATCTTGTGCAGGGGCGACAGTGAACGCATAGGTTCTTGAAAGATCATCGAAACCCGGTTGCCGCGAATGTTGCGCATCTCGCGTTCCGAGACCGATGTAAGCTCGCACGTACCTTTGGAATCGTTCAGGGTTATAGTGCCGCTGCGGATCTGTGCAGAGCGGGGTAGAATGCGCAAAGCGGCCCGACATGTGATTGTTTTGCCCGATCCGGATTCACCCACTAGTGCAAGCGTCTGACCGGCCTCGACGTCGAAGTTCACATCCGTGACCACGGAATTGCCCGTACCAAAGCCAATGCTCAGGTTTCTGACGGACAACAACGCGTTCATGCGGGTTTTCTACCCGTTTGACCAAAAGGTGACATCGGTTAATTCAACTCCCCGTGATTTTTTGCTTAGTGTCGCGCGGTTCCGCCCGACTAGTCAAACCCGTTCTTGGGCT
Source organism: Ruegeria sp. HKCCA5763 (assembly GCF_013034545.1). Taxonomy (NCBI): domain Bacteria; kingdom Pseudomonadati; phylum Pseudomonadota; class Alphaproteobacteria; order Rhodobacterales; family Roseobacteraceae; genus Ruegeria; species Ruegeria sp. HKCCA5763. The sequence continues at coordinate 32,099 of NZ_WQGF01000016.1, forward strand.
GAAATGTCGCGGAATTGTGAAACTTTGGGCTTCATCGCTACACAAAGTCTTGAGAATTTGTCATCTAGGGCCGCATCGGGCGCATCTATGCTTCCGAATAGTATCAAGGAGATATGTGCCGGTGTCCGAGAATCAAAGCCGCCTGGATCTGTTCATCGACCGCATGGTGTCGCAACGCGCGTGTCTGGATTTTGCGATTGCGCACACGGCGGGCATGAAAGGCCCTGTTTTCGAGTTGGGTTTGGGCAATGGCCGTACCTATCACCATCTTGTGCAGCATATGGATGACCGCCCGGTTTATGTGTTCGAACGCGCGGTGGCTTCTCACCCAGACTCAACCCCACCCGAGGATCGGGTGATTCTGGGGGATGTGCGCGATACGTTACCTGCATCCGTTGACCGGTTTGGCGCAACAGCGAGCCTTATCCACGCAGACTTGGGCGGGCATAACCGTGAGAAGAACGATAAATTTGCTCGGTTCGTCTCGCCGCTGATTGAACCTTTGCTGGCGCAGGGCGGTCTGATGGTGTCCAGTGATCGCATGTATTTCGACGGGCTGACAGAAATGCCGCTGCCCGAAGGTGCCGTTGAAGGGCGCTGTTTCATTTACCGCCGTTGATCTGAAAGGGGCACCAGCATGATTTTCTACGACTGCTCAACAGCCCCCAACCCCAGGCGAGCCCGCATGTTCATTGCGGAAAAAGGGCTTGAGATCGAGACCCGAGAAGTCTCGATCGCCGAAGGCGCGCAACTGAGCGATAATTTCCGCGCCGTCAATCCGCGCGCCACCGTGCCTGTCCTGGTAACCGATGATGGTACAGTTCTCACCGAGAACATGGGTATTGCCGCTTATCTTGAGGCACGTTTTCCCGAACCGCCTTTGATGGGTCGGACCCCCGATGAAAAAGGTCTGGTTCTGATGTGGAATGCGATCGCCGAACAGCAGGGTGGTTTGCCCATCGCCGAAACGCTGCGCAACAGTCATCCGGCTTTTCGGGACCGCGCTATTCCTGGTCCGTCCAACTATGCCCAAATCCCGGAACTGGCGCAGCGCGGAAAAGACCGTGTGATTCAGTTTTTTGATCTGCTCGAGGCGCGGTTGACCGAAAGCAGATTCATCGCGGGTGACGACTTCACTCTAGCTGACATCTCGACCTTTGTTTTTGTCGATTTTGCGCGAGTGATTAAAACGCGAATCCCTGAAGGCAATACTGCGACGGTCGCGTGGTTTGAAAGCATCCAGTCACGCCCTAGCGCCAAGCTTTAGCGACCACTGTTTCAAGGCGCCCATCACTGCTGGTCTACACTGTACAGAAATGTCTAGACAGAAATGAACAGTGCCACTAGCGTTTTCCCAGATTTTGTTTTGGGGAGGTTCAGATGAAATCTCAGTATCGCGTTGTTGTCATTGGGGGCGGGGTCGTCGGGGCCTCGGTTCTGTATCATCTGGCCAAGTTTGGCTGGTCGGATGTCGTGATGCTTGAACGGCGGCGGCTTGCGTCTGGATCGTCGTGGCACGCTGCGGGCGGTATCCACGCGCTGAACGCGGATCCCAACATGGCCTCGTTGCAGGCCTACACGATCGACCTGCTCAGCGAGATCGAAAAGGAATCTGGTCAGAACATCGGGCTGCACATGACCGGTGGCCTGACCCTGGCCGGAACGCCCGAGCGGTGGGAATGGCTGCAGGCAAACTACCGCATCTTTCAGTCCATCGGTATCGACGATTGCGAGTTGCTTTCCCCGGAAGAGGCCCAGCGGCGCTGCCCGATCATGTCCACCGACGGCGTTCTGGGCGCGATGTGGGCGGACCGCGAGGGGTATATTGATACCACCGGCACCGTTCAGGCCTACGCAACAGCAGCAAAGAAGCGTGGTGCTGAGTATTACGAGGAAACCAAGGTCGAAAGCCTGACCCAAACCGCTGATGGGTGGGAAGTTGTGACCGACAAGGGCACCATCACTTGCGAGCATGTGGTTAACGCCGCCGGGCTCTGGGCCAAACAGGTCGGGCGTATGGCGGGCGTGGAACTGCCCGTTTCGCCACTCAAGCACCACTATCTGATTACAGATACGGTTCCCGAAGTGGCCGAAGCTGATTTCGAGATGCCGATGACAGTGGACCTCGAAGGCTTCACCTATATGCGCCAGGATCAAAAGGGTGTTCTGGTTGGCATCTACGAGATTGACCACGAACACTGGGCAATGGACGGCGCGCCGTGGAACTATGGCGAGGAGCTGTTTCAGGAACAGCTTGACCGGATCGAGAACGAATTGACGCTGGGCTTTGAACGTTATCCTTCGATTCAGAATGTCGGCATCAAGACATGGGTGAACGGCGCATTTACCTTTTCGCCCGACGGTAACCCTTTGGTCGGTCCGGTGCCGGGCAAACGTGGCTATTGGTCTGCCTGTGCGGTGATGGCGGGCTTCCTTCAAGGTGGAGGCGTGGGCAAGACCTTGGCCGAATGGATGATCCATGGCGAGCCCGAGGCTGATGCCTGGTCAATGGATGTGGCCCGCTACGGCGACTATGCGCAGAACAAACGCTATATACGCGAAACCACGGGTCAGTTCTATTCCCGCCGTTTTGTTATGACCTATCCAAACGAACAACTGCCTGCAGGCCGTCCGCTGAAGATGGCTCCTGCGCATGACGGGATGACCGAGGCTGGCTGCAAATGGGGCGTCAGCTGGGATCTGGAGGTGCCGCTGTATTTCGCACCAAAGGGTTTCGAGGAAACACCGACGCTTAAGCGGTCCAATGCACATGACATCGTGGCTGAAGAATGCAAGGCCATCCGTGAGGGCGTGGGCCTGATGGATATCTCGGGCTTTTCTCGGTTTGAAGTGACCGGTCCGAATGCCGAAGCGTGGCTCGACAGGGTGATGGCCTCGAAACTGCCTGCCCCGGGACGCGCGAAACTGGCGCCGATGCTGGGCGAGGATGGGCGGCTTAAGGGCGATTTGACCGTTTTGAACTGGGGCGACGGCACCTGGTGGATCATGGGCAGCTACTATCTGCGTGCCTGGCACAAGCGCTGGTTTGACGATCACATGATTGAGGGTGTCGAGCTGCGTGATCTGGGCGAGGAATATTGCGGCTTTGCCGTGGTTGGGCCGGAATCGCAGGCTGTGGTCGAAAAGCTGGCAGAGCAGGATATCTCGGGCTTGAAATTCATGGGCTGCGGCGATTTCGACATCGGCCTTGTTCGTGCTCGCGTGGCGCGCATGTCCGTGACGGGTGAAAAAGGGTACGAGATCAACTGCCGCTATGGCGACCACATCAAACTGCGCCGTATCTTGTTGGAGGCCGGTGCCGAAGAAGGCATTCGCGAGGTTGGTTTCAACGCGATGGGGTCGACCCGGTTGGAAAAGAGCTTTGGGATTTGGTCTGCGGAGTTCACGCAAGCCTATACACCTGGCATGACCGGAATGGATCGCTGGATCGATTGGGAAAAAGAGTTTGTCGGCAAAGAGGCCGCGCTTGCCGAACGCAATGGCAATGGTCCGGCACAAGTACAGGCGACGTTGGAGATCGATGCAGCTGACGCGGATGCCAGCGGGTACGAGCCGATTTGGGCCAATGGTGAACGCGTTGGTTTCGTGACCTCGGGCGGCTATGGGCATTACACCGGCAAATCGTTGGCGATGGCCCTGATTGACCGCGACAAAGCTGAACCGGGTACTGAACTGTCCGTCCATGTGGTTGGCGTGGAACGGTCGGCACGCGTGGTTGCGCCGTCGCCTTATGACCCGCAAGGCAAAGCGATGCGAGGCTGATCATGACCGCTCAGGACCGAGGACGCAGGCGGCGCGGGCGGGGGGCCGAAGCCGCCCCGCAACCCAGTCGCGATGTGAACTATCGTCAGCTCAAGAACCCTTTCCCGCAAATGGAGGTGTTTCCGGCGGATCAGATCGCCGACATGCATGAGACTGCATTGCGTACGTTGGAAGAATTGGGCGTAAAATGTCTGCTACCCGAGGCGCGCAAGCTTTTCAAACAAGGTGGTGCGCGCGTGGACGAAGACAGTGAAATGGTCTTCATCGGGCGCGAGATGGTTGGGGCCGCAGTGGCTTCAGCCCCAAAGTCTATTGATTGTCGAGCCGGTGCGCGGCGGCGGGATTTCACGCTTGAACTGGGTTCTTTGGTCTTTCAACCCGGTGCCGGGGCTCCGAATGCGACCGACCTTGAACGTGGACGTCGCCCCGCGACAGGGCAGGATTATCTGGAGTTTCTGAAGCTCACGCACCATTTCGATGTATTCCAGATGATCTCGCCTCAGGTCGAGCCGCAGGACGTACCAACCCATTTGCGCCACTATTTTACCACGCAAGCGCAGATGGAGCTTACAGACAAGTTCCCGTTCTTTTTCTCGCGCGGCACGCCGCAGGTGATGGATTGCTTTGAGATGCTGTCCACGGCCCGTGGCCTTTCGGGTGATGAATTCCAGGGCAATGCGCATTGTTACACGATCATCAACACCAATAGCCCGCGCACTTTGGATATTCCGATGGCGCAAGGTCTGATCGACTTCGCGCGGCATGGTCAGATGTCGATCATCACGCCGTTTACCCTGATGGGCGCGATGGCTCCGATTACTGTGGCCGGGGCGATCACCTTGTCCCATGCCGAAGCGCTTGCCGCTTTGACCCTGACCCAGCTTGCCAAGCCCGGTGCTCCGGTCTGTTATGGAACGTTTACAAGCAACGTGGATATGAAATCTGGTGCCCCTGCATTCGGGACGCCTTCGCATTTCCAGGCGTCTCTGGCTGCGGGTCAATTGGCGCGGCACCTGGGGTTGCCTTGGCGGTCGGCAGCAGGATCAGCGTCAAACATCAACGATGTGCAGGCCGCGAACGAGAACCAGTTTGGCCTTTGGGGCTGCCTGATGGCCGGGGCAACCGTGATCATCCATTCCGCAGGTTGGCTGGAGGGTGGCCTGACCGTATCCTTCGAAAAACTGGTCTGCGATGCCGAGGTCCTGAACATGGTGGCCGAACTTTGCGCGGGTGCACAGGCAGGCGCGGCAGAGATCGGATATGATACGGCCTTGCGTGAGGTCGAACCCAGTGGACATTTCTTTGCCTCAAGCCAGACGATGGAGCGGTACAATACCGAGTTCTATCAACCGCATCTTCATGACTATGCCAACTTTGGCACCTGGACCGAACGTGGGGCGGTTGATGCGAATAATCGGGCTACTGACGTTTGGAAAGGCATCCTGAGCGATTTCAAAGCACCAAGTATTGACAGTGACCGTTTGGGTGCCATGCATGACTTTATTGCGCGTCGGACTGCCGAGGGCGGCGCGCCGCCGGAGAGTTGAATGAATACAAAACCTGTCCTTCACCGCGATGATCCCAAGGCTGAACCCTTGATCGGCAACGTCAAGGTCACGCGTGACGATTGGTTGAATGTGGCAATGGACGTGCTGATTTCGGACGGGATAGATCAAATCAAGGTTCTGAATCTTGCTGAGCGGATGGCTGTATCGCGCTCATCCTTTTATTGGTACTTCAAATCTCGGCAAGAACTGATGGATGCGCTGCTTGCCCGCTGGCAAGCCACCAATACGGCAGCATTGATCAAGCAGGCGGAGGCCCCGGCTGAGACAATCACAGCAGCTGTCTGCAACGTGCATCGTTGTGTGGTAAACAGCGAGTTGTTCGACACTGCGCTGGACTTTGCCGTACGTGACTGGGCGCGTAAATCCGGCAAGGTGCGGCGTGCGCTGGACCAATCCGACGCGCGTCGCCTTGCGGCACTGCACGCAATGTTTGCCCGCTACGGCTATTCCGAGATCGAGGCCGAAACTCGAGCGCGGGTACTGTATTACATGCAGATTGGCTATGACCTGGCACAAATGAACGAACCAATTGAGATGCGGATCTCGCTATTGGCGCACTACCTCTACACGTTTACCGGGGTTGAGCCAAAGCCAGAAGAAGTTGAAGAATTCAGCGCATATACAATGCGTTATTGGAAAGGAGACTTGAAATGAGTCAACCAGACGCAATCATCATTGGCACGGGTGTGATCGGCGCGGCCATTGCGTTCGAGATGTCGAAGGCGGGGTGGAAAACCCTGTCTTTAGACCGCAATTCTCAGGTTGGTCACGGCTCAACCGCCGGGTCTTGTGCAATAATCCGAATGCATTATTCGACCTTTGACGGAACGGCCTTTGCCTGGGAGGGCTACCATTACTGGCGCGACTGGGCCGACTATCTGGGGTTGCCCGAAGATGCCAATCTGGCCCAGTTCCGGGAAACCGGTTGTCTGGTCATGAAGACCGAGGCGAACGGTATGTTGGAAAAGCACATGCGCAATTCGTCGGATTTGGACTGCCCCTTCGAGGAATGGTCGGCTGAGAAAGTGGTGGAGCGCCTGCCGGTTTATTCGCTGGACAGTTTTGCCCCCGCGCGCCGTATGGATGATCCGGAATTCGGCCAGTCCAACGGGCGAAAGATGACCGGCGGTGTGTATTGGCCGCAAGCGGGGTATGTCACCGACCCGGCCTTGTCTGCGCAGAACCTCATGGATGCCGCAAAACAGCATGGGGCCGAGGTGCGCACCGGCGCTGAAGTTACCGAAATCCTGACCGAGGGCGGGCGCGTTTCCGGCGTCAAACTGGCGTCGGGCGAGGAAATCCACGCCAAGGTCGTGGTCAACGTTGCGGGACCGGGTTCGGCGATCATCAACGAGATGGCGGGTGTCCTGGGCGACATGACCATCAAAACCCGGCCCTTGCGGCAAGAGGTGGTACATGTTCCTGCGCCTGAAGGGTTCGATTTTGAAAATGATGGAACCATCGTGTCGGACAGCGACATCGCCTGTTATTGTCGCCCGGAACATGGAAACCATATCCTCGTCGGATCAGAAGACCCGGAATGTGATCCGCATCAGTGGTGCGAGGACGATGTGAACTATAACCGAGAGTTCACCGATCAATGGACCACGCAGGCGATGCGCTATGCGCAACGTGTCCCCAGTCTTGGCATCCCGTCGAAAACGCGGGGCGTTGTTGACCTGTATGATGCGTCCACCGACTGGATTCCGATCTATGACAAATCCAGCCTGCCGGGGTTCTACATGGCCTGCGGTTCCAGCGGGAACCAATACAAAAACGCGCCGATTGCGGGTAAGATGATGACGGCTCTGATCTCGTATTGCGAGGGTGGTGCCGACCATGACGCAGAACCGTTGCAGTTCGAACTGCCCTATATCAAGCGGAGCATCGATGTCGGCTTTTATTCGCGCAAACGTCCGATCAACGAAGAAAGTAGTTTCTCGGTGCTGGGCTAGTCACGGCCTGTAAACGATCTACGTCTTGCGGGGCTGGCAAAGAGGGTGGCCCCGCTATGACCGACCGACAAACCAAAGTTCTGATTCTGGGCAGTGCTCCTTCGGCCTTAGAAGCGAGGGCTTGGTCGCGCCAGCCCTTCACGCATATTGTCGCCATCAACAACGCGTGGCGCATTCGAGAGGACTGGGACTACTTAATCCATCCCGAAGATTTTCCGACTGACAGATGTCCGAAGGACGTTACCAAAGCGCAAAGCATCGTCACTGCGCAAGACTATGTGCCCAAGCAGAACGAATATGGCGGGTTCGTCTACGCGGGCGGCACGATGGCTTTTACAGCCGGGTATTGGGCGCTGGCGGCTCTGAATCCGGATGTATTGGCGTTTTTTGGATGCGACATGATGTATTCGGGTTCTGGCAAGACCCATTTTTACGGAACCGGGGCCGCGGACCCGTTGCGGGACGATGTGACTCTGCGATCGCTCGAAGCTAAATCTGCGCGTCTGGCTCTTTTTGCAGCCAAACAGGGGTGCAGAGCAGTTCGGTTGTCCAACGGGCCCAGCCGATTGGTCTTTTCCTCAACCAGCCGGTCTAATCTGTCCGCGTCACCACTTATTGACACATTAGGAATGGGTCCAGCACGCCAAATAGAACACGATCTGGGCTATTACGTCGACTCAGGTCGGTATTGGGAGGTCGAAGAAAGATTCGATCCCGAAAAGATCGACGCATTGGATCGAATGTGGCTTCGGGCGTACAGAATGGGTGCGTTGAAAGAGGCGGCGTAACCTATTCAGGCTGCTGCAAAGCTAACCCACGCCCAGACCATCGCCACATATGTCAGGTTGTGCATCAACTGATCCAACCCGGCCGCGCGCCAAAAGGCGGCTTGCGAAGGTTCCAGCTGGTTTTTGTCAGAATAGCTGGCTTTGACGAAATCGATGTTGAAGTGGATTATCCCTTCAAGCGCTGCGACAATCAGAATAAACGCCAAAGGTGCGCCAAAAACCAAGAACACAATAATAGAGCCTGCAACATGTACTGCTGCATGCTGTGCACGTCCCCAATGAAAATACTCACCGCGTCCAGAGAGCATTTTCGGTGTCTGGAGGTAAAAGTCAGCGAACATGTGCTTTACAAGCAATAAGCAAAGCATAACGAACACTGCGCCAAAACTGGCAGCCAAAAGAACCCTCCCGATCTCGTCCTGCTGACCACTCTAGGCAATTAGATGGGCATACGTAAATGAACTAGTTCACATAAGCTTAAGAATTCGCACAATCGGGAAAAAAATTGCCAATTATGTCTGGATGGCATTAGAGTCATGCTGTTGAATTTGCGTGGATAACATCTGAACCGCGTCGTCGGTCAGCAGCAGGGGCAGGTTCCATAGAACGCACGATTTTCCGCTTTATCTGGAAGTACTCCAAACGCGACCAGCTGATCTTGTTGGCTGTGACAGGGACATTGTTTCCGCTGCTTTACCTGACGTTGGAACTGCCTAAGCGCATTATCAATGATGCGATTGGTGCACCCAACCCAGAAGTAACCATCTGGGGCTATACGATGTCGCAGACGAATTTTCTGGTTATTCTATGCTTTGCGTTTTTAGCGGCCGTATTGGGGCATGGCCTGATGAAAATGCGCATCAACACCATGAAAGGTGTGCTGAGCGAGCGGATGCTGCGGCGCTTTCGGTATCAGTTGATCAGCCGTGCGTTGCGATTTCCACAACCCTATTTCGAACGCGTCAGCCAGGGCGAGATGGTGTCGATGATCACCGCCGAAAGCGAGCCGATGGGCGGGTTGATGGGGGATGCGATCAGCCAGCCTGTATTGCAGGCGGGTCAGATGATCACGATCCTTGCCTTTTTGTTCCTGCAAAGCTTTTGGTTCGGCTTGGCCGCGGTGGCACTGATTCCGGTACAAGCCTGGCTGATCCCCAAACTGCAACGCCAAATCAACCTGCTGAACAAAAAGCGTATTCAAGAAGTGCGGGTGCTTGCGGCCCAAATCGGTGAAAACGCTGCAGGGGCTTCGACGCTGCGCGCCAATGGTGGCTGGCGTTATCGCCGGGCGATGATCTCTGATCAGTTGGGGCGGTTGTTCGGCATCCGGTTCGAGATCTACCAGAAGAAGTTTTTTATGAAATTCATAAACAACTTCATCTCTCAATTGACGCCATTCATGTTCTATCTGATCGGCGGTCTGCTGGTGCTGCAAGGCTCGGTCTCGCTGGGGGCGCTGGTTGCAGCGCTTGCGGCCTACAAAGATCTGAGCTCACCTTGGAAAGAGCTTTTGACCTACTACAACCAGACACAGGACATGTCTTTGCGTTGGGACGTGGTGATTGACCGCTTTGCGCCCAGCGGAATGCAGGACGAAGCCTTGTTTGAGGGCGAAGCTGACGCACGCCCCAATCTGAACGATGATATTGTGCTGGATCACGTTTCGGTTCGGGACATGGACGGCAATCAGGTGTTGGACGATCTGAACCTCAGCTTTCCGGGCGGCAAGACGATCGGCATTTCCGCCCCCAGCGAGGAAGACCGCCGTGCCATCGCCGAACTTTTGACGCGTGAAATCTTGCCCAGTGGTGGCAAGGTGCGTATCGGGGATGTGAACCTGGCCGAACTGCATCAGGGCGTTGTGGCCTCACGTATAGGTTATGCTACGTCCCGCCCTGTGATGTTTCAGGGCACTTTGGGCGACAACGTAATGATGCCTATGCGGTTCAGACCGTTGTCAGAGAGCGCAGATGACCCCGATTTTCGCGAAACCCTGCGGGCAGGAAACAGTTCCGACCCGTTCAAGGTGGATTGGCTTGATCCGTCTTTGGCAGGGCTTCCGGACGCGGCGGCCTTGCGCGATTGGTGGTTGCAGCTGATCGACGGGATGGGGTCTGGTGCGGCCCTGTTCCAGCGTGGTGCAGAACAAAGCTTTAACGCCGCTGAGCATTGCGAACTGGCTCAGAAACTGGTCGAGTTGCGTCCAATTGCGCGCAAAGCCGTTCAGGACGCGGGTCTGGAACAACAGGCGTTGATCTTCGACCGCAATCTGTACAACCCCGCCCTGCCTGTTGCCGAGAATCTTCTGTTTGCCACGCCCTGCGTTCCGGTGACACACGCTTTGCTGGTAGAACAGACGGTCTTTCTGGGCCAGCTGCGAGAGTTGGGGCTGGATGAAACGCTGATCGCATTGACCCGCGACGTGATCGAGATGTTGCGCCAGATTTTTGGTTTGGACGGTACGGATCACCCGTTGTTCCGCAAGCTCGGGTTGGATGCAAAGACCTATGAGGCTGCGGTCGAACTGGTTGAGCAGACCCGCAAAGAAGGCTCGGCCGGGTTGGACGATGCACAGTTGGCAAATATGCTGGCTGTGCCGTTTGTTATTTCGGCGGAACAGATCGGCCCAGCTTTCACCGATGAGCTGAAGGACCGGATTCTCGAACTTCGACACAGCCACTCTGAGAAGCTGATGGAACGTCTGAAGGATGTTTTTGTTCCGCTGGACCCGGAGGTATACGCACCCGGTCTGACAGTCATGGAAAACGCGCTTTTTGGTAAAGTCAGTCAGATTGGCGGGGCCCGTTCCGATGAGGCGCGCAAGCTGATTGTCGATGTGTTGGCCGAAAACGGTGCGCGGCCATTGGTGACGGAACTGATTTATGACGTGCCGGTGGCCTTGGGTGGTCAGAACCTGCCCGCGGTGTTTGCAGAGCCACTTGCGTTTACGCGCGCAACGATCAAGAAACCGGACGTCCTGATCTTGGAAAACGCCTTGGCCAGTTACGACATGAAAACGCAGGTGGCCGTCTACAAAAAGCTGCGTGAGTTGCTGCCGGAGACTACTGTCATCTACTTGAACGATCAGTTTGAAAACCCCGATGTATTCGACATGTTCGTTGAAATCAGGCAAGGTCGTGTGGTCTCGGACGGAGGGCCGGTAGACGTGGAGGAAGACAGCGCAGCATCGGCAGATCTGGCGCGGAAATTGCGTGCTCTGGAACAGACCCCGTTGTTCTCTGGTCTGGACCGACGTCAGTTGCGCCTGTTGGCCTTTGGTGCTCGCTGGTTTGACGCCGAGCCCGGGCAAGTGGTTTTCCTAAAAGACGACCAGCCAACCGATGGTGCCTATGTTGTGCTTGAGGGTGAGGCCGGATTGTACCTGCCGCAGGATCAAGGGCCGGATCAGTTGATCACCACCGTTGGACCGGGCGCTTTGGTCGGAGAGCTGGGCCTGATCCGCAAAGAGCCGCGCGCGTTGAGTATGGTGGCAGAAACTCAGCTGTCTTGTCTGCGGATTGGCGAAGAGGAATTCCTTGCCGTCGTCGAGAATGACGCTGCAACCGCCTTCAAGCTGCTTCAGGTGATTGCAGGCTACGTTTCAAGCTAGGGGATCAGGTGTCTTCTGCGCAGAACAGTTTGTAGAGCAGGCCGATCACTTGTTCCGTGTTCCCATCACGCAAGGAATAGTAGACCGTCTTGCCCTCTCTGCGGGTTGAGACAAGCCCTTCTTCACGCAGGCGGGCCAGCATCTGGCTAACAGCGGCTTGACGCAGCTCAAGCAGATTCTCAAGCTGACCCACGGATTTCTCTCCGTCCCCAAGGTGGCACAGGATCATCAGCCGTCCCTCATGGGCCAGCGTTTTAAGGTAGGCAGCCGCGCGGGCGGCATTGTCTTTCATGTCCGGCAGAGTGTCCGTGCTGCGCGCCTGAGGATCGGTTTCTTTGAGTTCCACGTTGTGACCGTTGTTCCGCTTTTTATCGGAACAATATGCCTTAAACACGCTGGTGTTGTCACCCCTCGGTTGCCGGTGCGCCGCCTTGAAAAGCGTTGCCGTTGGCGTAATCGCAGGGGTCCTCCTGCATTTGCAAGTGCAGGTCGCGGCCCTCATAGGGATGCGCGCGGGCCAGGGCTTCGTCAACGTCGATCCCAAGGCCAGGCGCTGTTGGCGCGGTTACGAACCCGTCCTCGACCCGAACAGATCCTTTGATCAGTTGGTCATGGAACGGTGTTTCGATACTTTCCAGCAACAGCAAATTAGGGATCGACGCAGACAGATGGATATTAGCCGCCCATTCCACCGGCCCTGCATAGAGATGCGGTGCCATCTGAGCGTTGAAGACCTCAGCCATTGCGGCAACTTTCTTCATCTCCCAGATCCCGCCCGCGCGTCCCAACGCCGGTTGCAGGATTTCCGCGGCCCCGGCGCGCAAAACGGCACCGAATTCGGCCTTGGTTGTCATGCGTTCTCCGGTGGCGACGGGTATGCGGACATTGCGGGCGACGCGAGCCATGTCTTCGATCATGTCCGGCGGCGTGGGTTCTTCGAACCAAAGCGGATGATAAGGTTCCAACGCTTGCCCCAGCCGAATGGCCCCGGCGGTGTTGAATTGACCATGCGTGCCGAATAGCAGATCGGCCTTGTCGCCCACGGCTTCGCGGATCGCCTTGCAGAAAGCGACCGACATGGAAATGTCGCTCATGGCGGGCATGTGGCCTCCCCGGATCGTATAAGGGCCTGCCGGGTCGAATTTGACGGCAGTATAGCCACGCTGCACCATTGCAGCAGCCGTTTCGCCGGCCTGTTCAGGAGAAGTCCAGAAATCAGTCAGATTATGCTGGGGCAGGGGATAAAGATACGTATAGGCACGGATTCGGGCGTTCATTTTTCCACCCAGCAAAGCATAGACGGGGCGGTCGCGATCCTTGCCCAGAATATCCCAGCAGGCGATCTCCAACCCTGAAAACGCGCCCATTACGGTCAGGTCTGGTCGCTGGGTGAAGCCGCTGGAATATGCACGGCGGAACATCAGCTCGATGTTTTCGGGGTTTTCACCCTGCATATGCCGTTCGAACACGTCCTGAATGACATGGCGCATCGCCTCTGGCCCGACGGAGGAGGCATAGCATTCGCCCCAGCCGGTGATGCCAGTATCGGTCGTCACCTTAACCAATACCCAATATCGCCCACCCCAACCCGGCGCCGGTGGGGCGGTGACGATAATGTCGAGATCCTGCAGTTTCATTCCAAATCCTCTCGGTGGGTCAGGTCCTGTCGAACAGGATCACATTGCGCTTGGCTGATCCGGTTTTGGTGTCGGCGATGGCTTCGTTGATCTGATCAAGGGACCAACGACCCGAGATCAACTCGTCTAGCTTCAGCCGCCCTTGTTCGTACAGATCCACCATCCACGGAATATCGCGCTGGATCACCACGTCGCCCATCTTCGACCCAACAACGCCCTGACCCAGAGCCGCCAGAACGACGGGCTCATAACTGGCCATGTCACCCGAATGCGGCATTCCGATCATGATCGCCTTGCCACCACGTCCAAGATAGCGCGGTGCCTGATCATAGGCGGGAATCGCACCAACCGTGATCAGAACCGCATCCGCACCACGCCCGCCTAACGCCTTGTAAGCGGCCTTCCACGGCTGGTCCAAACTGGCCAACACGCCGTGGGTTGCGCCGAATTCCTTGGCGATCTCAAGCTTTTCTTCGGTCATATCCACGGCCACGATTCGCCGCGCACCTGCAATCCGCGCGCCCTGAATGGCGTTCAGACCAACGCCGCCTGCGCCGATCACCACGACATCCCGACCGGGGCGCAAATCAGCTGCGTTCACAGCAGCTCCAACCCCGGTGATGACCCCGCATGAGAGCAGGCTGGCCAGATCCTTGGGCAGAGTTTCTGGAATTTTGACGATCTGACGGTGGCTCACCACAACCTTTTCGGCAAAGGCACCACAGGCCATGGCCTGTTCGAGTGGACCGCCATCACCGGTCTTCAACGGACCTTTGACCGTATCGTATGGTGTTTCGCAGATTGTCGGTTTTCCGCCCGCACAGCTGGGGCACGTTCCACAGGCACGGATCAGCGTTACAACCACAGGGTCGCCGATTTTGAAATCCCCGGCGGCTTCACCAACGGCGCTGATAACGCCTGCGGCTTCGTGGCCATAAACGGCTGGCAGGAACCCACCCCATGCCCCTTCGGCGTAGGATATGTCCGAATGGCAGATGGCCACGGCGTCCAGTGTTACCTCGACTTCGCCCGTGCCGGGGGGCGCAAGTTGAACTTCTTCGATCACCAAGGGTTCGCCAAAAGCTCGGCAGACTGCGGCTTTGATTGTTTGCATGTTGTCACTCTCTCCCGTTGGGTTCACGGTGGCGCGGGAAATGACGTCTCGCAAGGCGGAAACCGCCATTTGGATGTCGTTGTTACGCAACGACAGGGCGGGACCGGCGAAACAACAAGAAACCTGCCAGCATTAGTACCAGCGCTAATAGAAACGGTGCGCCGGGCAGGTAGAGTGGCGTGTCGGGCCGGATGAACTGCGCGAAAATCGAAGTCATAAGCAAAGGCGAGATCACCATAGACAGCGCGTGCAGCGCCGTCAGAACGCCCTGCAATTCGCCTTGCTGCGAATCGGGCGTGGCCTTGGACATCATGGCCTGAAGAGCAGGTGTGATGACCGCCCCGATGGCAGTTATTGGAATGAGAAGCAGCGCGATGAGGCCGTTGGTGAGGAAGGCCAGAAATGCGAAGCTAATGATCTCAAAACCCATTCCGTAGATGATTGTGCCCCTCTCGCCCAGAAACCGGATGGCAGGCCGGATCAATCCGCCCTGCACAATGGCCATGCCTATACCGTAGACACCCAGGGACAGGCCAATCATCTGTGGCGACCATCCGAATCGCTCGGTCGTGAAATAGGACCAGATGGCGGGGTAGACGTAGATGGATACTGAATACAGGAAATACACCCAAAGCAGCGGCCGGATACCGGGCAAAGAAGCGATGGCGTTCAGCGAATTGAGAGGGTTTGCGCGTTTCAGGCTGAAGGCTCGTCGGGTCTTGTCGGTTACGGTCTCGGGCATCACGAAGTAACCGATGCAAAAGGTCAACGCCGCCAAACCGGCAGCGGCCCAAAACGGTGCGCGCGTGCCATATTCACTGAGCAATCCGCCAATGACGGGCCCAAGGACGAAGCCCATGCCAAAAGCGGCACCCAGCAGGCCAAAGTTTGCAGCCTTATCCTTGGGCTCGGACACATCCGCCATAAACGCCGAAGCGGTGGCATGCGTGGCTGCGGTTATACCGCCTACGATCCGACCGATCAGCAACAGCCAAATGCTGCCCGCAACAGCCATCACGACATAGTCCAGCGCCATAACAAACAGGGACACCAGAAGGACGGTTCTGCGTCCGTACGCGTCTGACAGGTTTCCAAGTATGGGCCCAAAGATAAACTGCATCGCGGCAAAGGCTGTGCTCAGAACACCGCCCCAGATCGCTGCATTGGCGAGCGAGCCGCCCTGAACCTCGACGATCAGTTCCGGCATGATCGGCATCACCAGACCGATGCCCATGGCGTCGATCATGACAATGCTGAGGATGAAGAAAAACGGCAGACGCATAGGACCCGGCAAGTGATCTGTTCAACGCACCCTAAGCACAGATGATAACCGAGAAAAGCGAGAGT
Source organism: Ruegeria sp. HKCCA5763 (assembly GCF_013034545.1). Lineage (NCBI taxonomy): Bacteria > Pseudomonadati > Pseudomonadota > Alphaproteobacteria > Rhodobacterales > Roseobacteraceae > Ruegeria > Ruegeria sp. HKCCA5763. Next base: position 47,901 of record NZ_WQGF01000016.1, read on the forward strand.
TGATTGCGGGTCGAATTGCCGTTGCGACAGGTCAGGGCAGTTTGTCTGCCAGTTCTGACAGGATTTGCGCAAGCTCGCGCGGGTGCGAGAAGAACGGGGAATGCGAACTGTCGATGGTGCGGCGCATATCTTCGGGGATAAGGGCGCTCATCGTTGCTTGGTATTCGGGTGGTATAGTGTGATCGTCCGTGGTGCGGATATACGCCTTGGGCACATTGTCGAAATTCGCACCGGTCGGAAGGGGCGTTTCTTGTGGGCGAATGGCCTGAGGGCAAAGGCGCGCATAGGCGTAAGGCAGGATGTCGTCGGAGCAATCATGGTAGAATAGCTGGGGAATAGCCTCGGCAGACACAGTGTATGACAGCCCGTCGGTTGATTTTTCGACCGCATGGGCGATGGTCTGCCTTGGGCCAAGCCTGCGCATGTCGGCCATGGCCAGGCCGTCTTTGGGCACATAGGCGCACAGATAGATCAGCGCGCGCATGGCATCGGGTTGCGCTTCGGCGGCGGCGCTGATCGGGTAGCCGCCCCAGGAATGGCCAACGAGGATTGTATCTGATGTGCTGGCATGCAGCACGGCGTCGCGGCAACTGTCCAGCGTGACCTCGGCTACGGGCGTGGGGTCCGCACCATGGCTGGGCATGTCGATGGCTTTGGCAGAATGCCCCAGAGTTTCAAGCGCGGGTATCAGGTCGCGCCAGCACCATGCACCGTGGCAAGAGCCGTGGACCAACAGGAAAGACGCCATTGCCGTTCTCCTTCAGATATGTCCGATTTCGGTCAGAAAATCAGTCAGGATCTCTGCATATTCCGCTGGCTTTTCAACGCAGGGCAAATGCCCTGCCCGGCGGATCAGCCGGAACCGGGATCCCGGGATCAGATCTACGGTCTCTCGCACCAGATCGGGGGGCGTCGATCCGTCTTCGCTGCCTGCAATGCCCAAGGTCGGGAGGCGCAGCCCACTCGTTGGGGTATAGAAATCGGTGCCTGCAATGGCCGAGCAGCAGCCCAGATACCCTTCAGCCGGTTGGCCCACCATCATGTCGCGCCAAGGCAGGTGGTTTTGTGCGGCGCGGAAATCACGCGAAAACCAACGTTCCATCGTTGCGTCGGCCAATGCTTCGATCCCGTCCTTGCGCACGGCCTTGATCCGATCCTGCCAGACCGAAGGGGTGGCAATTTTGGCGGCAGTGTTTGATAGAACCAGACCACGAATCTGGTCCATGCGTTTGACGGCAAGCCCTTGTGCAATCATCCCGCCAATGGACAGACCAACGAAGACGCAATCGCGGACCTGCAGGTGATCCAGCAATGCCTCTGCATCGCGTATCAATGCGCCCATCGAATACGGCGCAGGCGGCACCGAGGACCGCCCGTGACCACGTTTGTCGTATCGGATGATGCGCAGCTCTGCTGGCAGATGTGGCAGTACAGCGTCCCACAAGTGCAGGTTGGTTCCTAGGGAATTGGCAAAGACTAACGGCGCACCGTCTGTTGGGCCGTCGATGCGGTAATTCAATTTCACGTCGCCCAGATCAGCGATCTTCATGACTGGCTTCCTTGTCGCCATGACCTTTTGGGGTGCAACATGCACATCTTGTGCAGCCCTGTCAGGTCAGGAATTCCAACGCCCTGGAAAATACTGCCGGATCGACATTGCCGCCAGATGCAACAACGATCACGTCATCGCCTTCGATCTGGTCGCCTCGGAACAGGGCCGAGGCCAGAGCCACCGCGCCGCCGGGTTCCAGAACGATCTTGAGGCGCAGAAAGGCCAGGGCCATGGCGCGCAAAGCTTCTTCTTCGGTGACGGATAAGCCCGGACCGCACAGGCGGTTGAGAATCGGAAACGTGATGTCTCCGGGTTGTGGCGTCAGAATGGCGTCGCAGATGTTACCCGAAGCTGCGTTGTTTTTTTCAATCCGTCCTGAGGCCAGCGAGCGTTTGACGTCATCGAACCCCTCTGGCTCACAAGGGCGCGCGCGCAGGTTCGGCGCATGTTTCTCTAGGGCCAGGGCGATGCCCGAGGTCAGGCCGCCCCCGCCGCAACAGACCAGTACGTCTGCCTGAGTGATACCTAAATCCGCGGCTTGACCGGCGATTTCAAGGCCGGTGGTGCCTTGGCCTGCGATAACCAGCGGTTCGTCATAAGGTCGGATCAGGGTCAGTCCGCGCTCCGCCGCGATGGCTTCGCCAATTTCTTCTCGCTTTTCATTCGCACGGTCATAAAGAACAACTTCGGCCCCAAGCGCGCGGGTGTTTTCGATCTTCAACTGTGGGGCGTCCGACGGCATAACGATAACCGAAGAAATGCCGTGCTTTGATGCCGCCATTGCAACGCCTTGTGCGTGGTTGCCCGAGGAATACGCAATCACACCGCGCTGGCGTTCGGCCTCTTTCAGTGCCGAAATGGCCGACCAAGCCCCGCGAAACTTGAAGCTGCCGGTATGTTGCAAACATTCTGGTTTGACCAAAACCCGACGACTGGCAAGCTTGTCGAGAAAGGGCGAAGACAGGATCGGTGTTTTTCGGATGTGTCCGTTTAGCCGTTCTGCTGCGGCCTCGATCATCTCAATTGTGCTCATGCGGCGCTCTTCAATACCTTTTGTATGAGATCCAAGGATTGGGGTTCGTTCAGAAACGGAACATGCCCACGATCAGGAACTTCGGTTGAGATTAGGCCCGGATGGCGGTCGTGCATTTCGGCAACTGTGTCGGCACTCAGAACGTCGGAATTTGCCCCCCGTATTACACCTGTCGGAATCTCGCGCAGGGCTTCAAAGAACATCCACAGATCAGGTGTGGCGCCGCTTGCAGCCTGTTCGATCAGCGCCTTGCGTAGTGCGGGATCGTAGCGTAGCGCCAACCCATCGTCGCGTTTTTCGTACTGAATTTCGGCCTGCATGCGCCAGGTTTCCAGGGAAACGCCGGGGAATTGAGGTTCCATTACCTTTTGCAGAGTCAAAGCGGCCTCATCATAGGTTTGCGCAGTCGGCTGTGCCCCCACATAGGCCATGATCTTGACGATACCAGACGTTTCAACGACAGGTCCAACATCATTCAGGATCACCCCGGACAAGCGTTCGGGATGGCTTGCGGCCAGGGCCATGGCGATCAGACCACCCCGCGAGGTGCCCAGAACAAAAGTCTTCTCGATCCCCAGTACATCCAGCAGTTCGATCGCGTCATGCGATTCACGAAAGATGTTGTAGTTCATGAAGTCGGGATCATAGTCCGAACGACCACGCCCCCTGTAATCCATTGCGATCATGCGCAAGTCAGCCGCATGGGGCGCAAAAAACGAAAAGTCGCGGCTATTTCGGGTCAGGCCAGCCAAACACAAAAGCGGCGTGCCCGTGCCGGTGTCTTCGAAATAGATGCGCATGCCGTCAGTGGTTGTGAAGTCTGACATCAAAGCCCCGCCAGTTTTGGGATCGAAGTCAAATCGGACAGCACATGCGCAGGTGTCCACGGCAGGCGGTCCATCGGTTCGCCAGCCCGATTGACCCAGGCGGTGACAAAGCCGTACCCGCTGGCGCCGGCGGCGTCCCAACCGTTTGAACTGACGAACAACACCTCATCAGGCGCGCAGTTGAACCGTTCCGGTACCAGATCGTAGACCCGGGCATGAGGTTTGAAAACACCAACGCTTTCTACCGACAGAACATCGTCCAGCACATCGCCGATTCCGGCAGATTGCACCGCGCCATTCAGCATTGGCGGCGATCCGTTTGACAGGATTGCCGTTTGCATCCCGCCCTCCTTGAGGGCCTTCAACATGTCGGGCACTTCGGGATAGGCCTGTAACTCCCAATACAAATCAAGCAGGCGTTGGCGCAGCCTTGGGTCGCCTTGCAGGTCAGTGGCGTCTAACGCCCAATCCAACCCGTCCTGTGTCACGTCCCAGAAATCGGCATGTGCATTGGCTACGGCGCGCAGCCATGTGTACTGCAATTGCTTGAGACGCCAATGACCCGCAACCGTGGGCCATTTGTCTTTGAGGGCCTCAAATCCCGGTTCGTCCGCAGCTTGGCGGGCTGCTGCTGCAACGTCAAAAAGTGTTCCGTAAGCGTCGAAGACACAGGTGGTGATCGGCATATGATCCTCCTCTGATCGCGCGCAGGTTGGCACAACAATGAGGGGGGTGAAAGAGCCAAGGGTTTACAAGATCGTATCAGGCCCTAGGGTTGGCCGCTCAATCCTGTAAAACGGCCGGAGGCCACGATGACCGAAATCAAACAAGGCGACACGGTTCGCATCCACTACACCGGGACGCTGCTGGACGGCCAAACCTTTGACAGCTCAGAGGGGCGCGATCCGTTGGAGTTTGTGGTCGGATCTGGCCAGATAATTCCCGGCTTGGACAGCGCCATGCCCGGCCTGTCCTTAGGGGACAAAAAACGGGTCGAGATTGCCTGTGTGGATGCCTATGGCCCCATTAATCCGGCGATGCGTCAGGAAATTCCGCGCGAAGGCATTCCCGATGACATTCCGCTTGAGCCCGGAACGCAGTTGCAAATGCAGGCTCCGGATGGACAGGCCGTGCCGGTGACAGTGGTGGGCGCAGACGAGGCGACCGTGACGTTGGACGCTAACCATCCATTGGCGGGTCAGGATCTGGTTTTTGAAATTGAGGTCGTCTCGATCAACTGATGCTCAGTTCGGGCCGGTTTTCCGGCCCGGGACTTACCCGATCAACGTTTCGATCGCCGTACGGACTTGCGGTTGAGTAAAGAAGATAAACGCCAACAGCATACATGTCAGCGTCAACAAAAGGACTCGGGCCCTTTGGCTGAGGAAACCGGGCTTTCTTCGACCGGCTGTTGTGCGCGCATTGTTCGCAATGATTTGATCTAGCTTGCTCATATCAGTTTCCTGCCGCCCAAAGATGGTGAAAACTTGGCGGCGGCAGGGAAAGATATAGTCACATAAAGTCAGGCTGCGGCATGCCCAGAACGTGGAAGCCACCATCAACGCGGATAATCTCGCCCGAGGTGCAGGACCCTGCATCCGAAGTCAGGTAGACAGCGGTTCCACCCACAGCCTCAAGCGTTGCATTTGCCCGCATCGGAGCGTTTTGGTCGCAGAACTTGTAGGTCTTGCGCGCGCCGCCGATGGCCGCACCGGCGAGGGTTTTCATCGGCCCAGGTGAAATCGCGTTCACGCGAATGCCGTCTGGCCCAAGGTCATTGGCCAGATAGCGGGTTGCTGATTCCAGGGCCGCCTTGGCTACACCCATGACGTTGTAATTCGGAACAACACGGTTTGATCCCTGATAGGTCAGGGTCAAAAGTGAACCGCCATTGTCCTTCATCAGCGGGTAGGCGCGCCGCGCCACTTCGATGAAGGAATAGGCCGACACATCCATTGAGTGTTTGAAATTTGCCCGCGTGGTGTTCAGGAAACGGCCCGTCAGTTCGGATTTGTCCGAATAGGCGATGGCGTGGACGACAAAGTCGATGGTTGGCCAGCGCTGGGCCAGTTCATCAAATGCGCGGTCCAGCGATTCGTCATCGGTAACATCCGCATCGACCATAAAATCGCTGCCGAGGCTTTGGGCTAAGGGCTCCAGCCGCTTGCCGAACGCTTCGCCCTGGTAGGTGAATGCCAGTTCGGCACCAGCCTCGTGCATGGCTTTGGCAATGCCCCACGCGATTGAGCGGTCATTGGCCACGCCCATGATCAGGCCGCGTTTACCTTTTAGAAGATCCGACATCACTTTCACCCATTATACTTTGACAGAATCATGGACCCGTTGGTGCCGCCAAAGCCGAAGCTGTTGGTCATGACACTGTCCAATCCTGCGTTTTCAACCACTTCGGTCGCAATTTCACCGGGCAGGATGCCCCCGGCAAGCGTGTCGACATTGATCGACGGCGTTATGAAATCATTGTCCAGCATCAGCAGGCAGAAGATCGCTTCAAGCGCACCTGCTGCACCTTGGGCGTGCCCGGTCATCGACTTGGTCGATGAAATCGGTGGCACGTTGCCTTCGCCAAAGATACGGCGCACGGCCTCAACCTCACCCACATCACCAACTGGGGTCGAGGTGCCATGCGCGTTGATGTAGTCCACTTTGCGGCCCTCGGGAAGGGTGCCCAGAGCCAGTCGCATGGCGCGTTCGCCGCCTTCGCCGGACGGAGCCACCATGTCATGGCCATCCGAAGTGGCCGCGTATCCGGTGACTTCGGCATAGATCTTTGCGCCGCGTGCCAGTGCATGCTCCAGCTCTTCCAGAACAACGATGCCGCCGCCGCCGGAAATCACGAAACCGTCGCGGTTTTCGTCAAACGCGCGCGAGGCTTTCTTTGGCGTGTCATTGTATTTCGAAGACATTGCGCCCATGGCGTCGAATAGGCAGGAGAGCGTCCAGTCCAGTTCCTCGCCACCGCCTGCAAACATCACGTCCTGTTTGCCAAGCATGATTTGTTCTGCAGCGTTGCCGATGCAATGCAGCGAGGTCGAGCAGGCGGATGTGATCGAGTAGTTGATGCCCTTGATCTTGAACGCCGTTGCCAAGTTTGCTGATATTGTCGAGCACATGCATTTCGGCACGGCAAACGGCCCGATCCTCTTGGTCGCGCCGTTTTTCAGAACCGTCTGATGTGCCGTCAGCATGGCGCTGGTGGATGGCCCGCCAGAGCCCGCCACCAGACCGGTGCGTGGGTTCACCACCTGATCTTCACCCAGGCCGGAATCAGCAATCGCCTGGCTCATGGCGATATGGGCATAGGCCGCGCCAGGGCCCATAAAGCGCAGGGTGCGTTTGTCTACATGCTCGGCCACGTCGATTTTGAGCGTCCCGGCGATCTGGCTGCGAAAACCATGTTCGACCATCTGCTCGTTGGCCTCGATCCCGGATTTGCCTGATTTAAGCGAGGCCAGAACCTCTTCGGCATTGTTCCCGATGGAGGAGACAACCCCCAGACCGGTGACGACGACGCGACGCATAAGCGTACTCCTGTATTTCGTTTTCTGTGACGTGTCCGAGAGCTGGGGTCAGCTTTCCGACAGTGCAACCTTCATGTCTTTAACCTGATAAATCACTTCGCCATCGGCTTCGACCCGGCCATCCGCCACACCCATGGTCAGACGGCGGGTCTGAACGGCTTTGGTGAAGTCGACATAATATGTCAGCATTTTGCGGTCGGGGCGGACCATTCCGGTCAATTTAACTTCGCCTACGCCCAGCGCATACCCACGTCCTTGCCAGCCGCGCCACCCCAGATTGAAACCGGTGAGCTGCCACAGGCCGTCAAGACCCAGACAGCCCGGCATGATCGGGTTGCCGGGGAAGTGACAGTCAAAGAACCAAAGATCCGGCGTAATATCAAACTCGGCCACCACATGGCCTTTGCCATGCGCGCCACCATCGCCCGAGATGTCGGTGATCCGATCCATCATCAGCATCGGCGGGGCGGGTAATTGTGCGTTGCCGGGGCCGAATAATTCGCCGCGGGCGCATTTCAGCAGATCATCTTTGTCAAAACTGCTAGGGAACTGGGCCATTCTGCCGCCTTTCCTGCCGAGGGTCTGTCTTTATATCTGGCCTCGTCTATCACCCGTTTGCAAGGTCCTGCAAGAGTGGTGCGCCACATCATATTGTGCGTATACCCATCTTTGCGAATGAATTTCATTTGAAATTCCCAACTATGCGCCCCTATAAATAAAAGCAGCAACTATGGGTATCGGACAGATGACACCTCAGAGCCAGGAAATAGCAACGGGTTGGCTGGTGAATGCCGGCTTGCGGCCGACGCGTCAGCGTGTGGCGCTTGCTGAGCTTTTGGTGGGCGATGGTCGTCATCGCCATGTGACTGCAGAAAGCCTGTTTGAATCCGCTAAAGCAAACGGTGATGCCGTTTCCCTTGCAACGGTCTATAACACCCTTCGTGCCTTTTGCGATGCAGGCGTTCTGCAGGAAATTACCGTGGATGGATCGAAAAGCTATTTCGACACCAATACCCACGATCACCCCCATTTTTATTGGGAAGACGAGGCCCGTCTGAGTGATGCGCCCTCGGATCAGCTGGTGATTCATCGCTTGCCCGAGGCGCCCGAAGGGGTCGAGATCGCGTCAGTCGACGTAGTGATCCGACTGCGCAAGAAATAGGGCTTCAATCCTGCTTCAAACGATCTGTTAGAACGCGTTCGACCTGATCAATAACCGGGTCGGCGGGTCCTGTGCCGTGGCGCGCCAGTACAACAGACTCTGCGGCATCCGGGTCGGTGATTGGAATGCCGATTAGATGCCGGTTGTCATAGCTGACAGGACTAGGCGGGCTGGCATAGCTGATTCCGATTCCTTCTCCATGAGCAGCAAGGCTGCGCTGAATTTCCAGTGACGCTGCACGGTGCGCGACTGTTGGGCGCAGACCTTTGCGACGAAACAGGCCGAGGATATGTTGCGCCGAAAGCCCTTCGGTTGACAGGATCAAGGGGTGGGTCGCGACGTCTGCCAGGGTAACACCATTCGTTGATGCCAACGGATAGTCCGGGGACATCAAAGCTTTTGGTCTGCTGTCAAATAGTTTTGCACGGGCGAACCCGGCATCCATGGTCAGATCATATGTAATCGAAATGTCGATCTGTCCGGCGATCATGCCATTCAACAATCCTTGGAAGGACGCGGCGACATAGCTGATCGCGAGATTTGGAAAAGCAACGCGCAATTGATGCAGGGCGGGGGCCAGCAGAAACGGGGCGAGATCCGTGAAACACCCCAACCGCAATTGAGTCATTCCCGGTGTGGGGGTCTCAGACGTTTCGATTCGGGCTGCGTCATTCAACAATGCCTCGGCCTGTTCGATAAACCTGCGCCCCTGTGGGGTCAGAGCCATGGCTGCACCCCGGCGGCGGGAGAACAGCGGATGGCCAATATGTTCTTCAACACGTGTCAGCGCAGTAGACAGGGCGGGTTGCGACACATTCAGGTGCTGCGCCGCCGACGAGAGGCTGCCATGGCGCCCGATTGCGCAGACGTATTCGTATTGGCGAAGTGAAATATATAACATGAAGTTATTTATAACTTCGAAAGATATGATTTGAACAGAATGCATGTTCGGATCAAAACCGGGACATAGCCAAAGGAGACCCGGATGCCTCACCCACTTGTTTCTCAAGCGATGATCGATACCTATCAGCAAGATGGCGTTGTCCTGATCAAGGGATTGTTCGCTGATTATGTCGATCAACTGCGCGACGGCGTGGCGGCAAATATGGCTGAGCCCGGCCCTTATGCGTCTGAAAACAAGAAGTCCGGCGAAACAGGGCGTTTCTTTGATGATTATTGCAATTGGACCCGGATTCCCCAGTTCCGTGAGGTCATCGAAAAGTCGCCCGCCGCCGAGGTCGCAGCTGATCTGATGCAATCGCAAAGCGTTCAGATGTTCCACGATCACGTGCTGGTCAAAGAGCCAGGCACATCGATGGCCACCCCCTGGCATCAGGACGGGCCGTATTACTTTGTTGAGGGCCAACAGACCATCAGCTTCTGGTCTCCACTGGATACGGTGCGGCAGGCAACGCTGCGCTGTGTCGCCGGATCGCATCAATGGGAGAAAGAAGTTCTACCGACCCGTTGGGTGTCAGAGGAGGGGTTCTTCCCGGATGAAGGCCAGTACATTCCCGTCCCGGACCCAGATGCCGAAGGCATGAGGGTTGTTGAATTCGAAATGGAGCCTGGTGATGCCATGGCGTTCAACTATCGCACGTTGCACGGCGCGCGAGGCAATCAGTCGGACAGCCGTCGCCGTGCATTCTCGCTGCGACTGGTCGGGGATGACGCGCGTTACGTTGAACGCCCGGGCCGGACCTCGCCCCCGTTCCCCGGTCACGACATGACACCGGGTCAGCGCCTGCGCGAGGATTGGTTCCCTATGCTGTTGCAACGCTGAAGAGCCTCAGAACCACTGACCTGATTCGATCAAACCCAGATCCAGGAGCTGGCGGGACTGCCATTTAAACGGCACCGAGTTTCGCCAGCGAAAACTGGGAATATCGAATGTGGAGCCTGCATTTTTCTTCAAGGCTTTTGCCGCCCGAAAAGAGCATATGGCCGCAGTCATGTTGTGATGCCAGGGGCAGGAATAGGTGTTGTATTCCGGTTCATTGAACGTGTGGTCAGGCTGTAGCACCAAACCTTTTTGCGATTTGAACAGGGCAATCCGATCGATACGGCGGCGCTCGTATGGAATGTACTCTTCAAAGCGCCAGCGCAAACCGCCCGAGATATCCACCTGGCGATCCAACGGTTGGCCGCTTGGGTCGTGGCGGGTATGGGCATAATAGCCCGTGCTGTCGAACAGTGCCTGATCGGGAGCGACTCCGTTGGGAAAAGCGCTCAGATCATCAGCATAAAGGTCGATGACATAGCTGAGCATGGCATGGCGCCGTTCTTCGCTGTGAAAGGCCAGCATTTCGCCGACGCTACGTGTTTCGCAGAAGGGAAAGAATAAGTATTCGGCGTTGTAACAGTAATACATCCAAAGGCCGGGCGCGGCCTGTATAATCCTGTTTATGGTGTCAAACACCACGGTTCGGGGCGTGCATTTCAGCGTGATCCGATGCACGTGATCGGCCAGTTCCGGGTCGAGAGCGAGGTTCTGAGGCATAAACACAAGCACCGACTTGAACCCCAACCTCAGGTGATGCCGCACGGTGCTGTCCAGCTCGACTTCGTCTTCTGCAAAAATCAATGCGATGGGCCCTTTGGCCAATGCAGTCTGACCCGATTTCAGAAAATGGTCCGGGGATTTGTACTTCATCGCGTGTTTTCGGTTTTGCGTTGCTGGAAAGTCCCGCCAAATTCGGGTAATTGCGCCCGCATTGCAAGCGGCGTTCGAAGCATATAGACGACGCCGGTCCCGCGAATGCAAAGGCCCGATCCATGTCTGAACCGAAGAAGCTGTTTATCAAGACCTATGGCTGTCAGATGAATGTCTATGACAGTGAGCGCATGTCCGAGGCTTTGGGCGGGCAGGGCTATGTTGAAACCAAAACGCCCGATGATGCGGACATGATCCTTCTGAACACCTGCCACATTCGCGAAAAGGCCGCGGAAAAGGTGTATTCCGAACTGGGTCGGTTCAAGGGTCTGAAGGCCGAGAAGCCGGATCTGAAAATCGGCGTTGCGGGATGTGTCGCGCAGGCCGAGGGTGAAGAGATCATGCGCCGCCAGCCTCTGGTCGATCTGGTCGTTGGCCCGCAAAGCTATCATCGCTTGCCAGAGATGGAGGCCAAGACACGCGCCGGGGAAAAGGCGCTGGATACGGATTTTCCCGAAGAAGACAAGTTCGAGAAGCTAAAGAACCGCCCCAAGGCCAAGCGAGGCCCGACGGCGTTTCTGACTGTTCAGGAAGGTTGTGACAAGTTCTGCGCCTTCTGCGTCGTGCCCTATACACGTGGTGCTGAGGTCAGCCGCCCGACTGATCGCATTATTCGCGAAGCGCATGATCTGGTTGAGCGCGGCGTGCGCGAAATCACTCTGCTGGGGCAGAATGTGAATGCCTATCACGGCGCGGGCCCGAACGGGGACATGACTTTGGCCGGTCTGATCTGGGAGTTGAACAAGGTCGACGGGTTAGAGAGGATTCGCTTTACTACCTCACACCCCAACGACATGGCCGATGATCTGATCGAGGCACATGGCACCTGCGACAAGCTGATGCCTTACCTGCACCTGCCGGTGCAGTCGGGCTCGGACCGCATTCTCAAGCGGATGAATCGCAGCCACACGGCCGAAAGCTATTTGCGTCTGATCGAAAGAATTCGCGCGGCGCGCCCGGATATTGTGATGTCCGGCGACTTTATCGTCGGTTTCCCCGAAGAGACGGAAGAGGATTTCCAGGCGACCATATATTTGGTCGAAGCGGTCAAATACGGCTACGCATATTCGTTCAAATACTCGACCCGCCCCGGAACGCCAGCGGCCGAACGGTCCCAAGTGGACCCTGCGGCGGCGGATGAACGGTTGCAAAGGCTTCAAGCACTGATCACTCGGCATCAGCGGGAAATTCAGGATGCCATGGTGGGCCGTACTGTGCGTGTTCTGTTCGAAAAGCCGGGCCGCCTGCCCGGACAGATGGTCGGAAAATCCGAGTATCTTCATTCGGTTCACGTAAAAGGTCTCGAGATCGCGATTGGAGATTTGAAAGAAGTTCGGATCACCGAGTCGGGTGCAAATTCACTGGCAGGTGAGTTGCTGTAGATCGTCAAATATCCACCAGCCAGCCACCATAATTGGTGTTTGTTTCCAAAATTTACCCTTGATTTATCGCTGGGAACTATGTTCGGAGAAGGGCCAAGTTTTTCCGGGCGTGAAGTTTTGCGTGCAAAAAACGGTTTTAGGCCAATCTTGCGGCCGGAGTTATGGAGGCACGAGTGACGACCCTTACGAACTTCAGGATTTCAAAACTTGGCAGAACATTGCCTGCGGCATCGGTTGCCACTCTTCTTGCCAGTGCGACAATAGCAGGTGATCTGAAGGAAACTGTGACGGAACCCGAAGTGATCAGCCCGTCCAGATTCGGCAGCGACGTCAGCGCTTTCTATCTGGGTTTGGCCGGTGGGTATGGCGCGGGTGGCGATGATCGTTTCGGCCTCAGGACACCCGCCGGATTGTTCGATATCGGCGAACAGGATTTGTCCGGATCTTACGGAGAGATTCGTGGAGGCTGGCGCGGCATCCTGCCCGCCAGAGGTGGCCGTGATTACGTATATGGCTTTGAAATCGGGTATCAGCTCGGATCCTTCGATGACAGTGTCGGTGCCCGGATTGGAGGTTTCGATGTTCAGGGTGGGACCGAGGTGTCAGATGTGCTGGCGATCCGGTTTAGAAATGGTCTGACCAACCGCAGCGGACGAATCCTGTACTTTGTCAGCATCGGCTATTTGTGGGGTGACGTTGACACGACCAACAGCATCACATCAGGGAGTTCGACGCAGAATTTCGCGGTTACTGATCGGCGGAACGGATACTCGGCCAGCATCGGGGCCGAACATAAACTGAGCGACAGCTGGTCGATTACCGGTGAATACGAGTACGTCCAATTCGACTCGAAAACCATTGCGTTCAGCTCGGGGTTTTCCACTAAGTCGACACCTAAATATGGCGGCCTGAGATTTGGGCTGAACTACACCTTTTGATGTAGACCCGAACGGCATATTTCGGCTGTTTTGTCATCCAAGCACTAATTTTTGAAACTGTGGCTTGCGCCCACCGAGTTTTGTTGTCTACGCTCGGGGTGAACAGCCAAGACAGGAGAACGGATTGGCCATCGGTGCCCTGACCCCACCGCAAGATGAAATGCCCCAGCGCGAGGCGTTTGTAGAATTTCCCGACAACCGATTGTTGATTGACCTGTGTGGTGAATATGACCGCAATCTGACGGATATTGAAAGCAAGCTTTCCGTCCAGATTGTACGTCGTGGCAATCAGCTTGTTGTCATGGGGGATGAAGATGCTCAGAAACACGCCGTGGAGGTTCTGCAGTCGCTCTATACTCGCCTGGAAGGTGGGCGCGAGGTAGAGGCTGCGGATGTAGATCGCGAGCTCCGCATGGGGGCCTCGGAACAAGGCACTGGCTCCCGCGACGGCGATCAGCTTGAAATGTTCAAGGGCGGATCGGTCGAGATCAAGACCCGCAAGAAACTGGTTGAACCGCGCACGGATGCCCAAAAGGCCTATGTTCAGTCGCTCTTCCAGAACGAGTTGGCCTTTGGCATTGGTCCTGCGGGAACGGGGAAAACGTATCTGGCGGTGGCTGTGGGTGTTTCGATGTTCATCGGCGGCCACGTGGATCGAATCATCCTGAGCCGCCCAGCGGTCGAAGCGGGTGAAAAGCTGGGCTACTTGCCCGGTGACATGAAGGACAAGGTCGATCCGTATATGCAGCCGCTCTATGATGCGCTGAACGACTTCCTGCCGGGCAAGCAACTGGCCAAGCTGATTGAGGAAAAACGAATCGAAATCGCTCCGCTGGCATTCATGCGCGGTCGAACGCTGGCGAACGCCTTTGTGGTTCTGGACGAGGCGCAGAATGCGACGACCATGCAGATGAAGATGTTCCTGACCCGTTTGGGTGAGGGTAGTCGTATGGTGATTACCGGCGACAGGTCGCAAGTTGATCTGCCGCGCGGGGTGCAGTCAGGCTTGGCGGATGCTGAAAGGTTGTTGAAAACGATACCAAATATCAGCTTCAACTACTTCACCTCAAAAGACGTCGTTCGTCACCCGCTTGTCGCCGCCATCATCGAAGCGTATGAGGCCGATGCGGGCCGCGATACCAGTTGAGTGCAAGGCCCTTTGCAAGGGCTGATGTGCGGTAAGATGAAGCTGGAACTCACTGTCGAAGACAATCGGTGGCAAGGTCTTGAGGCTTTGTCGCATAAGGCGATTTCTGCTGTTTTGACGTTTGTCGAGCTGGACTCTGAGGTCTGTGAAGTCAGCGTTCTGGGCTGCGACGATGCGCGGATCGCAGACCTGAATACAGAGTTTCGCGGCAAGCCAAGTGCCACCAATGTTCTGAGTTGGCCAGCCGAGGATCTGGCCCCGGAAGAGCCGGGTCAGGAGCCGGTTTCACCGGAGCCGGACTTTACAGGTGAAATCCCCTTAGGTGATATCGCGATTTCTTTCGACACCTGCGCGCGTGAGGCGGCGGAGGCTGGGAAGGCGATGGACGATCACGTGATCCATTTGCTTGTTCACGGAACGTTGCATTTACTGGGGTATGATCACATTCGTGATCCCGATGCCACCCTGATGGAGGGGATTGAGGTCGAGATACTTGGCAAATTAGGTATCGATGACCCATATAAGGTATGAAGGGGTCAGATGACCCGATCAGTTGGAACAGGATAATGGGCGAGACAGACGGCAGTTCTAGGGCAGCGCACAGCGCGCAACCACAGGACAGCAGCAATGCGACCGAAGAGAAAAGCGGTTTCTTTTCAAGGATCATAGATGCGTTTTCGGGTGATGAGTCCCAACCGCAACCGGTGTTGAACGGGCAGGATGCAACGGTACCCCAATCCCGAGGGATGATTAACCTGCGTCGGATGCGCGTGGAAGATGTCGCCATTCCTACGGCAGAAATCATTTCAGTCCCTTCGACGATCTCCAAGGATGAACTGGCGGATGTCTTTCGCGAAAGCGGGCTTTCCAGAATCCCGGTCTATGAAGGCACGCTGGATACGCCGCTGGGGTTCGTCCACCTCAAAGACTTTGCCTTGACTCATGGGTTCAATGGCGGAGGTAGCAACTTTGATCTCGTTTCGATGCTGCGCACGCTGCTTTTCGTGCCGCCTTCAATGCCGATCGGCGTTCTGCTGACCAAAATGCAGACGGAGCGACGCCATATGGCGTTGGTGATCGATGAGTACGGTGGCGTTGATGGCCTGCTGACCATCGAGGACCTGATCGAGCAGGTCGTAGGTGAAATCGCAGACGAACATGATGCAGATGAAGATCAGCTTTGGGTGCAAGAGAAGCCCGGCTGTTATGTCGTTCAGGCCCGTGTCCCTCTTGAGGATTTCGAGGCCGAGATTGGCCGCTCGCTGACCAGCCATGAAGACGTGGATGAAGAAGAAATCGATACTCTGGGCGGCTTGGTTTTCATGTTGTCGGGCCGTGTGCCCGCACGGGGAGAGGTTGTGATCCACCCTGAAGGACCGGAATTTGAAGTCATCGACGCTGATCCGCGACGTATAAAAAGGCTTCGCGTCATGCTGCCGGACATCGCTGCATGACCCCCACGCGGGGCTGGCCTTTCCCGCTGAGGTTACTGGCCGTCGCCATGCTTGGCGGAGTGGCGGGGTTTGGTTTGGCGCCTTATGGCTATTGGGCACTTACTATCCTGTCTCTGATCCTGATCGTACCGATTTTTCTGGCCAGTGAAACCCGCGCGCGGGCTGGCTGGATAGGTTGGGTATTTGCGACGGGCTATTTCGCGCATGCGCTTAGTTGGATCATCGAGCCGTTTCAGGTGGACGCGGAACGCCACGCCTGGATGGCACCGTTTGCGCTGTTATTTATGGCAGGTGGCCTCGCCCTGTTCTGGGCCGTTTCTTTTTGGATGTCTCGCCGCCCGGGCGCGTCACCTTTTCGCCAAAGCTTGCTCTTGATCGTTACCCTGTCCTTGGCTGAACTGGCCCGAGGCTACGTGCTAACCGGTTTCCCTTGGGCAGGGGTTTCGCAGGTCTGGATCGAAACACCAGTGGCGCAATTGCTGTCTTTGTTCGGGCCGTTTGGGTTAAACGCCCTGACGTTCGCTGCGACCTTCCCAATCGGTTCGGCAATGATGCACCCCAGACCTTTTCGAGGGCTGGTGCAGTCACTGGTATTTACAGCCGGATTGGCCGTCGTCGCGTTAAGCTATGCCGCGATACGGCCAACGGTTCACGACGGACCGCACGTCGTTCGGGTGGTGCAACCAAATGCGCCTCAGCATCAAAAATGGGATCCGGCATACGCCCCTTTGTTCTTTTCAAGGCAGATTGAGTACACCGCCGCCCGGCCAGAGCCTGATCTGATCGTTTGGCCTGAAACTGCTGTGCCCGCTTGGCTTGGCAGTGCACAACCGTTTTTAGCCGCGATTGCAGATGCCGCGCAGGGAACCCCGGTTGTACTGGGCATACAGCGCGGAGACGGGCCGAGGATTTTCAACTCGATGATCCAACTTGATGCCAACGGGCAGCAGGCAGGGCTTTATGACAAACACCATCTGGCCCCTTTCGGAGAATATGTTCCTTTCGGCGACCTGTTGGGGCGTTTTGGCATTCACGGAATGGCAGCAACGACGGGCCATGGATTCAGCGCGGGCCCTGGCCCCGAATTGATGGATATGGGAGAGCTGGGGAATGCTCTGCCGCTGATCTGCTACGAAGCCGTTTTTCCACAAGATGTAAACGGTGCATCGGGGCGGGCGGATTTCCTTTTGCAGATCACCAATGATGCCTGGTTCGGAACCCGATCTGGCCCGTATCAGCATATGGTTCAAGCTCGGATGAGGGCGATCGAACAGGGCCTGCCGATGATCCGTTCAGCGAATACTGGTATATCGGCCATGATCGACCCTCTGGGCCGTGTCACGGCCTCTTTGTCTTTGGGCGAGGGCGGATATCTCGATGCCGTCCTTCCATTGCCGCAACAGTCGACTATTTATTCGCGGACAGGAGACAGTGCCGTTCTTGTGATCCTTTTGTTTCTTGGCGCCATCATCCTATTCAGTGCTCGCTTGCGCGAGAACTATTAGAGATTGACCGCACCTGCACGTGGGCGTATGCGTCTTTGACCTGTCACAACGGCTTCCTGGCGTGGCAGAGAAACCCTAATGGAGCACATTTATGTCCCGACAGAACTATACTTTTACTTCGGAGTCCGTTTCCGAAGGGCACCCTGACAAGGTCTGTGACCGCATTTCGGATGCCGTCCTTGACGCATTTCTGAATGAAGAACCCGAAGCACGTGTGGCCTGCGAGACCTTTGCCACGACCAACCGTGTCGTTATTGGCGGCGAAGTCGGCCTGTCGGATAAAGACAAGCTGCACGACTACATGGGTCGTATTGAAGAGATTGCCCGCGATTGTATCAAAGACATTGGCTATGAGCAGGACAAGTTTCACCACGAAACCGTCGAGGTAACAAACCTGCTGCACGAACAATCCGCTCACATTGCACAAGGTGTTGATGCTGCGGATAACAAAGACGAAGGTGCAGGCGACCAGGGCATCATGTTTGGTTACGCCACAACCGAAACCCCCGCGCTTATGCCCGCACCGATCCAGTACTCGCACGCTATCCTGCGTCGTCTGGCCGAAGTGCGCAAAAGCGGTGCCGAACCTGCGCTGGGCCCCGATGCCAAGTCACAATTGTCCGTCATCTATAATGATGGCAAGCCGGTCGGCGTAAGCTCGGTCGTTTTGTCGACGCAGCATCTGGATGAAGCGCTGACATCCGATGACATCCGCGAAATCGTTGAACCCTATATTCGCGAAACTCTGCCCGAAGGCTGGTTGTCTGCTGATACTGAATGGCATGTGAATCCGACGGGCAAATTCGTGATTGGTGGCCCGGATGGCGACGCAGGTTTGACCGGTCGCAAGATCATTGTTGACACATATGGTGGCGCGGCCCCGCATGGCGGCGGCGCGTTCTCGGGCAAAGACCCGACCAAGGTGGACCGTTCCGCTGCTTATGCCGCACGTTACCTGGCTAAGAACGTTGTCGCTGCTGGCATGGCAGAGCGTTGCACGATCCAGCTGAGCTATGCGATTGGCGTTTCCAAGCCGCTGTCGATTTATGCTGACACGTATGGAACAGGTCACGTTTCAGATGAAGTTATCGAAAAGGCCGTTGGGCAGGTCATGGATCTGACACCGCGCGGCATTCGTGAGCATCTGCAAATGAACAAGCCGATCTATCAGCGCACTGCAGCTTACGGCCATTTTGGGCGTGAACCTGATGCAGATGGCGGCTTTAGCTGGGAACGCACTGATCTGGTTGACGCGCTGAAAGCCGCAGTCTGATCCAAACAGAAAGAAAGCGCGCCTGTCGGGCGCGCTTTTTTGTTGCGGGCACGTCGCGCACTTGCAACGCCAAGGCCCGCGCAGTATGGCCACCGCCATGAGCACCGAGACCCCACAACGCCCGCGCAGAAATTTCTATGGCCGCTTCAAGGGTAAGACCCTGAAGCCCAGCCAAAAGACTTATCTGAATGAAGACTTGGCCGCGCTGTCGCCAGGTGCCGTGGATTGGGAAACCAACCCCGAACGCAACCCATTGGACTTGGATGGGCTGTTCGGAGGCAAGCCTGTTTGGCTTGAAATTGGCTTTGGCGGCGGTGAACATCTGGTGCATCAGGCGCAAAGCAACCCGGATATCGGCATCATCGGGGCAGAACCTTATATCAACGGTGTTGCGATGCTGCTGGGTAAAATCCGGCAAGCGGGGGTCGAGAACCTGGCTGTACATCCCGGCGATGCGCGCGATCTGTTCGATGTGTTGCCCGAAGCCAGCATCTCGCGCGCCTTCCTGCTCTATCCGGACCCTTGGCCAAAGACCCGCCATCATCGCCGCCGTTTTGTGACGCCTGAACATCTGGAGCCATTGGCAAAGGTGTTGAAGCCGGGTGCGATCTTTCGCGTTGCCACCGACATTCCCGACTATGTGCGCCAAACGCTGGAAGAAGTTCCACGCGCGGGATTCGAATGGCTGGCGGAACGCCCAGCGGATTGGCGTGAGCCCTGGAATGACTGGATTTCAACCCGATACGAACAAAAAGCCCTGCGGGAAGGGCGGGTGCCACATTACCTGACCTTCCGTCGGATTGAACCCTGATCAGTTTCAAATTTCTGTAATCCTGAACACTATGTTAGTCTGTGTGCGGAGCACGCATTTCAGCATTGTTTTTTCCAGGATTGCCATGTCTGACATACGGATCACGAACTGCCACACGCACCTGTTTCACGCGCGCCATGTGCCCGAGGATTACCCTTATCCGGCGCTCAGGCCATTCAAGAAGATGCCTTGGCTGATCAAAGCCCTGGCATTTGGTGCCCGTGTGGTTGGTCAGCATACAGCCGCCGAGAAACTGGACAGGCTCTATCGCTTTCAGCAGGAAACGGACGCGGGCAGCCAGCGAGATATTCTGGACAACCTGAGGCGACACTATCCGAGCGATACCCGCTTTGTCGTCCTGCCAATGGAGATGTCAGCCTTTGGCTTTGGGACGCCAGAGGTTTCCTTGAGCGCGCAACATGACGAGTTGGCGAAGCTGTCTGGCGACCCCGAGGTCGGCCGATCAGTGATACCCTTTGCAACGATTGACCCGCGGGCGGACCCGCAGGCCACAGAACTCTGGCGGGCCATCGATGGTTTGAAGTTTCGCGGCCTAAAACTCTATCCGCGTCTTGGATTCGCACCGGACGATCCGGTTCTAATGCAGCATGTTTACCCACGGTTAGAAGAGTTGAACCTGCCGGTCATGTCGCATTGCTCACGCGGCGGCGTTCAGGGGCGCTATCTTTCGAACTATTGGGCCGACCGCTATACCGAGCCAGAGGCGTTTATTCCCGTAATGCGTGCTCATCCCAAGCTACGGATTTGCCTGGCGCATTTTGGCGGGCAGCGGGACTGGGACGCCTATGTCAATCCGGATCGCAAGAACCCGCTGGACGACGCCTTCAACAGGAACTGGCAAGTGGCGATCCGGCAGATGATCGGCAGCGGAAATTACCCGGGCCTCTGGACGGATATCTCTTACACATTGTTCCAGTTCGAGGATTACGCCCCCTTCTTGCGCATTTTTCTAACCGGCGAGGATGAAGAAGGTGAGCGCCTCAGGTCGCGTGTCCTGTTTGGATCAGATTACTACATGACCCGGCAAGAAGCGCTGTCAGAAAAGGCGGTCTGTTTCCGGCTGCGCAACATCTTGGGCGAGGAGATTTTCCGGCAGATCGCCGAAGAAAACCCAGCGAAATGGCTGGGTGAAGCCTGAGAGACCGCTTTGCGCTCATTGCCGCTGGACCAAGCCGCTCCAATTCGCTAATCCGCCTTGAACTGATAGCGCAAAAGGAGCCCCCATGTCCGGACACGGTACGCCCAACCCGATGACTTCGCATCCCTGCGGCCCGCTGACCGGCACGGCCGAGGTGCCGGGTGACAAGTCGATCTCGCACCGATCGCTGATCCTTGGCGCGATGGCAGTGGGTGAGACCAGGATCTCGGGCCTGCTGGAGGGCGAAGACGTTTTGGACACGGCCAAGGCGATGCGGGCCTTTGGGGCTGAGGTTACGGATCACGGTGGCGGGGAATGGACCGTGCATGGCGTGGGCGTTGGCGGATTTGCCGAACCGGATCAGGTGATCGATTGCGGCAACTCAGGCACCGGCGTGCGACTGATCATGGGCGCTATGGCAACCTCTCCGATCACGGCGACCTTTACGGGCGACGCCAGCCTGAACAAACGCCCTATGGCACGGGTGACTGACCCTCTAGCCCTGTTTGGCGCGCAATCGGTTGGTCGGTCCGGGGGACGCTTGCCGATGACCATCGTGGGCGCGGCAGACCCCGTGCCGGTTCGGTACGAAGTGCCCGTACCCTCGGCCCAGGTCAAATCTGCTGTGTTGCTGGCGGGATTGAATGCCCCCGGCAAAACCGTTGTGATCGAGAAAGAAGCGACCCGCGACCATTCTGAGCGTATGCTGGCTGGCTTCGGTGCTGAGATCACGGTTGAAGATACCGATGAAGGTCGTGTCATTACCCTGACAGGACGTCCTGAATTGAAGCCGCAGGTTATCGCCGTGCCGCGTGATCCGTCCAGCGCGGCCTTCCCAGTGTGCGCTGCGCTGATCACACCCGGCTCGGATGTGCTAGTGCCCGGCATTGGCCTGAACCCGACCCGCGCTGGCCTGTTCACCACACTGCGTGAGATGGGTGCAGACCTGACTTACGAGAATGAGCGCGAGGAGGGTGGCGAGCCTGTTGCCGATCTGCGTGCAAAATATTCGCCGAACATGAAGGGGATCACCGTGCCGCCAGAACGCGCGGCTTCGATGATCGATGAATATCCTGTGCTGTCCGTGGTTGCGGCCAACGCAACCGGCACCACGATGATGGGCGGTGTAAAAGAGCTGCGCGTCAAGGAAAGCGACCGCATCGACGCCATGGCGCGTGGCCTGCGCGCAAACGGTGTGACGGTGAATGAGGGTGACGATTGGTGGTCGGTCGAAGGGCTGGGTATCGGCAACGTTCCCGGGGCCGGCACCTGCGAAAGCTTTCTGGATCACCGCATTGCCATGTCTTTCATGGTGATGGGCATGGGCGCGCAGAAGCCAGTTAGCGTGGACGATGGCGGCCCGATTGCAACGTCTTTCCCGATTTTTGAACCGTTGATGGCATCGCTGGGTGCTAAGGTCGAACGCTCGTGAGCTTCACAGTCGCGATTGACGGGCCTGCGGCTGCAGGCAAGGGCACAATCTCAAAGGCCGTTGCAGCACATTTTGGGTTTGCCTATCTGGACACAGGGCTGCTCTATCGTGCGGTAGGTCGACGTGTTTTGAAGGGTGTCGATCCTGTCGACGCGGCAAAGGCTTTGACCGCCGAAGAATTGTCGCAAGGCGATCTGCGCACTGCCGAAATCGCACAAGCCGCGTCCAAAGTAGCGGTCATTCCCGAGGTCCGCGCCGCGTTGGTGGATTTTCAACGCGCCTTTGCCCGTAGGGCTGGGGGGGCTGTTTTGGATGGGCGTGATATCGGGACGGTGATTTGTCCAAATGCCGAGGTGAAGTTGTTTGTGACGGCCAGCGCCGAAGTGCGTGCCGAACGCCGGTATCTTGAGCTCAGCGCCAAGGGTGCTGACGTGACGCGCGAACAGGTTCTGTCAGATGTCAAAGAACGCGACGCGCGCGACGCTGAGCGCAGCACTGCTCCGATGAAACCTGCGGAAGATGCGGTTCAGGTGGACACAACAGATCTGAGTATCGAGGCCGCATTGGCAAAAGCGCTAGACGCCATCAACGAAAAATTGCCCGCAGCGCACTGACGCCGCGAGCAAAGGTTTGGCTCTTACAGCTCGCCCACGGCAACGCTTTTGATGTTTGCCCACTGATCGTCAGCAGTTTTTGCCGTAGAGACAACGTCTTTCAGAAAGGCTGCGCGGGTTTCAGCATTCAGGAAAAGGTACAGTTTGCCGTCTGCCACCAGGTACTGATCCGGATCGCCGTCAAATTTCTTGCCAACTGATACGCCGAACGAGCAGAAGCCGCCATGCTGCGGCAAGAAAGCCGCCGGGTTCGCCTCAAACGCTTCCCGGTTAGCTGCGGTCGTGAAGTAGTAAGAAGCACCGTCATAAGTTGCTGAGTGGGTTGCGAAGCCTTCCACGGGATTGCCTTCATTGACCAGTGCAACCAGATCAACGCCGTGCGCGGCCAGCGGCGCACCTGCGGCCGAGATGCCGTTGGAGACGTTGATCTCGTCAGCGGCAAAGGCCGGTGTGGATAGGGCGACAGCAGCCGCAAGAACGGGCAGGATGAGCGATTTCATAGTGGTTTTCCTTTTGATTTCAGTTTCGGACCGACCGGTGTGTCGACCGATGAAAAACAGTTAAGGTTAAGCTTCTGAACGTGTAATCTCAGAAAGAACGCGTTATTTTGCAGATCGTACAATTGACAGAATTATTGGGCTTCGCAGATCACTAAGCTTTGTTTGGCCAGTTTGAGCTTCACTGCTTATTGTCAAAGCATGTCTGCAGGAGTGACCTCATGTTTCGCTTAGCCATCTTTCTGATTTTCGCCGCCGGAAGCCTTGCTGCGCAGGAGGTCGCGCCCGAAGCCTCGCCTGATGGCCTAAATGCCGAGCCTCCAATGACATACGAGCGGCTGGGTAATATCCTTTTTGCACTGGACCCCGAAGCACAGCCCCATGGGCCTGGATTTCAGATGACAGTGGCCGGTGTTCAGGTTTTGGTCATCACTGACATCAATGCAGATCGGATGCGAGCCATGGTTGCGGTCGGCAATGCCGCAGATCTGTCCGAAGAAGACTTGACCCGGGTGATGCAGGCCAATTTCGACAGCACTCTGGACGCGCGTTATGCGATTGCAAATGGCATATTGTGGGCTGCGTTTATCCACCCTTTGTCGTTGCTGGAAAAGGATCAGCTAATCTCGGGGTTGGCGCAGACGGTGAATATCGCGAAGACGTATGGCACGCTTTATTCCGGCGGGGCTGCGGAATTTGGTGGGGGTGACAGTACGGATCTGCAACGTGCCCTGATCGAAGAGCTTTTGAAGAAGGGTGAAGAAATCTGACCGGCGCCTGAACCCAGCGCATGTCCTTATCTTAATCCGCTTCATTCGTACCGCTCTGCTGCGTTATTTGCGCGGCCAGGAAAGATTCCACATGCCACAGATCGCGTCGTGCCCGCCAAGAAAAGTCGCTTACCCGCAGATACGGTTCAAGCCGGTCGCATATGCGTGCGCAATATGCCGCGATAAGCCCTAGATGGACGCTGGAAAGCTGTTATAGTTTCCCTCAAGCAAAAAAGGGAAAGCTGCCAAATAACCCCAAAAAAGGGGGAAGCAGCTGCAAAATCCCCCGAGCCAACAGGGACAAAACCACATGAATAATCGTCTGAACCAAATCACCATCGTGGGCGGCGGCACGGCGGGATGGATGACCGCGCTGATCCTGGACATGGTGTTTTCCCGAACGTCGTCGCAAAAAGATCGCCCACGGATCTGCCTGATTGAGAGCCCCAATATATCGACCGTCGGGGTGGGCGAGGCCACGGTGCCCCGCATGCCTGTGACGCTGCGCCAGGCAGGCATTACAGAGCGGGATTTTTTCCGCGAAACCAACGCATCCTTCAAGCTGGGCGTGAAGTTCTGCAATTGGAACAAGGACCGCAAGGGTAATCGTATCGACTATGTGAATCCCTTTGCACACGGCCAGATGTTGGAAGGTTTGGATGCTGCCGAGTATTTCCTGCGGTTCGGCAATGGGGATCGGGACTTTACCCAGTCAATCTCGCCGCACGACGATCTGGGTCGGCTGTGCAAGGGCGCACGACAGTTGGGCCAGCCCGAGTTTGAGCAGCGGTTTGGTTACGCTTACCATCTGGATGCAGTGAAATTTGCCGGGATGCTGACCAAGGTCTGCACAGATCGAGGTGTTGAACATATCCGGGATGAGGTGCAATCAGTTGAACTGGATGAACAGGGCAATGTCAGCCATCTGACGCTCGAGCGTAGGGGTCGCCATGACATCGAGATGGTTATTGACTGCACTGGTTTCCGCGGATTGATCATCAACAAGGCGCTGGGCGAGCCGTTTTTGGATTACTCGGATTACCTGCCCAATGATCGCGCCATGGCGTTGCAGATCGAACATCCCAATCCGAAAAAGATCGAGAGCCTGACACGATCCACCGCACTTGGCGCGGGCTGGACATGGCGGGTGCCGCTCTACAACCGTGTGGGCACGGGGTATGTGTTCTCATCGGCGCATCGAACCGATGATCAGGCGGCGGATGAGTACCTCGAATGGCTTGGGGACAGCGGCAAGGGTTTGACGCCGCGTGTCATTCCGATGCGCGTTGGACGTGTGCGCAATGCCTGGGTCAAGAACTGTGTCGCTATTGGTCTGTCTGGCGGGTTCATCGAACCGCTGGAAAGTACCGCGATCCACATGATTGATCATGCGGTGCGCTGGTTCGCCGAGCATTTGCCAACGCGCGCCATCGAGCCATCGCTGCGCGCAAGATATAATCGGCAGATGGACAAGATGTACAACGAGGTGCTGGAGTTTATCTGCCTGCACTACCGTTTGGGCAATCGCACGGACGATCCCTATTGGATTGATGCGCGGACACAGATGAAGGTGCCGGACCGGTTGGCCGAGAATTTGGAGCTATGGCAGCACCGCCTGCCAATGGATCACGATGTGGAATTCGCCACGCTTTTTGACCACCGCGTGTATCAGACGGTTCTGTTGGGCAAGCAGGTCTATGATACGGGTTATGGGCCAGGCATCCGGGATCGAGTGCGACCATTGAAGAAGGTGATCTGGTATCAGGGTATGCAGCGCGCGAAGGAAGATCTTGCTCAGATCATCAGATCAATGCCTGACCACAAAACGCTGCTGCGCGATATCCGCGGCGAGCTGGAGCGCCCTACCTTTGGCAAGGCGAAGGTAGCGCAACCGACTGTTGCGATGCCCGGCACCACGCCAGCGCCTGTTAGGATTCAGAACATGCCGAACTTTGCAGAAATCCAAAGCGGTGCAAAAGATCTGCAGTTGTTCTAGAGGCCCTTTGAGCCCGGGGCAGAACCCACTTTGGCAAAAATGAAGGTTGGGGTGAACGCCCCTGCCTCAAGCTCGTCTTGGGTGGGCGAAAAAGCAGCCTAGTAGGCACTTGCGCAACCTATTATCGTTATGTAATTACATAATGAATGTGAAGGATATGTGCATTGCAAAGACAGTCAGATCACGGCTGCAAATTCCGCCGAAATCTGCGGACCGGCCTCAAACGTCGGCAAAGAGAAACTGCACCGATGCAGGTTTATGACTCGCTGCCGCCGGGGTTGCGGCAATGGTTGGCTGCTGCCAGTTTGCCGTGGAGCCCGGTGTCCGCTCAGAAAATATGGAACCGGGCCGGAGGTGCACGCGATCCGTCTGCCGCGTTGATGCGCTTGGATGAGATAGAACAGGCGATGTTGCAGCGCGATGCCGGGGTTTGGAGCGCCAAACGCTGAACAGCCCTCTGAAAAGACCTGCCGAACCTTGAAAACATGGGCTTTACCCTTGCACATGTCGAGGAATCCGCCTATACGCGCGCTGTCGATACAAGGGCGGTCAACGTCCGGATGACGTTTCTGAGCAGGGCCGGGTTACCTCGGCCCTTTGTGTTTGTTTGCTCAGGGGTGCACCGGGTCACGCCAGACGGCATCATGAAACAAGACCGGCGGAGACAACCGCTCGGCCAGCAAAAACGTACTGTAAAGGAAAACAACGCCACATGGCTAACGCATCCATGGAGGAATTCGAAGCCCTCCTTAACGAAAGCTTCGAAATGGACACACCCGAAGAGGGTTCTGTTGTCAAAGGCAAGGTTCTGGCGATCGAAGCCGGCCAGGCCATCATCGACGTAGGCTACAAAATGGAAGGCCGCGTTGATCTGAAAGAATTCGCAAATCCCGGCGAAGCCCCTGAAATCGCTGTTGGTGACGAGGTCGAAGTCTACCTGCGCGCCGCAGAAAACGCCCGTGGCGAAGCCGTCATCTCACGCGAGATGGCCCGCCGTGAAGAGGCATGGGACCGTCTGGAAAAAGCATATGCCGACGACCAGCGCGTCGAAGGTGCGATCTTTGGCCGCGTCAAAGGTGGCTTCACTGTCGATCTGGGTGGCGCAGTTGCGTTCCTGCCCGGTTCGCAGGTTGACGTTCGCCCTGTGCGCGATGCTGGCCCGCTGATGGGTCTGAAGCAGCCGTTCCAGATTCTGAAAATGGACCGCCGCCGTGGCAACATCGTTGTTTCGCGCCGCGCAATCCTGGAAGAATCGCGTGCCGAACAGCGCGCCGAAGTCATCGGCAACCTGTCCGAAGGTCAGACCGTCGAGGGTGTTGTCAAGAACATCACCGAATACGGTGCATTCGTTGACCTGGGCGGCGTTGACGGCCTGCTGCACGTCACCGACATGGCATGGCGTCGTGTGAACCACCCGTCCGAGATCCTGACGATCGGCGAAACCATCAAGGTTCAGGTCATCAAGATCAACAAAGAAACCCACCGCATCAGCCTGGGCATGAAGCAGCTGCAGGAAGATCCGTGGGATCTGGTTGCTGCGAAATACCCGCTGGGCTCGGTCCATCAGGGTCGCGTCACCAACATCACCGACTACGGCGCGTTCGTCGAGCTGGAAGCCGGTGTCGAAGGTCTGGTGCACGTCTCCGAGATGTCCTGGACCAAGAAAAACGTCCACCCCGGCAAGATCGTTTCGACCAGCCAGGAAGTCGACGTCATGGTTCTGGAAATCGACGGCGCCAAGCGTCGCGTGTCTCTGGGCCTGAAGCAGACTCAGCGCAACCCATGGGAAGTGTTTGCAGAAACTCACCCCGAGGGCACCGAGGTCGAAGGCGAAGTCAAGAACATCACCGAATTCGGTCTGTTCATTGGCCTCGAAGGCGACATCGACGGCATGGTTCACCTGTCGGATCTGTCCTGGGACGAGCGTGGCGAGGATGCGATCCAGAACTACCGCAAAGGCGACGTCGTTCAGGCGGTTGTCTCGGAAGTGGATGTCGAGAAAGAGCGTATTTCGCTGTCGATCAAAGCCCTGGGCGGTGACAAGTTCGCCGAAGCCGTGGGCGGCGTGAAACGTGGCTCGGTTATCACTGTCGAAGTGACCGCAATCGAAGATGGCGGCATCGAGGTCGAGTACGAAGGCATGAAGTCGTTCATCCGTCGTTCCGACCTGTCGCGTGACCGTGCCGAACAGCGCCCCGAGCGTTTCTCGGTCGGTGACAAGGTCGACGTCCGCGTCACCAACGTTGACAGCAAGACCCGCCGTCTGGGCCTGTCGATCAAGGCACGCGAGATCGCCGAAGAGAAAGAGGCCGTGGAACAGTACGGTTCTTCCGATTCGGGCGCGTCGCTGGGCGATATCCTGGGTGCAGCGCTGAAGTCGGGCGACTAATTCCGGGACACATCCCAAACAAGCTTTTCGGCCTCGCGCTTCAGCGCGGGGCCGTTTTTGTTGCGAATCAAGGTTTTCCAATCGGCCGTGTTAATTTCGGTAATGTTTGCGCTTTAAGTGCGGAAAAACCCCTGTCCGGCAAAAAATCGCGTGAGAATATGGCAAAATAAAGCCTCAGCGCGCAGAGTATGCGTTCCCCCAAACCGGATTTTTTCCTATACTGTCAAATCAGTAGACCTGACACACCGGCTGCCTGGGAGGGTATCACGCATGATCCGTTCAGAATTGATTCAGAAAATCGCTGACGAAAACCCACATCTCTATCAGCGTGATGTTGAGCGGATTGTGAATACCGTGTTCGAAGAAGTCACCGACGCCATGGCCCGCGGCGATCGTGTTGAACTGCGTGGTTTCGGCGCGTTTTCGGTCAAAAAGCGCGATGCGCGTGTGGGGCGTAACCCACGCACAGGAGAGACGGTGCAGGTCGAGGAAAAATGTGTACCGTTTTTCAAAACTGGTAAGTTGCTTAGGGACCGATTGAACGGTAAAGCCTGACCGTATGATGCGCTACATTCGATATGCTTTTCTTGGGACGCTTGGGATCATCCTGATTTCGGTGTCTCTGGCCAATGTTGAGTCGGTTGAACTCAAGCTGATGCCGGATCCGCTGGCTGAGTTGTTGGGATTCAATCTGACCGCTTCGCTTCCGTTGTTCCTGGTGGTTCTGGGTGGTGTTGTGGCCGGTCTGATCATTGGCTTCATTTGGGAATGGATGCGTGAACACAAGCATCGCCGTGACGCGACCGCGAAGAAAAGCGAAGTGCGCAAGCT
The DNA here is from genome assembly GCF_013034545.1 of Ruegeria sp. HKCCA5763. Classification (NCBI taxonomy): domain Bacteria; kingdom Pseudomonadati; phylum Pseudomonadota; class Alphaproteobacteria; order Rhodobacterales; family Roseobacteraceae; genus Ruegeria; species Ruegeria sp. HKCCA5763. The sequence continues at coordinate 76,925 of NZ_WQGF01000016.1, forward strand.
CGAGCGAGAGGTCAACAAGCTCAAGAAAAAGCAAAACGAGGGCAAAGATGACGTTCTGGCCCTTCTGGATGAGGCAAGCTGAGCCCAATTCCCATGTCCGATGTTAGGTTCAAAATCTGCGGCTTGACCGCATCTGATCACGTGCGTGCAGCCGTTGAGGCCGGGGCAGGCTATGTCGGTTTTGTTTTCTTTCCGAAATCACCTCGCCATTTGGACGTTTCGCAGGCTGCGGAACTGGCCCAAATGGTTCCGCCCGGCGTCGCCAAGGTGGCGTTGGTGGTAAACGCCACTGACGAAGAGCTGGACAGCATCGTGTCTGCGGTTCCGCTGGATATGCTGCAGTTACACGGTAAAGAGAGTCCTGAACGGGTTTCTGAGGTCCGGGACCGGTTCGGTTTGCCTGTGATGAAGGCGATAGGTGTTGCCGAGGCCGAGGATCTGGACGCAATAGATCTGTATTCCGAAGTGGCCGATCAATTGTTGATCGACGCAAAGCCGCCTCGGGGCGCGGAACTGCCAGGAGGCAACGGGCTGGCGTTTGACTGGCGCTTGCTGGCCGGTCGGAAATACTGGCGGCGTCCTTGGATGCTGGCCGGTGGTCTGACGCCGCAGAACGTTGCTGAAGCTGCCAGGATGACCGGCGCGCGGCAGGTCGATGTCTCTTCGGGCGTGGAAAGCGCGCCGGGTGTAAAGGACGCAACCCTGATCGGCGAATTTGCAGCCGCTTTGCAGTGATCTGATCCTTTAGTTGCCGCGTATCCCCGTTTGGGGAGGAAGACAGTATGTTGGCGGCAATAGGTGGTGTTTCCCTGAGACACTGGTACAACGCGCCCGAATTTTTCTGGCGCGCGGGTCAGGCGTACAGGCAAGCAAAAGGCGACCCGTTGTGTCTGCACGCAGCTGTGTTCCGGCAGGATGGGCTCTATTTTTCGCTGAGCGTTTGGCACGATATCGAGGCGATGCTGACGTTTGCACAATCGGGTCCTCATCGACGTGTCATGCTGGCAGCCGATCGGCTGGCGGATGTGAACCGGTTCTACCACTTTCCGTGCATAGGCGTGCCCTCTGCGGAACAGGCAATTCAGGTCTGGCGACAAAACATACGGGTTGCGGAATGATGCGTTTTGCCCATGGCAAATCTTGTCGCCACAACCTATGAACAACGGATACGACGAGTGGAGACACCCATGGCCAACGATCTTTTCAATTCCTTCATGTCCGGCCCTGACGAGCAAGGCCGCTTTGGCATCTTCGGCGGGCGATTTGTCAGCGAAACGCTGATGCCGCTGATCCTGTCGCTGGAAGAGGAATACAACAAAGCCAAGGATGACCCCACCTTCTGGGCCGAGATGGATGATCTTTGGGCGAATTACGTTGGTCGCCCTTCGCCGCTGTATTTTGCGGAACGCCTGACCGAGCATCTGGGTGGCGCAAAGATCTACCTGAAGCGTGACGAGCTGAACCATACCGGCGCGCACAAGATTAACAACGTGTTGGGCCAGATCATTCTGGCGCGGCGCATGGGCAAAACCCGGATCATAGCTGAAACTGGGGCAGGGCAGCACGGCGTGGCAACTGCAACCGTTTGCGCCAAGTTTGGTCTGAAATGCATCGTGTACATGGGTGCGCATGACGTTCAGCGTCAGGCCCCGAACGTGTTCCGCATGCGTCTGCTGGGGGCCGAGGTGATTCCAGTAACCTCGGGTCGTGGTACGCTGAAAGATGCGATGAACGACGCTCTGCGTGATTGGGTGACCAATGTGCGCGACACGTTCTACTGCATTGGTACCGTGGCCGGTCCGCATCCCTATCCGGCGATGGTCCGCGATTTTCAGTCGATCATCGGAAAAGAAGCGAAAGAGCAGATGATGAAGGCCGAAGGCCGTCTGCCCGATACGATCATCGCTGCCATCGGTGGTGGGTCGAATGCGATGGGTCTGTTCTACCCCTTCCTCGACGACAAAGAGGTGAACATCATCGGTGTTGAAGCTGGTGGCAAAGGTGTGAACGAGAAGATGGAGCATTGCGCTTCGCTGACCGGAGGCCGTCCGGGCGTGCTGCACGGTAACCGCACCTATCTGCTGCAGGATGATGATGGTCAGATACTTGAGGGCTATTCGATTTCGGCTGGTCTGGATTATCCGGGAATCGGGCCCGAGCATTCCTGGTTGAATGACATTGGTCGCGCCAATTATGTCTCGATCACCGACAAAGAGGCGCTTGAGGCGTTCCAGTTGTGTTGTGCGACCGAAGGCATCATCCCCGCGCTGGAGCCCAGCCACGCGCTGGCTCATGTGATGAAGATTGCGCCGGATCTGCCCAAGGATCACCTGATCTGCATGAACATGTGCGGTCGAGGCGACAAAGACGTTCAGACAGTGGCGAAATATCTGAATTTCGACATGTCTGACACCGAAGGCCGCACGGCTGACTAAAGTAAAGCCGCAGATGTTGCCACGGTTTTTCATTTCCGGGCAGCTGCACTGTGGAACTCGTCTTTTGATTGAGTCGTCTAAAGCCAGGAAGCGCGTGGTTCTCAGCTAGCAGTTGGCATGAATACGCGCGTTTCCTGATCGGACAAAGACTGACGAAATCCCTTCAACTGTTGCAATTTTGCTAGTTTTTGCCGGGTTCGATTGTCCTTTTGTAACCGCTTCTGCGTACGTTGCTATGCAGTGGTTTTAAGCCCAAATCCCTCAATAATAGCCATTTGTATTGCGTGGCGCTTATGTACTGCAAAACAAGCAAAACACATTCGCTGCACTAAGTGCTTAGTCGAGCAACTTCAAATTCTATACAACTTATAAGAATTGTTTTAACGTTTTGATAATCGGCTTATGGGGGCCGGTTTTTTGGGGATGTCTCTACTTGTTGGAACAAGAGGTGACACGCTTGGGTTGCTGTTTTGACTCAAGCCACTCTTTGTTTGGCGCCCATGGAATGCTGTAGGAGGTAAAATGGTAAGGTCTGCTATGTTGAGGTTTTTGAGCCTCGTGCTTCTGGTTGCAGCGCTTTTGCTTGGTGGAACGAAACAGGGTGCAGCACTTGGCACCAATTTCATAGCGCAGAACAACCCTACGCCCAGCGGCGGCAATATTGCGATTTCCAATAATCCAGTACTGTCCTTGGCCTTCGTTTCTGCTGGAGGTGCTGTCCCGGCAGGCACGTTTTACAACTTCGGATCCGTATCTACGGCGCTGCCAGCAATCACGCCTGCCACGCTGACAGGGCTTGGTTGGATCAACCCGACTATTATCAGCCAGGATGGGGCGGATTCGACTTATGCAGCAGATGGATACATGGGGTTTGTATTCACAGCGCAGGAAACCGCAGGCGGGCCGCTTTTTCGGTACGAATTCGCGCTGTCCGGTGTGACGAACACGGTTCCAATCAACACACGGACGCTTGTGGACACAACCCAACCGACGGCCACAATCGGTGCACTGACAGCCACCGGAAACGGTACGTTTCAAGCGTCGATCACTCTTAGCGAGCCCAGCACCGATTTCTCGGTGGGTGATCTGGCTTTGACCAACGCTACAGCGACATTGTCCGGGTCGGGCAGCAACTATA